>JAIRRT010000190.1 GCA_031255835.1 Bifidobacteriaceae bacterium | reverse complement strand
AAAACGACAGCAAGAACAGCAATCAGTACGGCAATCCAAGGTTCCATGCCCACCAGCTTGGCCTATGGTTGGCGCCAGGGGCGAATCGATCAGCGCAGGACTGGTCACAGGTGAGCCCCTCTCGCCAGGAGGGATCGTGAAGGAGACCGGACGGAGCCGGACCGCTGATGTTCGGCAAGCAGCCGTCAAACACTTCAACGACCTCATACAACTAGCCGACTCCCTCCCGCCTGATATGACGTTCCCCTTACTCTCACGCGACCGCAACGCACGCGACCTGCTTGGGCACATCGCCGCCTGGCACCAGATGCTGATCCGCTGGTACAGCAAGGAACTCGAAGGAGTGCCCACGCCCGTACCGTGCGCCGGGTATTCCTGGGACGAGGTTGCGGAGATGAACCAAGCCATTTGGCGGGTGGTTCAAGACATGACGTACGATGCCGCCCGTTCCGCAGCCGTGTTGACTCACCATCACGCGTTGAAGCTGTATGACGGGTCCACAGACACTCAGTTGTGGACGCCGGGGCTGTATGACTGGACCCGGGGCAGCGCCGTTGGCTCCTGGTTCGAGACGGCAACATCCATCCACTATCAGTGGGCATCGGCCAAGATCCGCCGCGCCATTCGTTTGGACGCAGCAGGGCATGAACCCGGCGAACGGGATAGCTGACCTACCTGGCCACTAGGGTGGGGGGCTGTGCATCTCAAGACGCTGAGCCTGCGGGGCTTCAAGAG
This sequence comes from Bifidobacteriaceae bacterium, assembly GCA_031255835.1. Lineage (GTDB taxonomy): Bacteria > Actinomycetota > Actinomycetes > Actinomycetales > WQXJ01 > JAIRRT01. The sequence goes on along the minus strand of JAIRRT010000190.1, from coordinate 26,265 downwards.
CTTCGCATCGGCCACAAAGCTCGAGTTCGAGCCCGGCGTCACCTGCATAGTTGGACCGAATGGGTCCGGCAAATCCAACGTGGTGGACGCCCTTTCATGGGTGATGGGCGAGCAGGGTGCCAAGTCGCTGCGGGGCGGCTCCATGGAGGACGTCATCTTTGCCGGGACGCGCAGCCGGGCGCCTTTGGGCAGGGCGGAAGTCCGCTTGACCATTGACAACACCGATGGCGCCCTGCCCATCGACTACTCCGAGGTGACTATCTCCCGCACCCTGTTCCGCAGCGGATCGAGTGAGTACGCCATCAATGGTTCAGCTTGCCGATTGCTCGACGTCCAGGAACTGCTTTCCGACACCGGACTTGGCAGGGAGATGCACGTGATCGTCGGTCAGGGGAAGCTGGACGCCATTTTGACTGCCGGCCCGGATGAGCGCCGCGGCTTCATTGAGGAGGCTGCCGGCGTGCTGAAGCACCGCAAGCGCAAGGAGCGGGCGCTGCGCAAACTCGACGCGATGCAGGCCAATCTGGTGCGGCTGACCGATCTGACCGGTGAGATCAGGCGGCGGTTGGGGCCGTTGGCCAAGCAGGCTGACGTTGCGCGCAGGGCGCATGCGATCCAGGCTGACGCGCGCGATGCCGCGGCTCGGCTGCTGGCCGATGATCTGTCCCAGGCCACCGCGGCGCTCCAGGCCGATGTGGCTGATGAGACGGCGCTGGTGGCGCAGCGTGAGGCGGTCACGGCGGCGTTGAAGCAGGCCACAGGCACAATTGCGGAGCTGGAGGCTGCCGCGGCGGCGGCTGCACCCGAGATTGCTGAGGCCTCGCGGACCTGGTTCCGGCTGTCCTCGCTGCGTGACAGGGTGGCCGGGACGCAGGCGTTGGCGGCGGAGCGGGCGCGGCTGCTCGGCGCACCGACCATGGAGCCGTTGGGTGAGGACCCGGACACGTTGGAGCAGCTGGCCGGGAGGCTGCGGACATCGGCAGCGGAGTTGGAGGCGGAGGTCGCTGCGGCGCGTGAGGCGTTGAGTGCGGCGACGGCCTCCCGCAGCGAGGCGGAGGGCGAGGCTGGCAGGGCAGCCCGCCACCATGCGGCCCTGCTGCGTGCGGCGGCTGACAGGCGTGAGGGTCTGGCCACGTTGGCCGGGCAGGTCCGGGCGGCGCGTTCCAAGGTGGAGGCGCGCGATGACGAGATTGCCCGGCTGCGCACACGGCTGGCTGAGTTGGCCGAGCAGTCCGCGGGCGCCACGCTGGAGTTCACCACGCTGGAGCAGCGGATAGCCGGGGCTGAGGAGGGCGAGAACCGCCTGGACGCTGACCACGAGGCCGCCATCGCCCAGCTTGAGGCGGCCCGCACTGACGCGCGCGATTGGCAGACCCGCCGCACGGACGCCCAGCGCGATCTGGCCTCGTGGCAGGCCCGCTTGGAGACGCTGGAACTGTCGCTGACCAGGGCAGATGGCACTGGCGCGCTGCTGGCTGATCCGCCGCCTGGGGTGCTCGGATCGCTGGCGGCGCTGATAGAGGTTGAGGCTGGGTATGAGTCCGCCGTCGCTGCCGCGCTGGGCCGCGCCGCCCAGGCCGTTGTGGTCGAGTCGGTCGAGGCCGCCGTGGACGCCATCCGCCACCTGCGCGACGAATCCTCCGGCAGAGCCGGCCTGATGATCGCCGCCGATGCCGGCACCTCAGGTGGCGGGGCCGGTTCGGTTGGCGGGGCGCTTGAGTTGCCGGACGTGGTTGGGGCGCGGTGGGCTGTCGACTTGGTGCGGGCTGACCCGGGGGTACGGGAGGCGGTGGCTCGGGCGTTGGCGGGGACCGTCATCGTCGATGATCTGGCGCAGGCCCGGCGGGTGGTTGAGGCGGGTCCGGGGCTGGTGGCGGTCACGGCGGCGGGCGATTTGCTGGCTGGATCATGGGCGGAGGGCGGCGCGGCCGGCGGGCCGAGCGTGATTGAGCTGCATGCGGCGCACGAGGAGGCGGCCGCGCGGGCGGCGGAGGCGCAGGCAGCGGCGGAACGGGCGGCGTTTGAGGTGGCGCGGGCCGAGGCGGAGCAGCAGAGCGCTGAGGCGGCGGTCGAGTTGACGTTGGCGTCGCTGCACGAGTCCGACGCGCGGATGACGGCTGTGGCCGAGCAGTTGGGACGGCTCAGCGCGGCGATTCGCACCACGAATGATCAGTCGGAGCGGCTGAGTGGGTCGCTCGATGAGGCGCTTGAGTTGCAGGCTGAGGAGAGCCGCACGTTGGCCGATTTGGCCGCGCGCCTTGAGGCGGCTGAGCGCGACGGTGCAGGTGAGACGGATGATGTCGAGCCGGATGACGCTGAGCGTGACCGGGCGGCCGTGGCGGCGGACGCTGCCCGGGGTGCTGAGACCGAGGCTCGGCTGGCGCTGCGCACGGGCGAGGAGCGGCTGCGGGCGTTGGCCTCACGCATCGAGGCGACTGAGCGGGCGGCGGCAACCGAGCGGGCTGCCCGGCAGGCCGCTTTGGTCCGGGCGGAGCAGCGGGCGGCGGCATATCGGGTTGCGCAGGCGGTGGAGGCCGGGGCCCGGGAGTTGGCTGAGCTGGTGGCCGGGGCGTTGGCCGCGGCAGGCCAGCGCCGCGACGAGGCAGAGGCGGCTCGCGACGCCAGGGACCAGACGATTGCCCAGGCCAGAACGGCTGCCGAGACTCACCGCGGTGAGCTGGCGGAGCTGACCGACGCCGCCCACCGCGATGAGATGGCCCGCACCGCAATGCGCCTGCGCATCGAGATGCTGAGCGCCAAAGCCGTGGATGACCTGGGCATAGAGCCCGAGACGCTGCTGGCCGAGTTCGGCCCGGATCGGCCTGTGGTGGTGGGGGGTCCGGACGGGGACCGCGAGGCCGGGGAGGCCGGGGAGGCAGCTAGCCAGGAGGAGGGCACCTCGGAGGACCAAGCCTGCCAACCGGACCAGGCGGGCGGACCGGAGGTGGAGGGTGCGGCATCGGACGCGACACCTGAGCAGCCCGCTGGGGTGCCTTATGTGCGGGCTGAACAGGAGAAACGGCTGCGGGCGGCCGAGCGCGCGCTGGCCATGTTGGGGCGGGTCAACCCGCTGGCGCTGGAGGAGTATCGCGCGCTGGAGGAGCGGCACCGGTTCCTCACCGAGCAGCTGGCGGACCTGAAGAAATCGCGCGAGGACCTGATGCACGTGGTGCGCGAGGTGGATGAGCGCGTGGAGGGGCTGTTCGCCAGCGCCTACCACGACACGGCTGAGGCGTTTGGGCGGACGTTCGCGCGGCTGTTCCCCGGCGGCGAGGGCCGGCTGGTGGCGACCGATCCGGACAACATGCTGGCCACCGGCATCGACGTCGAGGCGCGGCCAGCCGGCAAATCGGTCAAGCGCCTGTCTCTGCTATCCGGCGGCGAGCGGGCGCTGGTCGCGGTCGCGTTTGTGGTGGCGATCTTCATGGCCCGCCCCAGCCCGTTCTACGTGATGGATGAGGTCGAGGCCGCGCTGGATGAGGTGAACCTCGGCCGCCTGCTGGAGATCATCAACGAGCTGCGCGTCTCCTCCCAGATCCTCATAGTCACCCACCAAAAGCGCACCATGGAGGTAGCCGACGCCCTCTACGGAGTTGCCATGAGGGACGATGGCGTAACCGAAGTGATCTCCTCCCGCCTGAAGGACCACAGCAGCTAGCGCTTTGCGGGCTGTGGCGTTCGCCCGCGCGGGTGGACGGGGTCAGATCACTTTCTGGCCAGGCCTGGGAACCAGATGGCTATCTCGCGTTCGGCGTTGGCCGGGGAATCGGAGCCGTGGACCAGGTTGCGGATCTCGCCGTCATCGTAGGCGCGGCCGAGGTCACCGCGGATGGTGCCGGGATCCGCATTCAGCGGGTTTGTGGCGCCGGCGATTGTCCGGAATGCGGCAACCACCGAGGTGCCGCTCACCACGATGGCGACCACCGGGCCGGACGTCATGTAGGTCACCAGGCCGGGGTAGAACGGCTTGGCGGCGTGCTCGGCGTAGTGGGCGGCCAGCTCATCAGCGGTCGCGTGGCGCAGCTGGATCGCCTCGAAGGCGTAGCCGTGCTGCTCAATCCGCTCGAGGATCCGCCCCACCAGCCCGCGCTGCACCCCGTCAGGTTTGATCAGCACAAGGGTTCGTTCGCCAGGATGAGAACTCATACCAGCGACGGTACCCCAACCCGGGCCGCGCGCGGTGGGGCGGGCCGCGCGCGGTTGGGGCGGGCCGCGGTGGGGCAGGGTGTGCCGCGACTGGACGGGCCGCGGTGGGGTGGGCTGTGTGTCAGCGGATTTGGATGGTCTTGGTCTTTGCTCGCTTGCCGGCGGCTATGACGGTGATGGTCGCTTTGCCTTTCTTTAGCGCCACAATCCTGCCAACCTTGTCCACACTCAACACGGAAGGCTTGGAGGACTTGAACTTCGGGATGATTCCAGTCACGCCTTTGGGCGTCAGCGTGACCTTCAACACCGCTGATTGGCCGACCTTCAGCTTTGTCTTGCTAGACGGCAGTTTCACCTTCACCCCTGCCAGCCTCTTGGCTTTGGGAACCACAATGACCCTTACCTCGGCCGATTTCCCGTTCCCGGCCTCAATGCGCACTGTGCCGCTGGACCGCTTGGACAGTTTGACTGCCCTAACAACCCCAGCACTATCCACACTCACAGCATTCGGGTTGGATGAGGTAAACGTCAGCTTCGCATCAGTCGCCCGCTTCAAATCGAACTGGTCATAGGCAACCACGCCAAGCCGCACCCGTTTCCCGGATTGCAAATACACGGTCCCAGCCTGAACGCGAACCGCCCCAACAGCTCGCACCGCCTGAACCGTCACCGTACCGACAAGTTTCTCCCCGCCGATGGCGTCCACCTGAACAACCACAGGCCCCTCGCCACCGGTGAATGTCACCTTCCCGGACTGGTCTATTTGGGCCGGGCCCGAGACTATCGACCACACGAGACCAGGCATCGGCGCATCAGCCGGACTGACCTGAACAGTCAAAGCGAGGGTGTCGCCACCACCAGAACGCACCGGCCACACATCCGCCGGGGCGTGAATGCTGATCCCAGTAGCCACACCATGCTGCCCACCATTCTGATCGGGTGTGTCATCCGCGCGGTCATCAGAACCGCCGCCGGCGCCAGACCCGCCTCCAGGCGTGTCACCACCAGACGTGTCCCCACCGGAGCTGCCGCCGCCTGTGGTGCCTCCATCACCAGGTGTGCTGCCGCCGCTTGGCTTGTCACTCGAGCCGCCACCACCTGGGGTGTCTCCACCAGGCGTGCTGCCGCCACCAGAACCGCCCCCACCTGGGGTTCCACCGTCATCGGGCGCGCTGCCACCGCCACCCGAGCCGCCTCCGCCCGAGCCGCCTGAGCCGCCGCCTCCGGTACTGCCGCCACCACCTGGCGTACCTCCGCCGCCGCCGCTGCCTCCGCCACCTGGTGTACCTCCGCCGCTTCCTCCCCCACCGGGAGTCCCGCCGCCTCCGCCGCCACCCGAACTGGGAACGTCGAGCCAGCGCGCGTAGAGCGTGAGCGGGCTTGTCACCCGGGTCTCGGCAAAGTCGAATGGCCGGCTGAAGCGCTGGTCGGCGTACCAGCCAACAAACAGGTGCCCACTCCATACCGGATCGCTCGGCCGTGTGATGAGTCCGTTGGCCAGAACGGAAGTCTGCTTCGGCGGGCCGGACTCGCCCAGGTTCACCGTCACCGGGATCGGTTCGAGCCTGGTCCAGACCGCGCACAGAACGGTGTCCTCGCTAAACCGACCGGACTTGATCGGAACGGCAGGCTCTTCCTGACCGCCGGAGCCGTCTTGGTCACCCTCTTCGCCATCGGCGGGGGGCGCGCAAGGCAGCCAGCCTTCCAGTTGCAGGCCGATGGCGACGGGCCTGGGCAGCGCCAGCCAGCCGTTGTAAGCAGTGGTCAGAATGTCGCCTAAGGGCATCCCGCTAATCACCTCTGCGCCGCCGATGTCGAAGGTCACCCGTACTGATTGACGGCCCTGCCATTGGGCAAACAGTGTCAGGGTTGTTCCGGGTGGCTCTATTCGTGTTTTGGCAAGGTTGATAACCGGTCCAGTCGTTTCCAGTGACCATCCCATGAATTCCTGACTTGGAGCCACGGGCGCGGATATCAGGTTCTCATCCAAATAGTCCGATACTAGGACCGTTTGATCTGAAGGGAGGCCCTCGGCATGGTCAACCGCGCCAGCCGCAAACTTGACAGTCACATTGGTCACATTCTCATCCCAAGTTGCTACCAGAGTAACTCCATGGCTGATTCTGGTGGTGCCGGGCTGAACAGGTTGATTGGATCCCGCGGCGATCCAACCGGTGAATCGGTGGCCCAGCACCCTTGGTGTCGCTGTATTTGCCGGCAGTACTGCGTTGAACGGATGATTGAGAATGTCTGCAGGCCAGGGCGAATCCGCTGCCAAGACGGCGGGTTGTTGATCGATGATTCCGCGATCAAAAGTGACTACTATGTTCTCGCTCTTTTTCCATCCAGCGTAGACTGTTGTGCTTGCAGTTAGGATTGTTGGGTTTGTTGTATCAGCGAAGGCAAATTGTGTGCTCGCATCCGGTGTGGTGTACCAGCCGTCAAACTGCCACTCCTCAACAATCGGCGTGGCAGCGGGTCTGGCCACCGGCGCGTCATAGGCGCTCGGCACAACGCCGGGCCCGGTGCCGGGTACAGCGCTGGCGCCAGCTGGCGGGTTCGGATTGAACGTGACAGGCACGTCCGGCATGACAGTCCAGCGCCCATACAGCGTCATACGCTCCGGTCCGGTGGCCCGGATGGTGGTCGGATCGATGACCGGTCCGCCATCAGTAACGGCCCAACCGTCAAACCTGTGCCCTACAGCCCTGGGACTGGCAGTCGCTGCATCGCTCAGCAGCTGATTGATCGGGACATTCCCAGGTGATGGCACACCTTGCGCGCCATCCACGCCTGCAACATAGCCGACCTCGATGGTAGTCAGATCCGGCTCCCACTGAGCTGTCAAAGTGGTGTTGTCCCGCACACGGGTCACACCCAGCTCGACAGGCCCGCTGCCGTCATGCCAATGGTCAAACAGATGTCCGATGCCGGCAGGAGGCTCAAGGGTTGCTGGTATGACGGCGTCATACGGCAGTGACGCCGGCACTGTGGGCATTGTGTTCGGCACTACCTCGGCCGTGTTGCCCTGCACAGTGCCCGGAAGGTAGGCGATGCTGACGGGGCTTTGGGTTTGCCATGAGGCGAAGATCGTGACGGCATTTGTGTGTCGCACCGCGCTGGCATCTCCTTCGAACGCGAAAGGAGTAGTCCCGGTCGGGTCGGCCCGCCAATCGACAAACTTGTGTCCCTCCAACCCTGGCTGGTACTCAGTCGGCTCAGGGACAAAGCTGTTGTACTTGATGGTTGTGAACCCTGGGGTGGAGCCCGGAATGGGTGTGGCGTTGTTCGGTGTGTTGTCCAGGTACACAACAGGAACATCGCTCATCTTTTGCCATCCGGCCACCAGATCGACATCGGAGGTGATGGGTGTTGTGTCGAACTGGTAGGGCACTGCTGGGGGTGCCGCCAAGGGGTTGAGATACCAGCCTGTGAACTTCCAACCCTCAGCGGCCGGATCGAGTGTTGGCCGCACCGCAGTGCGCTCTACCGGCACATACTGTGCCGCAGTGGACTCGCCTTGGAACACCTCCGATGGGCCGGCCTGGCCCTCGGGATCAGTGTTCGCGCTGAACGTCACATCGAACTTCTCAGCATCGGTCCACACCGCATACAAGGGGATGTCTACCTCGGACAGGATGTCGGCGCCGAAGTCGAACGGGTGGTCTTCCGCGCCGGGTGCCTGGACTGCGTACCAGGCGGAGAACACCTTCTCCCCTGACATGTCAACTGGAGCCAGGTAGGGTTCGGGCACTTTGGTGCGGTACACCACATTCGTGAACGCCGGCGGCATTGTGCCTGGCACCGTGCTCACGCCGTTGGCGTCGAAACTCACCTTGACCGGGCTGACGGTTCGCCAAATCGCGAAGAGATGCAAACCGCTCGTTATCGGTGTATCAAAGTCGAATTGGTCTGTTCCTTGCGCGTTGGTGCTCCACTTCTCGAACACTGCTCCAATCGCTCGCGGCTCAGCTGGCTCTTCGGCTGTTTCTCCATCCTGGACTTGAACTGGCTCAGGGAAATCAGTTGGCTTCACTCCAGCCCCGACATTTGCCCGATAGATGACGGCGTAATGGTCCTTTAGGGTCCAGTTGGCGTATAGATTGAGGCTGGCTGCCGGTACCCTGTCATCTTCGAGCATGAAGGGATTGCGGCCGGCCTGATCAGTGGACCAGTGGGAGAACCAATGGTCCACCAAGCTTGGTGACGCGGGTGGCGGGGAGTCGCCATAGACAAATGACCCTGCCGTTGCCTCGACATCTGGCGGCATGTCTGTTGCCTCGCTGGTGGCGTCATCTGGCTCGTTCGGATGGTAGGTGATGGTCACTGGGTCTGTTGGCTTCCAGCACGCATACAGCGTGATCGTGTCATCTTGTGGGGTTTGGGCCCTCCATGTATTGAAATCGACCGGGCCGCCAGCACATGGTCCCTGGGTGTGCCAGCCGGTGAACTGGAATCCAACCGCTTGTGGGGAACCTGGGTCAGCGATCCGGCTGGCATATGGAATCCCAGTCAATTCGCTCGGCACACCAGCATACGGTTCCTTGCCCGCCACGTTGAACACGATCTTGATCGCGGCCGCCTCCACCCATTTGGCGAACAAGAATATGTCCGCCGCAACTCGCGTGGTTGCGAACTCGAACGGCACGCTCAGTTCGGAATCGGCGTACCAGCCACCAAACTTGTATCCGGTGATCACCGGGTCACCAGGCTCGGTCACCAAACCCTGATAGGTGACGCTCTGGGGTTCAGGCAAAGTGCCTGCTTGCAGCACCGTGCCTTCTGGCTTGTTCACCGTGAACCCGACCTGAACATCACCTGCCTGCTCCCAACGGGCAAACAGTTCCAGCGGGGTTTCGGTTAGGCGCGTGAGCCCGGGTACCACTTGAACCCCGGCCGTTGGATCGGTGTACCAGCCCAACCACTTGTGGCCAGTAGCCCTCGGGCGGAAGACATCGGCCGGCATGAGCGAATCGTAGAGAACCTCGAACTGGCTCGACGCAGGATCATCCACCAAGACGCTACCTGCAGGAAGGTTCATATCCAACGTGACCTCCACGTTGCCTGGCTCCTCCCACGCAGCAGTCAGAGTGATATCGCTGACCACCCGGGTGTTGAAATCGAATGGCATATCATCCAACAGCCAGCCGGTGAACCGGTGTCCTTCTGCTATCGGGACTTGCGCAGGTGCAACCACAAGACCGTTGTACTTGACGGGCACGGGTGCTGGGGGCATTGTCCCTGCAACAGTGGAGACATTGCCGCTGGTGAACGTCACCGTCTGGTCATTGGCCTGCGTCCAAACCGCATACAGGGTCACGTCAGCGAGCACCGGAGTCACCCCTAATGCAAACCCAGTCCCCTCCCCATCAGGTTGGGTGTTCCATCCAGAGAACAGGCTCCCTGGAACAATCGGTGTGCGGGTGTCGCTTGGAAGAGAAGCGCCTTTGTCCAGCGATGTGAGGTTGATTGGCATGGTGCCATCGACAACTTGGCCCTGTTTTGTTCCTGCGTGGAACTGAACCTTTACGGGGTCAGCTGGTTGATAGTGAGCGTAGAGCGTCGCGGCTCCCTGCAAACGGGTTTCACCGGGAATGACGGGGTTGCCGCCCTCAGCTGCCGTGAACCAGCCTACAAACCCGTAGCCTATTGCCTGCGGTGTTGGATTCACGTGAGGCATTAGCTGATTGAACTGGGCACCAGTGCGCTCATTCGGACAGGTCTCTGCCGCCACTTGAGTACTGTTCGGCAGGCCGGCCTGACAGTTGAAAGTGACGGTGAAATCCGGAACCTTTGTCCAGTGAGCGTAAAGGGTGAAGGTGGTTGCTTCGGATGGTGTGTAGATGACTGGACCGGTTGTGGTGTAGGGGTCTGTGTCTCCTTCCGGGTCCGCATACCAGTTATCGAATTGCCAGCCGATGGTTTCTGGCACCAACAAGCCTGCTGGCAGGGGTGCGTTGAGGACGGTGGTGGCATCTGCCGGCACAGTATCTGGGATCAGTGGAGCCTGAACGGAGGGCAGGTTCGGGTCAAAATGTATTGGGACCAGGCCGGCCTGGTTCCACCTGGGGGTCAAAGTTGTGTCGGCGTACTGCCTGGCACCTGTGGTGACCAATGCTTCGGTGCCGGCACGTTGCCAACCGGCAAACCTGTATCCCACAGCCCTGGGAGCAGCGATCTCAGGTAGCGGCGCTGAATAGCCGACCTGGAGCTGGGCGGGCATGGTGCCGTCGATGATCGGATGATCCGGGTCTGGTGGTTGTGCATCAAAGCTGACAGTGATGGTTTCTGCTTCATCCCAGTGGGCATATAGGCGGATCTGGTCGGGATCGCTGCCTGGCTTGCCATCTGGGTAGAGCAGTGTGACGCCGAGGTCGTAACGGCTTCCGCCGGTCGGATCGTCATACCAGCCAGCAAACCGGTACCCATCAGGGGTGGTGGTCTCCCACGCGACAGGGGTTTGCACGTCGGTTGGCAGGGGTGTGCTGTACTGGACCGGGTCAAGGGATGGCATCTGGGCTATGGATGTGCCTGGCGAAGGCGGGTTGGGATAGAAGCCAACTATGACGTTGGGCATTGGCGTCCATTGGGCAAACACTTCGATATCAGCGCCGGGATCTGTGATCCTGACTTGCCCCAGTTGGATTTGGCACCAGTTGTCTGGGTTGTCTTGGCACGGCGTGGTCCACCCGGTGAACCTGTGGCCGGCACGGGTGGGTGTGGCGTTGGCGGGCTGGGTTTGCTCGGATGTCAACAGGCCCTGATTGTTGGTTGGCATGTTGGCCACCGGATCGGTGGTGTTCGGGTTATAGATCACGTTGAAACGGGTCAACTCCGGCTCCCACCCAGCCAGCAACACCAGGTCTTGGCCGGGATCGGGTATCCGATCCGTCGGGGCAAACCTGCCCGTGCAGGTTTGCCCTCCACATGAGTACCACCAGCCGGTGAACCGGTGTCCAGGCAGACCAATCTGGCTGTCTGGGGCGGTGATCATCTCTGAGACCTTCAGACCCGTCTTTGGGGCAGGCTGGCCGAATACTTGACCTGCTTGGCTGATGGTGGTGTTCGGGTCAAACACCACTTGGTAGGTGTCATTGTCTAGAGTCCAACCGGCTTTCAACCTCAGGTCTGTAGGTGGATCAGGAATCCGGTCCATCGGATCAAACCGACCCGTACAGGTCTGGCCAGCGCACGAGTACCACCAGCCTGTGAACCGGTATCCGGGCCTGACAATCTGACTGCCGGGCTCACCGATCACTTCAGAAACCTTCCTGCTGACCGGCTCTGGTACTCCGGCGATGTCGGGTGCGTCGCTGTTCGCATCAAACACAACCTGATGGGTGCTGTCATCCTTCTGCCAGCCGGCCTTCAAGGTGATGTCACCGGTGATCCTGTCAGCGTCAGGCCCAGTGAATTGGACCTCACGGCTTCCAGGACCTGTGGTGTACCAGCCGGTGAACCGGTACCCGGGGCGGATGGCCTGGACATCTGGCGCGTTGAGGGCGGTGCCGTAGTACAGGTCCTTGTTGTTGCCAGGCACACCACTTGCGCCATCTGCGTCCAGATCCCAGGTGACCGAATAGGTCTCGGCATCCGCTGTCCAATGGGCGTAAAGCACATCCTGGGTGAGTCTGGTTCCGTCCAGCCCGAACTTGAATTCCAACCCTCCAACAGGCTTGGTGTACCAGCCAGCAAACCGGAAACCAGTCCCGGTATACCCGGCCACTATCGGAGTCTGGGCGGGACCTGCCTGTATGGGGACGTTGTAGGTGTTCCCACTATCAGGGCTGGGCATCTGGACAACCACTGGATCGCCATCGGCGGTGGGGAGGTTCGCGTCGAATTGGACGGTGATCGGGGAGCGCTGCTGCCACTGGCCTTCCAGGGAGATGGTTGATGTTTCTGGACCGGTGAACCACTGGTCAATCAACCGGTCAGACTCCGGATCAAACAGGCTTGCCTCACCGCTGTTAGGCGGGGTTCCGAATTGGGGCTCCCAGCCGGTGAACTCCCAGCCCTCAACCATGGGGACCGGAACCTGTGCCGGATCCAAGAGTTTGTTGTAGGGCTGAGCGGTCAAGGTTGATGGGCTGGTCCCTTGAATGATGGTTGCACCATCTGGTGGCCTTGGGTTGAACTTGACGGTGACCGTTGGTTCTGCCTGCCAGGTCCCATGCCATGTCAGGCTCTCTGGCGTGGTGGTTGTGTCCCACACCAGCCTGGTGATCCCAGGTGTTGCAGGCCGGCCAGTCGATCCTTTGTCGGTATACCAGCCAGTGAACCGGTAGCCATCCAGCGCCGGAACCACCAAACTGCCCGGGATCATCTCGTTGTATCTCACCCCTGTGAGCGGCTCAGGCCCAGTTACCTCGCCCGAGGTGTGGCCTTCGGGTGGGTTCACGTCGAAGTCCAAGGTCACGGTGTGGGGTACTTCAGCCCATCTTGCCCACAGTGTCATGTCCTCAGTCAGTCTGGTCCCACCGGTGCCCAGGATGAATTGATATCCGCTGATCTGGTCGGTGTACCAGCCAGCAAATCTGTGCCCGGCGATGATCGGCTGTGAGAGCGTGTCGCTGACCGTCTGGCCATAAGGAACGTCCTCCAGGGCCTCAGGGCTGGTACCAAACACAACCTGATGCCCCGATGGTGGGTTGGCCGCGAAGGTGACATCCACAGGGTCTTGCTTATCCCAGTGGGCGTACAGGTTGCCCTGGTGACTCGTCACACGGTCAGCCATGAAATCGAACACCTCACCGCTGGACGCAGCGGTGTACCAGCCAGCAAACTTGTAACCATAAGCAACAGGCTCCACATAGTCAGGCATCGTGGCAGGGTCTGACACTAGACCTGAGTATCGGACGGTTTGGGGCCCAGGCAGAGTATCGGCTACAAACCCCACAGAATCCGCAGGTGTATTGGGGTTGAACACAACTTGACGGTCCGGACGTGCAATCCAGGTAGCCACCAAGCTCACGGCACCAATCCCGGCAATCCTCGACACCTGCTGGCAACCGTCAGTGCTGGCGCTGACTTGTTGGATTGAACACACTGGCTGCCCGGCCATGGTCCAGCCATTGAACTCGAACCCCACTCTGCCGGGGATCGGCACCGCACCACCATCAAACAAATAGTCGTAATCGAACTCCCAATCATACGGGATCTCACGGTCGGACGGCATCGTCCCAGGTAGCACATCGCCTACCCCAGCACCACGCGCAAACATCAATTCAAGTGGCTCAGCTTCAACCCACCAAGCGAAAATCGTGCGATTACTGGTCCATGTGCTGGAAAAATCGAAACTGTTACACACGGCGTCACCCACTTGAGGGTTACTGCACCAGCTGTCAAACTGGTAACCCGCATCGCGTGGATTCGCGGGGCGGGCCAACGCTTGGCCGTCTGGTACAAGAGTAAAACCCGAGAACGCGAAGGAGGCAGTATCCTCATGTTCAGTCCCCAAATCGAATGTCGCCTTCCACCCGTTGGTTGGGACATATATGTAGACGACTGACTGATGCGATACACCGAAACTGAACTGCGGCTTCGGGGCGGTTGGATCGAAGGTTTCCCCGTCAACACGGATCTTGGACAACGTCCACTCATCAGGTGCGCTGGGTGGATCCGGATACGTGTAGGTCGCTCCAAACGATCCGACGCTCCATGTCGGATTCATACCAGCCACATAGGTCTCAGGCTGGTCAACTGCACCACCGCTGCGAATGTAGTAGGACCACACTGGTTGTGGTAGAGGAGCTGAGGCTTGAACCAGACTGCCAGCTGGGGCCACAAAGTCACCGATGGTGATCTGCACTTGACCGACAGCCTCAATCCCAGGGCGTTCAGGAACAAATCTGAGCGCACTCAACGCCTCGCGGAAATACTCCGGGTCAACCCCCGGACGGGTATAGTCCAACCCCAGCTTGGCGCCATCGCTTTCATCACCTGCGGTGTATAGGATAGTCTTCAACCCTCCACCCATAGTCTCTTCACGGTGGAACCCCGCGGTGGCCCCGTCGATGCCCTCGATGGTGAACAGGTCAGGGAAACTCACGGCCACAAACCGGATAGGACCATACCCTTGCGGCACGGTTACCCCGTCCAACTGGTACTCGAACCATTGCGTCCCCCCTATCGTTGCTTCGACACCCTTGGCCTGAAGGGAGAACCCCTCCCAACCAGCCTGTTTCGCGTAGTAGTAGGTCACGGTCTGGTCTTGGTTAGGGTCATAGCTCATCTCACGGGGCTCAGACCTGGTGAATGTGTACCCGGTCAAGTCGAGTGCGCCTGGGCCAGTTGAACCATCAAACGCTGAACCGCCCCGCAGCCCGGTCGAGGGAGCAAACGTCGAGGCCGCCAACTCGACCGACGTGCCCTCCTTCACATGCCGCAGCTTGATGGCAGTCGGCACTGGCACCGAGAATTCGGAGGCAGGAGGCACATAGACCCCGCCGCCGTTATCCACGCCGTCATCCACACGGTCAGCCCAACCCTCGGAGAACTCAACCGTATAATTGCGGCCGTGTATATTACTGCTGTCATAGTATGGTAGGGCGTCATTCCAGTCCGTGGAGTCGCCCCATCCCAATTGGAGAACCGGCTCTCCAATGCCAGAGTTGTTGGGCTCGCCACCTTTCCAAAGGGTGAGGATGGACTCCCAAACGCCGTTGGGGTCGCCTGATACCACCATCCCGGCATCGGGATCGCAGTAATTATTGTTTCCAAGAGCCGTGCACTTGTTTTGTTTCGCCTCAGTATAGGTATCGCTGAGCGTTGCGTAGTGTACCCCAGCACTGTCATAGTTGTAGTCTTGTCTGAGCGGGAATCGGTAGAAGGACGAGCCAAGCATATCCTTGTTCGCCTCGACCTCAGGACCACCAGTCCAATACCAATCCTTTGATACGCCGTGGTCTGCCAACGTTGCCTTGGTACTTATTGGAGCATACGTGTTCCCCATCATTTTCGTAAAGCTACTGAACGAGGGCGCTAGCTGTTTGAGATTCGGAAGCGGATGCCTGGTAGGCTTTCCATCACAGTCATACCCGATCTTTGTGAAACCCGGGGTCCCGGGCATCCCATCGCCTTGATAGAAGGGGTCATAGCCATCGAGATTCCCCGTGGGAATGGGATGCTGATCGTTGCCGAAGCACTTGATTCTCAGCCTGGCGCCGCCAGCCCAAGTGTTTTTTTCTTTTGTGAACTCTGACATCACAGCCGATTCTGCCGATCCAGAAATGGTCACCAAATACCCGTTCAAGCCATGAAATCTCTTGTTCAGCGCTCTGTTATAGCCTGTTATCCAGGATTCATTAGCCTTGCCCACGTCGGTTTGGAAGTCAAAAGTCTGGTAGAAATGTTTGTTCCCGTCCGCATCTTCCCAGGAAGCCACCGAATCAGCTGAAAACGATACAGTTATCAAGCCTGCATCCTCACCTGCACTGTAGGACTCAAAAACCAGGCCTTCCAGCACGTCAACCAGCGCGTCAGCTTTCAGCAAACCGTTCTTGGGCAGCTTGTAGTTGTAGGACCTGGTCGATCCAGCCACCGTAGGGTTTCCCACCGCCGTCAAGCGCCCATCAACCGAGCTTGCCGCAATCTGAATCGTCGCCGGGACCGTCACAGAGACCGAGGCCACGCCCGGGGATCCGTCCCGCAGCATAACCTCAATGTCAACCATCTGGTAGGACGTCCGCTCGCCCTCTACGCCAGCGGTGCGCGCAAGTCCAAAGGTGATCGAATCCTCCACTGCTCCTGATCCGTCATCGGCGGACGCACGGGGCTGGCCTGAGGAGGCACCGGCACCGTCGGAGGGATCCTCCGTAGGTGCTCCGATGGCGGCACGCAAGGCTTGCGGCGCGGGGGCCGCCAAGGCTGGTTGGGCCAGACCACCGCCACTCAGACAGACGGCCAGGCAGGCCAGGCCAGCCACTGTGCGCCCGAGCTTTTGGGCAAGCGCGTTAGGTGCTGTGGGAGCGGGTGCAGGGAAACTTCGTCGGTTCATGGTCAAGGTCCTCACGATGGGTCAGCGTCGAAACCACACACATCGGGGCGAACCGGTCATAAGACGGCCTTGCACGAGGGACGAACATCCCAAGCAGAATCTTCCGGCGCGGGGAGGGGCTAGGCGAGGAGGGCTTGGAGAAGCGTGGCGTTGATGTATATGACGTGGCGGCCGGCGCGGCGAACTGCCAGCGGGCCGTCGGGGCCGGTCAGTGTCTGAAGCCACAGGCTGGCGGTCTGGCGCGATACGCCGCACTCATCACCAATCTGGACCGCCCGGACGTAGGGATGGACCGTCAGGGCGTCGATGAGCCCGTCATCCAGGCGGGAGATGCGCTGACGGGCGGTTGCGGCCAATTCGCCCTGCGCCTGCTCCAGGCGATCAATCAGTGCGAGTGATCCTTGCGCCGCCGCTAGCACCCGCCCAACGAAGTACCGCAGCCACGGCTCCCAATCGCCTCGGGACGTGACGTTGCGCATCAGCTTGGAGTAGATGGATCTGGTCTCGTGAAACTGACGCGACCACGCGAGGGCTGGATCGGCCAAAAGTCCGTAATGGCGCAGCAGCAGCATGGTGAACACGCGGCCGGTGCGGGAGTTGCCATAGACAAACGGGCGGATTGCGCTGAGTTGGTAATGCGCAAGGCCGGTGGCGATCAGGGGGTCCACGCCCTCCGGCTCGTTGACAAAATCCATCAGCGCGCCGATGTGCCGCGCTGGATCGGACGGAGGGGTGTATCTGCGGCCGTGAATCACCCCTGTACCGGCGTATTCACCCCGCGGTGTCATGATTCGGGTGTCGTGGCCTAGAACCGTTGAGCAGATATCGACAAGGGTTTTGGAGGATAGGGGCGCGGATTGAGGTATCTGGAATGCCTGCCATATTGCGTCGCGGTAGCGCAATGCCTCGCGAGCCGAATAGCTCTGGCCGCTTCCTAGGGTCTCCGCGGTGAACAACTCATCGGTGGTGGTGTCGGTGCCTTTCAGTGCCGCGCCGGCCCGCGCCTCAAGCAGGGTCATGGGCTTGAGCATGGCTGTCGGGTTGGGCAGTGCGTTGATCCGAGCGTCCAGCCGGGCCAGGGCCGCGCGCGCCTCCACCAGATTCTTCAGGACCGCTTTGGTCTCGAACTCGCCGGCCGGTGGGAGCGCAGGCAGATCGTCAAACGCAGCTTGCGGGTCCCACGACATGCAGGTCAGTGTAGCCGACCCGTTAGAAATCCCCTCAAATCTTGACGCATCCCGCCTCGGCGCGCCGCAACCCCGGGCTCCGGTGGGGCGGTGGCTGGTAGCGTGGCGGGATGTCTGGGCGCTCAAGTCTTTTCGGTTTGTTGGTGGTCACGTTGGCGCTCCTCGGCGCCTGCCAGCACACCGACGATGACGTCGCATCAGTCACCGAGGCGGGCGGCCAAGCAAGTTCCAGCGGGCCCGCCCCCGAGCTGCTGATCCCGCAGTGGGACCGGGCCGAGGCGGCCCTCGCCTGCCTAACAGCCCGCGATCTCCCGGCAACCCTGAACTACCAGGATGACGGTCAGGCCATCTTGGGATTCGATCCGCCGCCGGGGGTATATGCCCACGCCAACCCCGATGGCTCAGGCACCAGTGCCACAGACGCCGAGTCCTCCAGGCTCTTCGACGAGGCTTCATCCACGGCCAGTTCCTTGCTGTGGATTGGCGGAGCCGACAGAACAGCAGATCTCGACGCCTGCATCGCAGAGTCCGGATACACCCCGCCGGGCCCGTTTGTGGACCAAGCCGCTGAACAGCTCGCCAAGCAGACGCAAGTGGACCTCGACAATGACTTTGTGGCGTGCGCCCGGCGCAACGGATACCCCGATCTTCCGGACAGTCCGCCGGCCCAGGTCGATGGCGGTTTGACCCACGCTCCCCCACCGATTGAGCTGCCTTTGACTATCTCGGACCAGGATCTACGCGATCTGCTCGATGCCTGTCCGGCCATTGATGAGGCCCGCATCCGTGAGCTTGCCGATGGCAATGATCCGGCTTCCGTACCGTCTGGCGGGTTTGGCCCCAACATATGGTTCGCCGTTCCCGGCCAAGACACTACCGAGGGAGCCTCAGACGCCGATTGGAATAGAGCCTCAGAACTGCACGAGGTCCTAATGCGCATCTCCATCGACCAACAACGAGCCATAATCGACCAGCTGGAGAGTGAGGGGATCGAATACCAGGGAGGTGTCTTGCAGGGCTAGGGGCAGTTTAGGGCTATTCGGTCGGGGTGGTGGATTCGGGTTGTTGGGTGGGGGTGGTGGATTCGCTGGCGTTTTGGGCTATCTTCTTGTTGGCTTTGCGGAGGTCTTCGAGTTTGTCTCCGGATGATTCCACTAGCTGGCGGGCGGCCTCATTCTCGGCCTGATCGATGGCGTCCCAAAAGCCGACAGACAGCTTGCACTGGGCATCTGCCGTGGCTATGTGTTTCTCCTCGTCAGTGGGCTCGACGGTCTTGAATGACGCCTCATAGCCCTGTGGCGTAACCTCGATGCCAACAAACTGTGTAAACGCCACATGCGGGTCAGTAAAGGTTATCCTGTTCTCCGCCATGCACTCGCTCCAGCGCTCGGTAGCCTGGGTGGTCGCGTCCAGTCCATGAGAGACCTCTTCGATCTCCAGCCGGATTTCTGCGACAGTGGCCTCGAACTCGGCCGGCGTAAAACCGACGTCATCGTAGACAATGGCGTTCCATTCGCCCAGGCAGCCGCCGGGGCTGTCCCCAGTGCTGTCTCCACTCGATCCGGTGAGGGCCTCTTGCAGGCCTGGAGGGACGTCATCGTCGGTGAATTTGGGGCGGGGGGAGGCGGGATCTTGGACTTCGTGATAGCCGAAGCGCGCCGCCGAGTCAGGCAGGGAAACACCCCACCAAAGGTCCAGTTGGGATCTTTCCAACCGGGCTTTGCGCGGCTCGCTCATTGGCGGCGGAGCGTAATAGCGCTCGGCGCCGGGAAAACCGCTCTTCGCCATGCAGTCGGCAATGAACGCCAAACGAGCCCTTTCCACCAGCCGCTGATCCGCCTGACTGCCGGAAAGGGCCGTCTCCACCTGCTCCAGCGCCATCAGCCGCGTGCCTGCTAGACCCTCCGGCGGGCTCGAATTCACCTCGGGCGCCGCCGTGGCGCAACCCCACAGCCCAGCCAGCAAGACCGCCGTCAGCCCAGCACCAACCAGACGGCTGGTAGCTCGTATCGCCCGCACATGCACGCACGCCACCCTACTGCACCGCTCAGCGTGGGAGGCGGCCAGGCGCGGGGGGCGGGTGGCCTGGGGCGGGGGGCGCGGGCGCGGCGGCCGACAACAATTGCGGTTCATCTTTGTGCAAAACCAGCCCCTTGCCTACGATCACGTAGGTTACGCTGTCGCCCGTGCCTCGCCCAGTCCAACGCCGCGACCTGGCCTCCCAGGACCGCACGAGTTCTGCACCCAGTTCACCTACGCAGTCCACCGCACACCGCTGGAACTGGACCGACGTCTACCCCGAAGGCGTGCCCGCCGAGGTGCCCGCCCCGCCGGGGCCGGTCCACACGGCGTTGCAGGATGCAGCGCGCGTGTATGGCGAACGGCCGGCACTGGACTTCTTTGGCCGGCGCACCAGCTACGGTCAGCTCTGGCACCAAGTCCTGATTGCGGCCAGCGCGTTGGCCCAGCGTGGGGTTGGTCTGGGGACCGTGGTTGGGCTGGTCCTGCCGAACTGCCCGCAGCACGTTGTGGCGTTCTATGCCGTTGCCCGCCTGGGCGGGATTGTGGTGGAGCACAATCCGACGTATGCGCCAAATCAATTCGCTGAGCAATTGGCCGATTCTGGTGCGACATGCGTTATTGCCTGGGACAAGGTCGCGCCGACAATCGCCGAGCGCGTCAACCGCGACAAAGTCGATGTCATTAGCGTTGATATGACGGCCGCTTTGCCCGTCACGCGCCAGGTACTGTTGCGGGCGCCATTGCCTCAGGTGAGGCGGTTGCGCAACGACATGACCGGAGGGCCGAGAGCCGGCATTGTACGGTGGGAAACACTGATGCGGGAACACGAGCCTTTGCCGGAAACGGTGCCTGGCCCGCAGTTGGACGATGTCGCCGCGCTGCAATACACAGGCGGCACCACCGGCACACCGAAGGGTGCGATTCTGACTCACGCGAACCTCGTGGCCAATGCGATGCAGTCCGTCGCTTGGGTGCCCCGGTTGATTCGCGGGCGCGAAGTGTTCTATGGTGCTTTGCCGTTTTTCCATGCGTTCGGTTTGACGCTGTGTTTGACCGTCCCGCCGCGGATAGGCGGATTGCTTGTGATTTTCCCCAAGTTTGACGTCAAAATGGTTCTGGCTGCTCAGAAGCGGATTCCTGGAACGTTTTTCTCAGGTGTGGCGCCCATGTTTGAGCGGTTGGTCAACGCGGCCGGGGAGCCGGCGGATGAGGCTGGAGAGGCGGCCGGGGATGCCAACTCCGACTCCTCACGCAAGCCCAGTGGACGCGGATCGGTCGATTTGACGTCCTTCCGCCACTCGATCAGCGGCGCGATGGCGCTGCCTGGTGAGGTGGCCAGGCGCTGGGAGGCGGCCACAGGCGGACTGCTGATCGAAGGGTATGGACTGACCGAGTCCTCGCCCATCGCATTGGGTAACCCGGCGTCGTCGGCGCGCAGGCCCGGAATGTTGGGGGTGCCGTTCCCCAGCACCGAGGCCCGGATTGCCGATCTGGACCGGCCTGACGAGGAGGCCGCCATTGGCCAGTCAGGCGAACTCTGGGTGCGCGGGCCACAGGTATTCCAAGGCTATTGGAACCGCCCGGAAGAGACTGCTGATTGCCTGACTCCCGATGGCTGGCTGCGCACTGGAGACGTAGTGGTGCGCGATGCTGACGGTTTTGTTGAGCTTGTCGATAGAATCAAGGAAGTAATTGTCACAGGCGGATTCAACGTGTATCCCTCGCAAGTCGAGGATCAGCTGGCGCAAATGCCTCAAATCGCTGAAGTTGCTGTTGTCGGAGTACCCGGAAGTGATTTGGGTGAACGCGTAGTAGCCGCGGTTGTTTTGCGCGCTGGAGCGCATCTCGATTTGGCCCAGGCGCGCGCTTGGTGTGTTGATCGCCTTGCCCGCTACGCCATTCCCAAGCAGTTGGTCCTGATGACAGAACTGCCCCGTTCTCAGGTGGGCAAAGTGCTGCGGCGCGTGGTGCGCCGGCAAATCGTCTCAGCCGAGACCACAGCAAAACCCGCCCTGGCCACCAAAGCCGAATAGCCGCCCCTCACCCACGCCACGCCGGATCTTATCCACAGCCCCCACGGAAGGTCTTGTCCCTTAGTGCGAGGGCGGGCTAGGGTGTTGGGGCGCCCATGTGAGCGCGCGGGCCGTCAGAACGGGGCGTAGAAGCTCCCCACCTGGCAATCGTGATCCCAACATAGGCGTGCGGTCAGTGCTGCCCCGCCTGCCGGTAGTCCCTAACTCAAAGGAGAAGTGACACACGTGTCTCGATTTTCTCGGCTATCTAGCGTCCTGCGGCGCACTGTGACCACAGTGACCGCCGCGTCCCTGACCGGCGCGATGTTGGTTGCCGTGGTCCCCACCCCAGCCTCCGCCGCCCTCTACCCCGGGGTAGTCGGCCTGTCCCGCCGTGCAGCAGCAGAAGGTGTTGTCATGCTGCGCAACGACAACGCCGTGCTGCCACTCGACTCGTCACGGACGGTGTCGGTGTTTGGCCGGGTCCAAGTCAACTATTTCCTGGTCGGCTACGGCTCAGGTGGAGACGTCAACTACCCGTCCTCCACCAACCTGCTGACCGGCATGCGGCGCAACCCGAACATCACAGTCAATGAGTCCCTCGCCCGGGTGTATGAATCCTGGTGCGCCGCCAATCCCCCGAATGACGGATCATGGGGCAACTGGCCAACCTCATATCCAGAGATGCCCCTGACAGACGCCCAAGTCGAGGCTGCTGCCGATGCTTCTGACACAGCCGTAGTGGTGATCGGCCGCTCGGCCGGTGAGGATCGCGAATCGACAGATACCGCCGGGTCATGGCGCCTGACAAACGATGAGCGCTCCATGCTGCAAAAGGTGAACGCAGAGTTTGACAAGATCGTCGTCCTACTCAATGTCGGCAACTTGATCGATCTGTCCTGGCTGGGCGACTACCCGAACATCGACTCACTGCTCTACGTCTGGCAAGGCGGTATGGAGTCCGGATCAGCGGTGTCAGACATCCTGTCAGGTGACGAATCCCCCTCAGGCAAGCTGCCGCAAACGGTGGCCAACACACTGGCGGACTACCCCTCGCGAGCCAACTTTGGAAGCTCGGCTTACACCAACTATGCGGAAGACATCTTTGTTGGCTACCGATATTTCGAGACCTTCGCGCCAGGGGATGTGATGTACCCGTTCGGCTTCGGAATGAGCTACTCCACGTTCTCGCTGTCCACCCCTGTTGTCACCGAATCAGCCGGCCAGATCTCGGTCCAGGTCCGCGTGACCAATACGGGCCAGACGCGCGGCAAAGAGGTGGTCCAGGTCTACTACGGCGCACCGCAGGGCTTGCTGGGCAAGGCAGCCAAATCGCTGGCCGCCTACGCCAAGACCAACCCCCTCGCCCCCGGTGCAAGTGAAGACTTGACCCTGACCTTCAACATCAACGACATGGCGTCCTACGATGACGGCGGTTACACCGGAAATGACTCCGCCTGGGTACTTGAGGCGGGCGACTACCCGGTTTACGTCGGCACATCTGTTGCGAACTCGACTCTGGCTGGCTCTCACAATGAGGCGTCGCTGCGCGTTGTCGAGCAGATGACTGAGGCCGTTGCACCCAGATCCGCCTTCAACAGATGGCATGCGACACCCGGCGGCGCGGGCCTCACGCTCGAGACCAACCAGGCAGTACCGCTGCAGCAGCGCAATCTGAAGGCGGACATTACGGCTGAGATGCCAGTGAAGTCTCCAGACATGCCATTTGATATGGGCTCTGCGGGCATCCAACTGATTGACGTCTACAACGGCACCGACACGATGACCGATTTCATGGCCCAGCTCTCGTTGACCAGCCTGGCAAACCTTGTGCGTGGCGCTGGCGGTATGAGTCACAGCGCCGGCATCGGCGGCAATGCATCGGTCTACGGCGGGACAAACGCAACCTTGCGGGGATTCGGCATCCCGCCCATGTCCACAACGGACGGCCCAAGCGGCGTCCGAATGTCGGCAACGGCCACATTGCTTCCCATTGGCACAGCGCTGGCCGCTACCTGGAATCTCAAGTTGGTTGAGGATCTGTACGCCGGTGTCGGAGCCGAGATGGTGATGAACGGGTCCGATGCCCTGTTGGCACCGGGAATGAACCTGCAGCGCGACCCATTGTGCGGACGCAACTTCGAGTATTTCTCTGAAGATCCGCTGATCACAGGCACCATGGGCGCCGCCACAGTGCGCGGCGTCCAGTCCCAGGGGGTCTCGGCCACACCGAAGCACTTCGCGGCCAACAACCAGGAGACCAACAGACACAACAACGATTCACGGATATCAGAACGTGCCCTACGCGAGATCTATCTCAAACCGTTCGAGATCACCATCAAGACCGCTCAGCCCCAGAACATCATGATGTCCTACAACAAGGTCAACGGATCATGGGCGCACTACAACTACGAGTTGGCCACCACCGTTCTGCGAGACCAGTGGGGCTTTGACGGCGTGGTCATGACCGACTGGTGGATCACTCGCGGAAGCTGCCCAGATATCTCTTTGACCTCGACAAGTCTGGCTGACAACGCCTGCCGCGTGAGGGCCGGGGTGGACGTCTTGATGCCGGGCGACCGTGAGGGCGAAGGGCCACCTCAGACGGCATACAACAACGGGCTGATGACAATCGGTGAGATCCAGCGCTCCGCCAAGACAGTCTTGGAGTTCGCGATGAAGTCGGCTCGCTTCCGGCAGGACAACAATCTGCCGCTGTTTGACTACCAGCCACCGGCCCCGATCTTCACCGTCAGCCAGCCTGTCCAGGGACCCCCACCGCAAGTCGATGGAATCTGGCTGAATGGTGAGCTTCTGGATGGTTTCTCGCCACTTACCACGGAATACACACTTTACGCAAAGCAGATCACCACGTTCCCGCTTGTGACTGCCCAGGCAGCCGACGGCATCGACCTGACCATCACCCAAGGCACCGCAGCAAGCCCGTTCGCCACAATCCTGGCAACCGCCGCCGATGGCGCTCAGGCTCGCTACCGGGTCTATTGGTCCGATGATCCGTCCTTGCCGTTACCACCCGGAGCCACGCCGGCCCGGATGACAGGAGTCAAGATCAACGGAGTGGACTTCCTGCCGTTCTACCAAGACATTTACGCATACACGTTGCCAGTCACCTCAGCTGGCGCCGTGATTGAGCCGATCACCCCGCCGGGCATAACCGCCCATGTGACCGGCCCTGTTGCCTCGGTGTACACCGTCCGAGTCGAATCGGCCGATCATGCCCGGGATTACACATTCACCTTCACTGGCGATTCCATCCAGCCGCCGCAGTCCGATGAGTTCGATGCCGGACCGCTGTCCAGCTTCTGGACCGTTGGCAACCCGACAAACAACTTCCAGAAGGTGGACGGTGCCGTCAAGATCACCACAGAGGACGGCGAGTGGTATCAAACCGGTACCAACCAACACAACTACGTTTGGCAGCACGCCCAAGGCGATTGGACATCGATCACTCAGATGACCTATGACGTGCGTCCATACCAGAGTTATCACCAGCTGGGTGTTCAGGTGTTTGGCGATGAGAACAACTTCTTGCAGTTCATGGTCGAGTACAACAACTGGAACGGCCAGCAGCCGGATCCACTGAAGTTCTCGGTCAAGAACGAGACAAACGCCACCAACACCGCGACTTCCTATGTCCCAAGTAGTCTTCCGGCAACGAACGGCGTGGTCACCTTCCGGGTGAACAAGACGGGCAATGCCTACACGTTCGCCGTCTCCATGGACGGCGGCACGACTTGGACCTCCGTGGGCGGCACCTTCACCAAAGCTCTGGCCGAGCCGAAGTTCTCCCTGCTGGCGCTGCATGCTGGCAACGGACTGACCACTGAGCCGAACAATGGACCGCCCCTGGTGCCGATCACAGCCACATATGACTTTGTCCGGTTCACCACCGTTCCGCCTTCCATGCCCACTGCCCCAGTCACAGCAGTGACCGCCACGGGCATCACGCGGCTCAAGCTGGCAACCGAACAATTCCATATGACATCGCCGCTGCAGACCGAGAACTGTTCAAGCCCATGCGTCGGCCGGAATGTCGGATACACCGAAGCCGGTGCCTACCTGCTGTACAACCTCGATGTTGCCCAGGCCGGCTACTACCAGGTGGTGCCGCAAATCGCCGCCAACCCATCCTCCGGTGCCGCCCAGCTGGCATTCTCGCTGGACGTCGACGGAGAACGGGCCACCACGTTCAACAGGGCCGGCGGTACCGGCGGCTGGCAGAACTGGGTGCGGATGCCCGCACAATTGGTCTATTTGCCTCAAGGGCTGGTGAAGCTGCGCTTCTATCTGGATACCGGGAGCTGGAACCTGGACTATCTAGAGTTCGAGGCTGATCCGCTGGACCGCTCACACCTGCGCGCCGCTGTATTGCATGGCCAGACCCTACATGCAACGCACTACCTGCCATTGTCATGGGCGCCATTCGCAATGGCCCTGGCTACGGCGCAATCGGTGCTGGTTGACCCTACTGTGTCCCCCCTCATGATCCGAACCGCATTCGAAAGCCTGCTCCAGACTACTAATGCTTTGGCTGAGGCTCCAGCTAATTCCACCCGGTTGGAGGTGGCCATTGCCAATGCAGCCGCGCGCGACGGCGATGACTACACCCAATCCACCTGGCAGCGTGTGGCAACCGCCCTGCAAGCCGCAACAGACCTGCTGGCCACCAACCCGATGGGTCCCTCAGGTCAAGCGGCAGTGGATGCCGCCACTACGGAGCTGAATGGCGGCATCGTCGGTCTGATTCTGCGCGGGGATCTGTCGGCTGCCACTGCCCTGCTGGATGCGGTGACCTTCCTGGTGGAAAGCGACTACACGGCCTCCACCTGGCAGACGCTCCAGTCCGCCATCACGGACGCGCAAGCTGTGGTGGCCAAGG
>JAIRRT010000151.1 GCA_031255835.1 Bifidobacteriaceae bacterium | reverse complement strand
GTAGGTCCGGGACGCGGTTCAGGGGCTGGATCGATGGCGGCGTACGCTTTGGGTATCACCGAGCTGGACCCGCTGAAACACGGACTGATCTTTGAACGGTTCTTGAATCCTGAACGCCCGAGCCTTCCGGACTTCGACGTGGACTTCGATGAGCGCCGGCGCGGTGAGGTTATCCGGTATGTCACGGACAAATATGGCGCCGACCACGTGGCCCAGATTGTCACATACGGGACCATCAAGGCGAAGCAGGCAATCAATGACGCTGCCCGGGTGCTGAATTTCCCATACGCATTGGGGGAGCGGCTGACCAAGGTGATGCCGCCACCCATCCAGGGCAGGGACATGGGTCTGACCGGGGTATTCGATCCCACCGATGAGCGCTACGGCGAGGCGAGCGAGCTGCGGGCCATGGTCGCGGCCGATGCCGACGCCGAGAAGGTGGTGGACACCGCCAGAGGGCTGGAGAACCTGGTACGCCAGTGGGGCGTGCACGCGGCAGGCGTGATCATGTCTTCCGAGCCGCTGCTGGACATCATCCCCATCATGCGCCGCGAACGCGACGGGGCTATCATCACCCAGTTCGCCTACCCTCAGTGTGAAGCGTTGGGCCTGGTCAAGATGGACTTCCTGGGCTTGCGCAACCTGACCATCCTCGATGATGCCATAGACAACATTGAGCACAACGGCAAGCCAAGAATTGTCCTGGAAGACCTCCCCTTGGACGATGCCGGCACTTACGCTCTGCTGTCCTCAGGTGAGACTCTCGGAGTGTTCCAGTTGGACGGCAGCGGTATGCGCACGCTCCTACGTCAGCTGAAGCCAGACAACTTCGAGGACATCTCGGCTGTTCAGGCGCTGTACAGGCCGGGGCCTATGGGCGCGGATTCTCACACGAAGTACGCACTGCGGAAGAACGGCCAGCAACCCATCACTCCGCTTCACCCAGAGCTGGCTGAGGCACTGGAGCCGATCCTGTCTGGCACCTACGGGCTGATCGTGTATCAAGAGCAGGTGATGGAGATTGCGCGGGAGCTGGCCGGCTACACAATGGGCGAGGCCGATATTCTGCGCCGTGCCATGGGCAAGAAGAAGAAGGAGGTTCTGGACGAGAACTTCATTCCGTTCTCAGAGGGTATGCGGGAGCGGGGCTTCTCCAAGGGCGCCATCACCGAGCTGTGGAACACGCTGGTCCCGTTCTCTGACTACGCGTTCAACAAGGCCCACTCAGCGGCGTACGGGCTGGTATCGTACTGGACGGCGTACCTCAAAGCGCACTATCCGGTGGAGTATATGGCGGCGCTGCTGACATCCGTCAAGGATGACAAAGACAAGTCGGCTGTGTATTTGGCCGAGTGCCGGCGCATGGGGATCACGGTTCTTGGGCCCGAGGTCAACTCTTCCGCCGCAACGTTCACCCCGGCCGGCAAGGACATTCGGTTTGGACTGTCCGCGGTACGCAATGTTGGTGAGGCTGTTGTGGCCGGAATTGTTGCGGCGCGGCAGGAGAAGGGGCAATACACGTCATTCCATGACTTCTTGGACAAGGTGCCGGCACACGTGTGCAATAGGCGAGTTGTTGAGTCGCTGATCAAATCCGGGGCGTTCGATTCGTTTGGGAACTCGCGGCGGGCACTGCATGCGATGCATGAAGAGGCGCTGGACGCCATCGTCGAGGTGAAAAGGAACGAGGCACACGGGCAGTTTGACCTTTTTGGGGAACTAGGGGCGTCGGGGAAGGAGATGGCAGGATTCGCTGTGGCGATCCCTGACCTTCCGGAGTGGAACCGCGAGCAGGTCTTGGCGTTTGAACGCGAGATGCTTGGGCTCTATGTTTCCGACCATCCGCTGCGCGGCCTGGAAAAGGGACTGGCGGATGCCGCCACGCATTCGATATCCGCGCTTTGGGCGGATGAGGGGATACCCGACGGAACAATAGTGACCGTGGCTGGGTTGCTGCACGGCATCGTCCGGAAGGCTACGAAGGCCGGGAAGCTTTATGCGGTGGCGGTTGTTGAGGATCTGGACGCAGAGATTGATGTCATGTTCTTCAACAGGCTTTTTGAGCAGGTGGGGTCGGATTTGCGTGAGGACGCGATTGTTGCGGTGACCGGGCGGTTGAACCGGCGGGATGACAGTCCCACGGTGTTTGCGTCGGATCTGCGGGTACTGCAACTCAAGGCGAACGCCGAGGGCGAGCCGATCATCATCAAGCTGCCCGCCCAACAGGTGACACAACCCCTGCTGACCCAGTTGCGGACGCTGCTCGCGGACCATGCTGGCAACAGCGAAGTGCGTCTGCGGCTGACGGGTCCGGATGGTGACAAGCTTGTGCGTCTGGGCGATGGTTTCCGGGTGAAGGAGACAGGCGGCCTGATCGGTGAGCTAAAGGCGACCTTCGGCACCAACTGCGTAGACCGCTAGACCAGGGGGATCCCCCAATGACCAAACCGAATCACCACAACCCGCTGGCGCGGCCTGTTGCGGCGCCGGCGTGCGCCCCGCGGCGGAAGGAAGGCGCTGCTTCCCGGGGCTCGGGGGCGCGGCCCCGTCAGGGTGGCGTTGTCTCCCGCGGTTCGCGGGCGCGGCCCTTGATCTCGGCGTGGCTAGCTGCCGGGCTCGCGCTGGGTCTGGCCGCAGTGTCGCTAGGCCCAGATACGCCCGAAGCGAGCGCTATACCGGCGCCGGCCGCGGCGAGCATCCAAGCCGCCAGCGCCACCCCAGCTCACGGGGGAGTCGCGGCGACCCCCCAGCCCGCCAGCGCCGCGCCGGCCGCGGCGAGCATCCCCGTACCCGCTGAGGCGGGGGGGAAGGCGACGGTTGGGGTTATGGGCAAGCGGCTGGACTCCCAGGCGCACAAGGTGGTGAAGGTGGTCAACGCAGAGCGCCGCAAGCTCGGTCTGAAGCCGGTGAAAATGGACCGCGACCTGCTTGAACGCGCCATGAAGCGCGCTGGGGAAATTGCGGTGCGTTGGGGTCACGTGCGGCCCGACGGCTCCACATGGGCGAGCATGATCCCTCGGCGGCACCAAACCCGCTGGTGGGCCGAGAACATCGCGGCCGGTCAGCCCAACGCCCGCCGAGCAATGAAAGCGTGGATGAAGTCGGACTCGCACAGGCCACACATTGTTGACCGCCGTGCCCGCAGCATCGGGATTGGTGCGATGAAGGTCGGATCGACCATCTACTGGGTGCAGCTGTTCTCCGCCAGCAAGCCGCGAGCCGCCCGCCGGACCGCCGATGCCGCAACCGTCACCGACGTGAAGTTCACCACCGACGGCTACAGCCTGACTCTGACCGCCAACCCGAAAGGAACGTTGGCCGTAGGCCAAACAGCCAAGATGGTTGCGCGCCTGCGTGGGATGGAGTCGTTCAAATCGGCCGTCATCGCACCCGAATCGCTCCACTACACAGTCGCTCCGGAGGGCGTCGACGCCACAGTCACCCCAGCCGGCCGCCTCACATCCCAAGCCGCCGGCCTAATCACCGTCACCGCCACAGTGGCCGCAGCCCCCACCCTCCAAGCCACAACCACAGTCCCCATCAACTAGCCCCACCGCTCCGCGTCCCAGACCGGGCGTGATCGCGGTCACCGCGCCCGTGCCCGCGGCCCCCACCCAACCCCGCCGCGCTGCGTCCCAGCCCCCCGGCCCGATCGCGGTCACCGCGCCCGTGTCCGCCGCCGGCTCCCCAAACCGGCGCAACCCTCCACCCCCACGGGGCGCGTGGGGGTCACGCGCTCGTCCACTAGGCTCGACGGCGTGATGCGCCGGATCGATCTGCGGGGACAGAACGTCGAAGAAGCGACCCTGAACCTGGCCCTACCCCGTGCCGAACTCGACATAGCCGCCGCAATTGAGCAGGTCAGGCCAATTGTTGACGCGGTCAAGACCGAGGGGATGGACGCCATCGTCCGGTTCTCGGAGCGGTTTGATCAGGTGCGCCCCCCTGCACTGGCCGTCCCGCGGGAGGTGCGCCGGGACGCGTTGGCGCAGATGGATCCGGAACTGGCCAGCGCGCTGACCGAGGCAGCTGACCGGGCTCGGCTTGCGCACCGCTCGCAGGTTCCGCCGGGCGCCACGGTCGATGTTTGCCCAGGTGGGACGGTTACGCAGCGCTGGATTCCGGTGCGGCGGGTCGGGCTGTACGTGCCGGGAGGGTTGACCGCCTACCCGTCAAGCGTGGCGATGAACGTGGTGCCCGCGCAGGTGGCCGGCGTCAAATCGATCGCCGTTGCCTCGCCGCCGCAGGCCGCGCACGGCGGCTGGCCCCACCCGACTGTCCTGGCGGCGTGCGAGCTGCTCGGCGTGCAGGAGGTTTACGCCATCGGCGGCGCCCAAGCGATTGCCCTGCTGGCCTACGGTCTCACCGACGATGCCGGCCACCGCCTGACCGCGCCCGTGGACGTGATCACGGGGCCGGGAAACATTTGGGTCCAGGCGGCGAAGAGGCTGGTGCTCGGTGTGGTCGGGATCGATGCCGAGGCCGGCCCGACCGAGATTGCGATCCTGGCGGACGCGAGCGCCGAGCCCGAGTATGTGGCAGCTGACCTGCTGTCCCAGGCGGAACACGACCCGCTGGCAGCATCTGTCCTGGTCACCGACTCACCAGAGCTGGCCGATTCGGTCGATGCTGCGCTGACCCGGCGGGCGGCAGCAACCAAGCACGCCGAAAGGGCGCGCCAAGCGCTGACCGGGCAACAGTCCGGCATCATCCTGGTGGATGATCTCCCGGCCGGCATCGCAGTGATCAATGCCTATGCGGCCGAGCACCTCGAAATCCAAACCGTTGACGCACCCGGCGTTGCAGCGCTGATCCACAGCGCGGGCGCGATCTTTGTTGGCCCTGGATCGCCAGTGCCGCTGGGCGACTACATGGCCGGGTCAAACCACGTCCTGCCAACCGGCGGCACAGCCCGCTTCGCCTCCGGTCTGGGCGCCATGTCCTTCCTCAAGTCCGTCCAGCAGATCGAATACACCCAAGCCGCCCTGCTCCAAGCAGCCCCCCAAGTGGCCCAACTAGCCCAAGCCGAAGACTTCCCAGCCCACAACGCCTCAGTCCACTCCCGCCACCCCTAACCCCACCCCTTTCCCCCGTTTTGAGCACTTTCGGTCGTACCGCCTCCACCGGCACCCGCCCCCTGAGCACGAATCCGCCCCCACCCCGCTTCATCGGGCGACCCGAAGTGCTCAAAACTCATCTTCACCTGCTGCTTTCCGTCCCGTTGTGAGCAGTTGCGGTCGCCGATGGCGTTCAAACGTTGGGTGTTCGTGTTGTGGTGCGGGCGTTGGGTAGGGGTTCGATGCCGCTGGCGGCATGCCTTTTGGAGGCGGTCACCGAACTATCTGGGGATGATGCATGTGGTCCAGTAGTTCCCAGGTTCGCTCGGTCTTGGTGTGGTGAACCAGACCAACCGCCCGCTCCGTCCATCTCACCTCCCCAGACGGCCAGTTCTAAGTGACCAACTAGCCAGGTGTGGAGCGAGTGTGGCGGCTCAATTGGTCAGTTAAGCACCTCCGACGGGGCCGTTCGCCTGCCCGCTCGTGCTCAACCCCATCGAGGTGGATGTGCTTAAGTGACCAATTGGCGGGGGAGGCGGCTCAATTGGTCAGTTAAGCACCTCCGACCAAGCCGTCCACATGCTCTCTTGTGCTCAGCCCCATCGGGGTGGATGTGCTT
>JAIRRT010000130.1 GCA_031255835.1 Bifidobacteriaceae bacterium | reverse complement strand
GGCGGCCTGGAGCTGCTGCCTGTGGTCCAAGACGCCCAGCGACTGCTAATTCTCGATGCCGTGCGCGGCGCCAACCCAGGTGAGGTTGTGCGCCTCAGCGGTGACCAGCTGCCGCGCCTGCTGGCATCCCGGCTCTCACCCCACGAGGTTGGCCTGGCAGACGTCTTCGCCGCAGCCAGGCTGCTGGGACGCGAACCAGCCGAGATCGAGATTGTCGGGATAGTCCCCCAAGAAGTAGCGGCCGGGCTGGATCTGAGCCCCTCGGTGGCAGCCAGTTTGGACAACGCCGTGGCCAGCGCGGTCAGCGTGATCGATTCGTGGCTACACACGCCACACCCTGCGGTGGTGTGAACCGATGGGAACCTCAAGCCTCGCCAGGCATGTCAAGGTCCGCATAGGCCACCTCGAATTCGCGGCCACGCACCAACTGCCCGCTCGGTGTGGCACAAACCGGGCATTTCAGGGCGAAAAACTGGTCCACCACCTGTTCAGCCTCACAACCCGAACACCAGATGGCAGCCTGAACCGTCTCAATTTCGAGCCGGGCCCCGGCCACCAGCGTTCCGGCCGCAGCGATTGGCCAAGCCCCCAACAACGCATCAGGCACCGCACCGGACAGCGACCCAACCCGCAGGCCAACCGCCTCGACGCCGCCCGCGCCTGCCCGCTCGGCCGCTTTGCCGACAGCCTGCACAACCGCTCGGGTCAACCCCAACTCGTGCACCGGCCCATCGTGGCACAGCAGCGGGGGCGGCCATGACCACACGCCTGATCCTGGACCAGATGGTTGAGCCGGCCGCCGCCCGCGTCCTGGTGCGCCGGGCAGCCGGCGGTCAGGTGATCGAGGCGCGGTTTGACCTGTCCGGGCTCCCGCGAGTCGATTCGCTGCTGACCGGCCGGCCAGTGGCCAGCCTGCCGAGCCTGATCGAGCACCTGTGCGGCGTCTGCCCTGCCGCCCACCACTTGGCCGGTGTGGCGGCGCTGGAGTCCTTGTGGGGAATCGACGCCATCCCACCGGCCGCCCAGCACCTGCGCCGGCTCTTGCACCACGGCAGCGTGCTTGAGGTTCACGCCGCCAGATTCGGGCTCAACCAGCCGCTGGTCCAACCCATCAAGGCGCTCGGCAAGGCAGCGGCGCGGGCCGCCGGCTCGCCAGGGCACTTCCCAACCACCGCCGTGGTAGGTGGAGCCCGCCAGCAGGCCGATCCAACCGACATCGGACAACTGGAACGTGCGCTGCCTGACGCACTGAGCGCTGCCCGCCAGCTGGCCCACCAGATGCTGGACGCATCCCAGAGCGGCACGGACCGTCCCGACACCTACAAAGGCGCCAACCTAGCCCTCGTGGACGATGCCGGCACCCTCGATCCCCTGGGCCCGCGCCTTGGCATCCTGGACCCCAGCCGAACCCAGCTGGCCGATGCCGCAACCCCGTCCACCTGGGATGACACCGTGGCGATGGCCCTTGCGGACGATCCAGCCCCACGCCCATATCTGCGCCGGCTCGGCCCAGACCTTGGGGGCTATCGGGTTGGCCCCGCCGCTGCACTGCGGGTGGCTGCTCCGCCGCCCGGCCAGGCAGCCGCCCTGCGAGCCGAATGGCTGGCCGGCCCCGGCGGCCCGCTGGCCGCCAGAGCGATCATGGCGCTGAGCAGCGTCGAGGCAATCGCCACAGAGCTGGACTTGCTCGATCCGAGTGACAGCGACCTACGCGCAACCACAGCCAACACATCAGCTGAGGGTGTTGGCGTCGGTTGGGTCGATGGGGCGCGCGGGCTGCTGGTCCACCGCTATGAGGCGGCGCCCGGCGGGACGGTGAGGGCCGGCATCGTGCTCACTCCTACTGCTCAGAACGAACCGTGGCTGGCCCAGCTGCTGACCGAGGCCATCGGGCAGAACCAGGGGCCAGAGGCGGTGGCGCTGGCCGAACAGGCCATCCGGGACGTGGACCCGTGCCTGCCGTGCTCCGCAGCGCCACCTGGGCAGATGCATCTGGAAATCCTCGACCAGCCGGCCGGAAGCTGACGGGGGCTGCCATGTGCTTTGCGATTCCCGCCCGAATCCTGGAGGTGACTCCAGGAGTCATGCCGATGGCTCGCCTGGATGGCGGGGCCACCTGCTGCCTTGCCTACCTGCCCGATGCTGCCGCGGGCGATTATGTGCTAGTCCAACGCGGCTTCGCGGTCGAGTTGCTGGACGCCGAGGCTGCGCAGGAGTCGTTTGCCGCGTTTGCCAGCATCGGCATGCACCGCCCCGCCGGAGTTTCGCCCAATGGCGCCGGCGGGGACCTACCATAGGACGATCCTGGCCACCACTAAGGAGACACCATGTTCCGCAACGGCCTACAGCCAACCCATTTGATCCTGATTGTCGTCGTGGTGCTTCTCTTGGTGGGCTCCACCAGGCTGCCGGCGCTGGCGAAGTCGATAGGCCAGTCGCTCAAGATCTTCAAGAAGGAAGTTGAGGACCTGAGCAGCAAACAGACGGCCGAGCAGACCGATGCCGATTCGGATGAGGACGTCACGTCGGGGTGAAACGACGCCGCCTGGCCGATGCACCCCAACCGGTCCAAGCCCACCTGCGCGAGCTGCGCCGCCGCCTGATATTGGTGGCTGCCGGGGTGCTGGCTGGCGCCATCGGCGGCTGGTTCTTGTATGGCTGGCTCTTGGATCTGTTGATGGAGCCGCTGACTCAGGCCGGGGCGAGACGCGACGCGATGATGACGCTCAACTTCTCCACGGTGCCGAGTTCGTTTGATCTGAAGATCCAAGGGTCGGTGTTCATCGGGGTGCTGATTTCGTGTCCTTGGTGGATCTACCATGCGTGGGCGTTTGTTGCCCCAGCTTTGACCCGGCGCGAGAAGTGGCAGTCGGTTGGTTTTGTTGCAGCTTCCGTCCCGCTGTTCTTGGGCGGCGCCTATCTGGCCTGGCGTGTGCTGCCGGTTGCCGTTGACCTGCTGACCGGCTTCACCCCTGGTCAGGCTGTCAATCTGATCGATGCGGAATCCTATTTGGGGTTCGTTCTACGGTTCACGATGGCGTTTGCGCTGGCATTCCTGTTGCCGGTTGTGATGGTGGCGCTGACGATGATTGGACTGGTCCAAGCCGCCACGTGGGCTCACGGCTGGCGTTGGGCTGTGTTCATCGCTTTTGCTTTTGCGGCGGTGGTTTCACCCTCGCCAGATGTGTTGACAATGTTCGTTCTAGCTTTGCCCATCTGTGGGTTGTACGGGGTTGCTGTTGGGTTGGCGTTCTGGATTGAGCGGCGCGCTCGGCGCCGGGCCGAGTCCGCTGCCAGCCAAACGGCCGGGTGACTTGAGGCCCAAACCCTCAGGGACGGCATCGTCCAACGCATTGCGGACTATTTTGCGGGGGTCGTATTGCCGCGGGTCCAAGGCGTCCCAGTTGATGGCGCCGCGGCGCACACCCAACTCGTCCTCGACCTTGTCTTTGGTGCGGTTGACGGTGTCGCGCGCCGTGCGGACAAACCGCCCCAACTGTTTGGCGTACCCCGGTAGACGCCCCGGCCCAACCAACACGACTGCAAGCACCAGCAACACCAGCGCCTCAGTCCCGTTAATGTCGAACACCCCACACACCCTAATCCCGCCACGCCGCGATGCGTGGGCCAGCGCCGGGCGCCGCCGGTTTGGTGCGCCTGGAGCGATTCGAACGCTCGACCCTCCGCTTAGGAGGCGGATGCTCTATCCACTGAGCTACAGGCGCTGGGCGCCGAACACTCTACCGGAGGGGATTTGGACCTTGGTGGCTGGGGGCGTGCCTCCCACAACCCGCAGGGTTTGGCCCTTAGCCTGACACCGTGCGGCCCGCTTTTCTCAACCTGAACCGGCGCACGGGTTCGCCTGCGCCAACGCCGGACCAGCCGGCAGTTTTGCCAACCCCTGATCCGCGAATCGCCATGGTGGAGGACGCCGTCAGCCAATGGCGCGTCGAATTGGTCCGCCTGGGTGGCGCCAACGCGATGGTCGATATTGCCGCCTTGGGTGAGAGCGTGTTGGACGTTTCAGCAGCTCACCCGTCTGGAATTGCCCAGCTCTACGCCGGGCGCCGCACCCCGTTGACCAACCTGGTGCGTGAGCGCAACGCCTTGGCAGCAGCCCGCGCCCGCGCCCGCGCGCTGCAGCAGGTGGCTGATGATCACGCCTCGCGCTACGGCCTGCCGCCCACCCATTTGTGCATTGGAATCGCCCTTTGGGTGGAATACCCCCACACCCCCCAAACCGACGATGCCGGCCCTCGCCTAGCCGTAGCGGATGCAGAATCCTCGGTGGTACCGCTGAACAAGCCGGCGCCGCCAGCCCCGATTCAGCGCCGGGTCCCAGTGCTGTTGCGGCCTATCACCTTGATGGACACTCCGCGTGAAGTCGAGCTGACCCTGGAGCATTCGGTCGAGGTCAACCCGGTACTGATCCGAGCGCTGCGAGCCCGCGGCGTGATGGTGGACCCAGCTCAACTGGCGGCCGAGGCGTTCAACGGCTTCTCATTCTCACCCCAAGCTGTCCTGGAACGTCTGGCCGGCCTGGGCGCAACGGTTCTGGCTGATTTCCGGATTCGGGACAAGCTGATAGTCGGGGTATTTGAGCATCCAGGCCAGCTGATTGTTGAAGACCTCGACGCCGCACAAGATGTACTGGTCAACCGGACTATCGTCGCCGCTTTGGCGGGGGATCGCGGTGCGCGGCGGGCGTTTGCCGGCCAGAAGCTGCCCACCCCTGTGACCTCAGACCGTGCCGCTGACCATGAGCGCGGCATCGGCGATCTTGACATTGATCAACAGCATGTTCTGGACGTGGCTGCCGCAGGGCACTCGGTCTTTGTGGATGCCCCGCCAGGTGCACCCACCGGCGCAACGGCGGCAGCCGTCATCGCCGACGCGATCGGCTCGGGTCGAAGTGTGTTGTACGTCACAGGCAACCGCAGGGCGTCCCATCCGGTCTCGGCGACTTTGCGCGGCGTCGGTTTGGGTGATGCGATCCTCGATCTTGAACCGCGTCCCGGATGGCAGCGGGCCGCCGTGGAGCGGCTGCGCGATGGCCTCGACACCCCAGCTCCCGCGCTGGACATTGACGGGATCAGCCAGATCCGCTCGGCTCTGACCGAACGTTCCCGGCAGATTGCCCAATACATAAGGGCGCTGCACGGCCCGCGCGAGCCGTGGAACATCTCCGCCTATGACGCCCTGCAGGCCATCGCCCAGGTGACAAACGAGCGGCCCGGCACCCGCACTGCGGTGCGTCTGGACCAGGGGGCTGCGCTGGCGCTGCAAACCCAGGGTCTGGATGAGGCCCGCCAGCAGATTGTCCGGCTGGCCAGCCTGGGTGCGTTCCGGCTGCGCAAGGAAGACACGGCCTGGTACCGGGCCGACATCGTCGATTCTGCTGGTGTCCAGATCGCGTTGGCGCACCTGGACCGGCTGCGCGGCGGGACGCTTGAGGCGACCCAGAACCACATGCGCAAGGTGGCTGAGCAAAGCGGCCTGGCCGTCCCGGACACCATGGACGCCTGGGGCGAGCAACTCGACATGCTGGCCGGCATCCGCCAAGCCCTCGACGTGTTCAAGCCGATGGTGTTTGAGCGGGCGCCGGACCAGATGGTGGCGGCCACTGCGACCGCTGAATGGCGCCGTGACAACGGCATCGAGATGGGCCGGATGGACCGCAACCGGCTGCGGAAACAGGCCAAGGACATGGTCCGGCCAGGTGTTGTGGTTGCTGATTTGCACGCTGCGTTGATCCATCTGCAAGCCCAGCGCGAGATCTGGGTCCGGTGGAACCCGACCGGCGCATGGCCCAAGCTGCCGCAGGACATGGCCATGATCGACGCCGACTACCGCGCTGTGCGTGCTGATCTCGACGCGTTGGACGCCATAGTCCCGCCCGCGCCGGACGCCCCACCGCTCACGGCCCTGCCGTTGGTAGATCTGGTCACCCGGCTTGACAGGCTGCACGCCTCGCGCGGCACGCTGGCATACCTGCCGGAGATCCGCCGGCTGACCAGGCAGTTGAGCGCTATGGGCCTGAGTGAACTGCTGGCTGACCTGCGGCATCGGCGCCTTGGCCCACCTCCCGCCCGCCTGGAGCCAGGAGCAGAAACCGACGATGACGTCCCAAGCCTGGACACGTTGTCCAACCGTGAGCGTGAGGCCGCCGAGCTGGCTGGGTTTGAGCTCGATTTGGCTTGGTGGAGTTCGGTTCTCGGGTTCATCTTGCAGTCAGATCCGCTGCTCAGCGCGTACAACGGTGATGCGCTGGCGGCGCTGATCGCCTCCTACCGTGAACTCGACCTGGCCCACATCGCCACCAAACCTGGCCCAATCCGGGCAGCTGTCGCTGCACGGCGCGATGAGGTGCGCCGCACCCATCCGGGCCAGTCCGGGGCGCTGGAGGCGATGAGCTCAGGCACCGCCCTGCGCACGGTCATGTCGGTTTGCCCCGACATGGCGTTCGCCGCCAGGCCGTGCTGGATTTCTGGACCCATGCTTGTGCCCTCGGCGCTGCCGCTGGCTGAAGTCTCAGCGCCGCTGGTGGATTTGGTCATCCTCGATGCCGTTGGCCACGTTTCGGTAGCTCAAGTTGTCTCGGCGCTAGCCAGAGCGAACCAGGTGGTCGTGTTTGGTGACTCGGCCAGGTTGGCTGAAGCTCCGGCATCGGCGGCCGCTGCGTTGGGCGAGTTCCTACCCAAGGTGCCGCTGCCGGCACCACCCTCGCGGCGCGATCCTCGGCTGGCCAAGTTCCTGGCCGATCACGGCTATGCGACGCTCGGCCGGCCCCTACCGTTACCCTCGCGAGGTGACTTGGTGGCGTTCCGGCAGGTCGATGGCGTCAGCCGCGTGATGCCTGGATCGGCCAGTGTCGAGAGTGCCGATGCCGAGGTCGAGGCGGTTGTCCGCGAGGCTGTTGCTCACGTCAGGTTGCGTGGCGGGGAATCGCTGGCCATCATCACAGCCAGCTCCAGGCATGCCGAACGGGTGCGTGACGCCATAGATCAAGCGGCAATCGGAGTGCCAGAACTCGCCGCCGCTCTCAGCCAGGACAGCGTTGAGCCGCTTGTGGTGACGGGTCTGGAGCATGTTGCGGGCATTGCCCGGGACGCTGTCGTGTTCACGCCCGGCTTTGCAAAGACCCCCCATGGCCACGTGGTCTATGACTTCGGGCCGATTGGCCGGCCGGACGGTGTCAGCCTCCTACTCGATGCCTTGACGGCGGTGCGCCACCGGCTGACCGTGGTCTCCTGCCTGGCTGCCACAGATCTGGCGCCGGCCCGCCTGAAGGACCCCGGGACCAAGCTGTTTGCCGAGATCCTGGCGTTTGCCGCCTCCCCCAGCGGCGCAGAAATGCCCACTGGCCAGCGAGGAGACGCCCTGATGGCTGACCTGGCCAACCGCATTGCCGGGCGCGGTTTCACAGTTGCCAGCCGTTTCGGATCGCACGATGGCGCACGCATCCCATTGGCTGTATCGCACCCCTCGGTGCCGGAAACCGAGCTGGTGGCCGTTCTGAGTGATGATCCGGACTTTGTGCGCGAACCCTCAGTCCGGGTGCAGGCCCGGTTGCGATCGGCCGAGCTGGAACGTCTGGGCTGGAGGACCATCCAATCGTGGTCACCGGCGGTTTTCATGGATCCAGAGGCTGAGGCAAGGACTGTGACGGCGGCTGCGTGGGAGGAACTGGAGCGGCTGCGGCCCGGGATCCGGGGATAGGTGGAGGTCTGTGCGGGCATAATTTGCCCAAACCCGGTAGGCTGAGCACGGTTCGACCAAGAGGTCGGACTGGTCGTCCCTGACTCAGCTGCCTTTTGCAGCCCTGAGCACAACGCTGGGCTTGGGTGTTGGAGGCTGGCCAACCCTGAATATGCGCGCGATGGAAGTACCCCGATGACCCTGAATTTGCGGCGAGTTTTTTCTAGTCCTACCTCCCGGAAGGCTGTGGCCGTTGCCATGGCTGTGGCTGTTTCAGCTGGCACCTATGGGCTTGCGAGCCTTGCGGCCGCCCCTGCCAGAGCTGATGATGTCAGTCTGACCGGCAACCCCATCA
This sequence comes from Bifidobacteriaceae bacterium, assembly GCA_031255835.1. Classification (GTDB taxonomy): domain Bacteria; phylum Actinomycetota; class Actinomycetes; order Actinomycetales; family WQXJ01; genus JAIRRT01. Next base: position 3,923 of record JAIRRT010000130.1, on the reverse strand, counting down.
ACACCGAGTTGAGCTGCGATGACATCTACATCGTGACAAGCACGCAAACTCGCAAACTGAACCTGTCGACCTCCCCGCCAAGCTACACAGCTATGTACGGGTCCTCCCACCCCATGGACACGATGGCGCTGGGGCCCTCACCCATTGAGCGGGGCGGCGATGGTCTACTGCACGCCTACCACTGGGAATTCGAGGCGGGTGCCAGCCAGCGGGATGTGCTTGACGTTCCTGCCGGGGCGACCATCGGGACAACGTTCAAAGTCTCGCGTCCCGACGTGACTACCGGCCGTGGCTGGTCGGGTGGAGAAGCCAACCAGCTGACCGGTGAGATCTACTTCTCAGGCTTTGAAGCTACCCGCCTGGACGACAACTACCGCCTGATGAAATATGACCCGTTGGCCCAGACCAACAAGGAAGACCAGTCCGGGCAGCTGGTGGCAAACCCCCCGTCTGACGCCTTGTCCGGCGCAGCTGGCCAGGTCGCTTCGGACATGGCCGTGGACGCTGAGGGCAACATCTACCTACTGGCCGGCGGCAGTACAAAGTGGCTGTTGCGGGTTGTGCCAGGCAACCGTGAGGACTCCGATCCATCCAACGATGCCTGGACGTACTCCAAAGTGGTCCAGCTGCGCGGCGCTGGCGGGGCTGCCAACCCATTGACCAGCACTGTTGTTTGGGGCATGGCCTTCTTCAATGGCATTCTCTACGCCTTTTACGGCTCAGATGGCTACCTGTATGCCATAGATCCGATTTCTGGTGTCACCAGATCCCTCGGCAACATCGCAGGCACCGGCTACCTCGATCTGGCCACTTGCCAAACCGCCCCGGTTATCCGTGGCGTGGTCTACAACGACACCAACGGTGACGGCGCGGTCTCCGAGGCTGAAGGTGTGGCGGAAGGGGTCACCGTTGAGCTGTACAACAGCAGCGGTCAGAAGCTTGGTGAGCGTGTGACTGGCGAGACGGGCGAATACTCCTTCATCTTGAACAGTGTGGGGGAAGACTTCGTTGTCCGGATGGCCCAGCCGGCGGTGGATGGTCTGAACGCTGGCCAAACGTGGGCGAGCGCAGATGCAACCAGCGCCAACCCGGTGACGGCAGCTTGCGCGGCCAGTGGCACAGCGGCCATGACTTCTTCTGGGCCGTGCCGTGGGGCAAGGGCTGACGGAATCGACCCGACCACCATCCCGACAGGGCAGGTTGCTCAGACAGCTGGACACTATTCGACAGTCCACATGACGACTGCGAACGAGGTGGCGGTGGCATCCTTCGGCATCTCCGCCGGCAGCTCGTGGGGTGATGCTCCAGATACCCTCGGGACAACCCTCGCCCAAAGTGGTCCGCACAACCTGAGTGGCCCGGTACGCGCCACGGCTTGGCTGGGCAATCAGGCCGGAATGCAGGCTGACGGCTCGCCTTCCCAAGGTGCCGATTCCAACGCCACCGACGATGGCGTAACAGTCGAGATCGGTGAACTCGACGTGCCGCTTGGCGGCGCCGTCTTGGCGCCAGGCAACACCTACACGGTCAACGCCACAGTTGGCGGCGGTCCGGCCGCCAACGCTCAACTGACCGCCTGGCTGGCACAGCTGACTTCAGGTGGAGCAGACGGCAGCGCTTGGGGCTCGACACCGGCCCTGGACACTGCAGTCACAGCCCCGGCCGAGGCCAGCTTCGACTGGGCTGTGCCTCAAACCCTGCCAAGCGGAGCTACTGGCTCTATGTACTCCAGGTTCAGGTTGTCATCCAGAGCTGGCGCCGGACCGACGGATCCGGCCGGCTCGGCCCCGACGGCGGGATCGACCTTGGCTGACACTGCCGCCTGGGTGAACGATGGCGAAGTTGAGGACTACCGCACATTTGTTGCCTCCTCTGTGGTGCGCTTGGCCGTGGAGACCGCGCAGTATCCGGCTGGCCCTTTCAACTTCAGCCTGTCCAATGTGAGCAATGCGTCCCCCTCATCGACAACGGATTCGTTGACCACTCAAGCGGCCAACTCTGCCGTCTACTCGACTGCTGCCCACGTTGTGACTACTCCCGGTGATCCGGTCACCATTACCCGGACGTCCGCGCCTCCTGGCTGGGGCCTTTCCGGCGCACAGTGCTCGCAGCTTGATGGGCAGGCTGTGACGGTTTCAGTGGTTGGGACATCTGTGACTGTTCCCGGGTCAGCCACCGGAACGGGCTCTGATCTGACTTGTACCGTTCAATTCACCAAGGCACCAGTCGGTGCAAATTCGCTTCTCGAAGCGACCGGCGGCGACAAGAAGGCCAACGAGATCGAGTACCACGAGGTAACAGCAACCATCAACAGTGATGATGGTTCCCCGCTGGGTGGACAGACGGTGACGTTCTCGCTAGGTGGCGCCACCGGAGTGTACTTGTCGGATAGCACCTGCGTCACCGGACTTGATGGCATTTGCTCGGTCCGGGTGTTGGCCAGCGATGACGGCACCTATCAGGTTTCTGCCACAGTCATTGGCCCCAATGGAACGCCGGAGGCCTTGAATCACTCGCCGGTATCGGTCCGGTTTGTGCCGGGGTTACCGAGTCCAATCCACTCCGAGGTCCAGGTCACCCCAGGGTTCCGGATCGCCAACGGCGGTGAGTACCACACCGTTACGGTCAAGCTGCGGGACGCCAACAACAATCGGGTAACTGGTGTTTCCGGCTTGATTGAGCGTGAGGTTGATCTGCCCGAAGGCGTCACCCTGGAATCTGTAGTTGCCCTGACCGGCGATGATGCTGGCGATTACACGTTCAACGTCAAATCGACCAAGTCCGGCGATAAGACCATCACAGTGAAGTACACGGGTTTGGCCGACCCACTGGGACAGGGGGTCGCAAAGTTCTCCGCGGACGATCCGTTGCCAGGTTCTTCGACCCTAACGGTCACTCCCACCCGGCTGCCGGTCGGGACGGTTGCCGTTGCGACGGCCTATCTGGCTGACGGACCCGGTAACCCGGTGTCAAGCTATGAAGTCTGCTTCGAGACTGATCCGTGGATCTCCGATGAGATAACCACTTGCTTGACCACCACGGCAAGCGGAACTGCCGTGGTGGACGTCACGACGCTGGTGGCCGGTGGATACGAAGTTGAAGCCTATTTCCGTGATCGCCAGGGCCGGAGGCACCCGCTGCGCAACAGCCCAACAACGGTCCGGTTTGATCCTCTCGACCCGTCCGATGACACGCGTCTGACGGGGACAGATGCCGATACCCGGATGACGGGCCAGGGCCAATACCACGAAGCGACCGTCAAAGTGATTGACGAACACGGGAACAACGTGCCAGGTGCGCCGGTGCTGTTCGAGTTGGACTCCACCTTCGCCCGTTTGGTGACCGGCTATTCGCTGTCCGGCACCACGAACGAAGACGGCGAACACACCATCAGAATCATGTCCGATTCAACGGCCGGTACCGCCTATGTCACCGCCAGATATGGGGTGCCTGAAGGCACCGCCACCACACCGGTGACAAGCGGTGGATCTGCGCCCACCCGTCTCGCCTTCCGGTTTGTGCCCGATGACGTCCTGCCGAGCAACTCCGACTTCACGTTGTCCGAGGGCACCCGTGTGGCTGACGGCTCCGCCTACCATGAAGTTACAGTCACTCTGCGCGACAGAAACAACACGCTCGTTGACGGCCAGTCCGCGAGCATTGCTGTCGATCCGACCGGCACGGGCGGCCTGGGCAACGGCACCGTGGGCACCTGGGAGATGGTCTCCACCGGTGTGTACCGCGCCAGGATCACGTCCACCAAGGATGGAATCAAGTCCATTGCAGTGACATGGGCAGGCCAAACGATTGAGCCGTTGCGGCCGCCGGGTGTTTCGACTGTGGAGTTTGTGCCGGGTAATTATAGTCCGGATGATTCGGGTTATTCGGTGTCTGAGTTGGCGAATGTGGTTGCTGATGGGTTG
>JAIRRT010000032.1 GCA_031255835.1 Bifidobacteriaceae bacterium | reverse complement strand
AACCGACCGCAAACGGGCAGCGAAATGCCGGACTGTTGCTGCGTCATCGGCGGCTGATTCCATTGTGTCGGCTATCAGGTCCACTGCTGTTATGGGGGTGCGCAACTCATGGCCGATGTTTGAGATGAAGTCGCGGCGCAATTCCTCGGTGCGGACCTGATCGGTTCTGTCGACTATCGCGAGCAATACCCAGCGGCCGTCCAACACGGCGGCCTGAACCACAACATGATGCAGCGGCCCCAGGGTGTCCAGCGTGTATGGGCGAGTGACCGTTTCACCGGCGGCCCAAGCCTCATCCGCCAAGTCAGCCAACTCCGGGTGAGTCAACACACCTTCAAAGGCGAGCGGCAGAGTCTGAGCCAATTGTGAAGCGTGGACGATGACGTGAAATGGCGTCACAATCACCGCATAACCGCCGTAGGCCTCGGCTGTGGTGATGGCCTCCTCGGGCAGCGCCTGTGGGGACACCGGGCGGCGGCGCAACCGGCGCCAAAGCGCCAAACCGGCCAGTCCAAGCGCGATTCCCGCCGCCACACCGGCGGTCGCAGCAAAGATGATCCAGCCCGACACACCTTCACCCTACTTGCGCCAGGGGGACCTGACCGGTGGCCCCCGGCGGCGCGGTGCCATATGTTTGCGGCCGGTTCATCCAAAACGTCCTGCGATGTAATCAGCCGTAGCCTGCTGATTGGGCTCGGAAAACATCGCGGCTGTTGGGCCGTATTCGACCAACCGGCCGGGTTTGCGGGCCCCATCGATGGTGAAGAAGGCGGTCTTGTCGCTGATCCTGGCAGCCTGAGCCATGTTGTGGGTGACGATGACGACGGTATAGGTGGCCTTCAACCCCGCCATCAGCTCTTCTATCGCCAAAGTGGAGATCGGGTCGAGTGCCGAACACGGCTCATCCATCAGCAACACTTCTGGTTCTATGGCGATTGCCCGTGCAATGCACAGCCGCTGTTGCTGGCCGCCGGACAGGGATGCGCCGGGTTTGTCCAGCCGGTCACGCACCTCGGTCCACAATCCAGCTGAGCGCAGCGAGCGTTCCACCACACTGTTGGCCTCGCCTTTGCTCAACCGGCGGCGTTGTAGGCGCACTCCGGCCAGCACGTTGTCTTTGATGGACATTGTGGGGAACGGGTTTGGGCGCTGGAACACCATTCCCACCCTTTGGCGCACAAGCACGGGGTCCACTCCCGAGCCGTAGACGTCCTGTCCTTCAACCAGAACTGAGCCGGTCACCCGGGCGCCGGGAATGACCTCATGCATCCGGTTGAGTGTCCGCAGCAGCGTCGACTTTCCACATCCGGACGGCCCTATGAACGCGGTGATTGACCGTGGGGCGATGGTCAGTGATACATCCGCCACGGCATGGAAGGAGCCGTAGTAGGCGTTGAGGGAGGCGATTTCGATGGCCTTCGGCATGAGCTGTGTACCTTTCAGCGGGTCTTCGGAGCGAACCACTTCGCCACGAGCCGCGAGGCTAGGTTGATAACTAGTACAAACGCGATGAGGACCAGCGCAGCTGTCCAGGCGCGGTCATCATAGGACGCGACATCGGCGCCCTTGAACTTCCATTGTTGGTAGATGTAGACCGGCAGGGTTGTCATCCGCTCGGAGAACAGGTTGTAGTTCATCGCATCGGAATACCCGGCCACCAGCAGCAGCGGGGCGGTCTCGCCAACTATCCGAGCAACTCCGAGCATGGAGCCGGACACTATTCCGGAGATGGCCGTCGGCAAGACGATCTTCCCGATGGTCCGGTATTTCGGTGTGCCCAATGCGTAGGCGGCCTCACGCAGATCATCTGGCACCAGGCGCAGCATCTCTTCCGATGACCGCACAACCACCGGGATCATCAGGAGTGACAGCGCCAACGCCCCGGCCACGCCAGAGCGCACTCCCGGCCCAAAGACCATGGAGAACACGGTGTATGCGAACAGGCCGGCCACAATGGACGGGATGCCTGTCATGACGTCCACCAGGAATGTCACGGCGCGAGCGAACGGGCCGCGCCCGTATTCGACAAGGTATATGGCCGCCGCAATCCCCAGGGGAACCGACAGCACAATGGTGGCCCCGGTGATCAGACCAGTGCCGAGGATGGCGTGCAGCGCGCCTCCGCCAGCCCCCACCACCCCGCGCATCGAGTTGCCGAAGAAGTCTGCGTCCAGCCGGGACAATCCGCGCGAAACCGCAGTCCACAGCAGCGAGACCAGCGGTATCAACGCCAAGCCGAACACCCCGCAGATCACCCAAGTCGCAGCGGTATCTGCCACCCGCCGGCCACGCCGGACGGTGTGCTTGCCCAAGGCAATGCTGGGGGCTCGGTCTAGAACTATGACAGCCATGGATTCACGCTCCAGGTTGGCTCCGCGCCACAACGCGGCGGGCCAGATAGTTGACAGCAAATGTGATGACAAACAGGATCAGGCCAAGCCCAATCAGGGCGTTGACCTCCATTCCGTAGGCCTCGGGGAAGTTCTGGGCAATGGAGGCCGCGATGGTGTTCGGGTTGGTGTTGTTGAGCAGGCGCACCGACATGAGAAATGGGGTGGGGGACAAAACCATGGCAATCGCCATCGTCTCCCCCAAGGCACGGCCCAGCCCGAGCATCGCTCCAGAGACAATGCCGGAGCGGGCGAATGGGAACACTGCCAGGCGGATTGTCTCCCAGCGCGTGGCACCCAAAGCGAGCGCGGCTTCAACCGACAAGGCGGGGGTCTGGAGGAATACCTCGCGGCACACCGCCGCGATGATCGGCAGAACCATCACGGCCAACACAAGCGCGGCAGTCAGAATGGTTCGCCCTGTGGCTGAGGGTTTCCCGGCAAACAGTGGAAACCACCCCATGTGGTCTGACAGCCAGCGGTACAACCCGGCCGTCATCGGCGCAAAGACCATCAGGCCCCACAACCCGTAAACCACCGAGGGTATGGCCGCCAATACATCGACGGTGGCGCCAAGTGGGCCGGCAAAACGCCGCGGGGCGTACATCGAAATGAACAACGCAACCGCTACGGCCACGGGAATGGCAAACAGCAGAGCGAGGGCGGCGGCCCAGACAGAACCGAACGCCAGCGGCCCTGCCAGCTGCCAGAAGCTGGTGGCCCCTTCAGGCAGATCGCCTTGGCCTGCTCGGACGGCCGGCAGTCCTCTGGCCAGGAGAAACAGGCCAACCCCGGCGAGCGCAACCAGGATGGTCGCGCCCGCCGCGGTGGCCAACCGGCGGGCCGCGCGGTCCCCGGCCCTTTCGACTCCGGTTGACGCCTTGGGCGCCTTGCCCCAGCGTTTGCCTGGTGGCCTGGTTCCCTCAGGCTGCCCAACCAGGCGGTTCAGGCCCGAGTCCCGGACGGCCGGCCTTTCTGCAACAACAGTTCCCACGGTGATTCGGTGCCTATCTAGCCGATGGCGGCGACGGCTGCGGCCACCTTGGGCTCCAGGTTCGCATCGCCAGTGATGGGGGCTGAGCCGGCGTTCTCGGCGGCGGCCGTTTGCCCCTCAGCCGAGGTGGCGTATTCGAAGAACGCCTTGACCAAGGCGCCCTGACCTGCATCAGCGTAGGTTTCGCAGCCAATCAGGTAGGAGATCAGGATGAGCGGGTAGACCTCACCGGCATCGATGGTCCGGTTGATATCGATCACCACATCGCTGGCGGCCCGCCCGTCCTGGAACGTCGAGGCGCCCGCGGCAGCCGTGGCGGCGGCCGGTGAGTAGGCCACGTAGTTCTCGCCCACCTTGACCGCGGCTGTGCCAAGATCGCCAGCACGCGAGGCATCCAAGTAGCCGATGGCGCCTTCGGTGGCTCCGAGCGTCTCGGCCACACCCGAGGTGCCCTCCGCGGCCTCGCCCTCCAGGGATTCGGGCCAGTCCTCGACCTTCCCATCAGCCCAGATCCCGCCGGAAGTCTGGTCCAGGTAGTCGGTGAAGTTGGCGGTGGTGCCAGACCCATCCGAGCGGTGGACCGCAGTGATGGCCAGGTCAGGCAGTTCCACACCTTCGTTCTGACCGACGATGTCGGAATCGTTCCATTTGACGATTTGTCCAGTGAAGATGTTGGCGATGGTGGCGGCGTCCAGGTTGAGCGAATCGATGCCCGGCAGGTTGAACGCCACGGCGATTGGGGAGATGTAGACGGGAATCTCGACTAGCCCCGAGCCCTCGGCGCATGAGGCGAAGCCGCCAGCCTCGATGTCCTCCACGCTGAAGGCCCCGTCGGAGCCGGCGAAGGACAGCCCACCTTCCTGGAAGGCTTTGCGGCCATCACCCGAGCCGGTCGGGTCATAGTTGACGGTCACTGAGGGGTTGGCGGCGGCGAAGCCAGCTCGCCAGGCCTCTTGGGCGGCGGATTGGGAGGTGGCGCCGCCGCCGTTGATGGTGCCGGATATGCCAGCTGGTGCTTCGCTGGCCGGGTCGGGTGCGGCATCGGCGGGGTCAGGCTCGGCAGGCGGGGCATCATCGCCCGGTTCGGTTTGGGACTGGTCAACACTGGTATCGCCAGCTGGTTGCTCGTTGCCGGCACAACCGGTCAATGCGAGTGCGAGGGCGGCCGTTGCGGCCGGTAGAACGAGGCGAAGTCTCACGATGCTCCTTATCGGCTTGCTGGACCCGGACTATCCGGTCCAGCGCCGAAGTTAGGAGCTTCAACCCAACGCTAGGCGACCAAAAGGTTAACGGCAGGGAAACTGGCGGCGAACACTTGGGTGGCTCGCCGCCCTGCCGCACGGACTACTTGTCTTCAGCCTCTGCGGCGTCCTCGTCGCCCTCTGCTGCCTCAGCGGACTCATCCGCGGGCTGCTCAGCGGTCGCATCTGCCTCGGTCGCTTCTTCAGCTGCCTCGGCCTCTTCGGCTGCGGCGTCCTCTGCGTCCTTCACCTTCGCGCCGTCTTCATCCTTCGGAGCATCCTTGGCGGGCTGATCGGCTGCGGCGCCACGCCGGCCGCGGCGAGCTGGACGTGCGGCGGCAGCCTGGGCCTGCTGCTTCTTCTTCTCGGCAGCAGCGGCAGCCTCTTCAGGTGTGCGGCGCTTCTTGAACTCGACCGGGTCGGTGACAAGCTCGATCACAGCCATCGGGGCGGCGTCGCCCTTGCGGGGACCGATCTTGACTATCCGGGTATAGCCACCGGGACGGTCCGCCATCGTCGGGGCGATCTCGGTGAACAGGACGTGGACCACTCCCTTGTCGCGGATCACACGCATCACGCGACGCCGGGCGGCAAGGTCGCCGCGCTTGGCGAAGGTGATCATGCGCTCGGCCAGCGGGCGCAGCCGCTTGGCTTTGACCTCGGTGGTGGTGATGCGCTTGTGCTCAAACAGGCTTGTGGCCAGGCCCGCCAGCATCAGGCGCTCGTGGGCCGGCCCGCCACCGAGCCTTGGACCTTTGGTGGGCGTTGGCATGATCGGAACTCCTTATTGGTGTGGGTTGCGACGTGTTCAGAACGTCTCGTCGCTGATGAACTCGGGGTTGGTGGCGGTGATGGCGGCTGGATCGAAATCGAGGGGCGAATCCTTCAGCCCAAGACCCAGCGTGCTCAGCTTGTCTTTCACCTCGGTGATCGACTTTGCGCCGAAGTTGCGGATGTCCAGCAGGTCAGCCTCGGAACGGGCAACCAGCTCGCCGACGGTGTGGATGCCCTCGCGCTTCAGGCAGTTGTAGGAGCGGATCGTCAGATCGAGGTCCTCGATTGGCAGGGCCAGATCAGCCGCGAGGGCGGCGTCGGTTGGCGATGGGCCAATCTCGATGCCTTCAGCCTCGACGTTCAGCTCGCGAGCCAGGCCAAACAGCTCAACCAGCGTTGTGCCAGCTGAAGCGACGGCATCGCGCGGGGAGATGGATGGCTTGGTTTCGACATCGACCACCAAACGGTCAAAGTCGGTGCGCTGCTCAACACGCGTGGCCTCGACTTTGTAGGTCACCTTCAGGACTGGCGAGTAGATCGAATCGATCGGGATGCGGCCAATCTCGGCTTCGGGGTTCTTGTTCTGCACGGCGGACACGTAGCCGCGGCCGCGCTCAACGGTCAGCTCAATCTCGAGCTTGCCTTTGGCGTTGATGGTGGCAATGTGCAGGTCAGGGTTGTGGACCTCCACGCCGGCCGGCGGGGTAATGTCCGCTGCGGTCACCCGGCCGGGGCCCTGGCGCCGCAAGTACATAACCACCGGAACGTCATGCTCGGAGGAGACAACGAGGTTTTTCAGCCCGAGGATCAGCTCGGTGACATCCTCTTTGACTCCCGGGACGGTGGAGAACTCATGCAACACACCGTCAATGCGAATCGAGGTGACCGCGGCCCCTGGGATCGAGGACAGAAGCGTACGGCGCAAAGAGTTGCCGAGCGTGTACCCAAAGCCCGGCTCAAGCGGTTCGATAACGAAGCGGGAACGGTGGTCTGAAACGACCTCTTCGGTCAGGGTGGGGCGTTGAGCAATAAGCACCTGTTGTCATTCCTTTCGGTTCGGGCGCCCGCTATATGACGCCCCCGGGGAGCCAGCCAAACCAACCTCGGTCTATCGGTTCGGCTGCGGCGCCGGGCTGGCCGGACGCCGAAGTTGTTGAGTTGTCGCGATCAAACCCGCCGGCGCTTGGGCGGGCGGCAGCCGTTGTGCGCTTGCGGCGTGACGTCGGAGATGGTGCCCACCTCCAGGCCAGCAGCTTGCAGAGAACGGATGGCGGTCTCGCGGCCGGCGCCCGGTCCCTTGACGTAGACGTCGACCTTCTTCACGCCGTGGTCCTGGGCGCGGCGGGCCGCAGCCTCAGCCGCCAGCTGTGCGGCGAACGGCGTCGACTTACGCGAGCCCTTGAAGCCCACCTGGCCTGAAGACGCCCAGGCGAGCACAGCACCCGATGGGTCGGTGATCGAAACGATGGTGTTGTTGAACGTCGACTTGATGTGGGCGTGGCCCAGCGGAACGTTCTTCCGGTCCTTGCGGCGCGTCTTGCGCGCGGCACCGGTGCGGGTCTTAGGAGGCATTGATGCGGTGTCTTTCCTGGTCTTGTCTGATCGGGTCCTGGTCGAGTCCGGGCTGGTGGCCAGCAGGATTGCTGTGCGCCGGCCCGGCGCGGTGGGCTACTTCTTGCCGGCCTTCTTCTTGCCAGCCACGGTGCGCTTGCGGCCCTTGCGGGTTCGCGCGTTGGTCTTGGTGCGCTGGCCGTGCACCGGCAGGCCCCGACGATGCCGGATTCCCTGGTAGGAGCCGATTTCCACCTTCCGGCGGATGTCAGCTGCGATCTCCCGGCGTAGATCGCCTTCCACTTCATACGACGCCTCGATGTGGTCGCGTAGAGCAACCAGTTCGGCATCGCCGATGTCCTTCACGCGCATATCCGGGCTCACGCCCGTGGCCGCCAGTGTCTCCTTCGCCCTGGTCCGGCCAATGCCAAAGATGTAGGTCAAAGCGATCTCAAGTCGCTTGTCGTTTGGCAGGTCCACTCCTGCGATACGTGCCATGTTCGGTTGGTACTCCTACTGAACTGTCCGGAGGTCTGGTGCGATGCCGTCCCGATCACTCGGGCCCCGGCCTCCGACCGAGGGTTAGGGGCGCATGTCCCCTTGGCAACGCTTGGTTGTGCGGCGTTAGCCTTGCCGCTGCTTGTGGCGAGGGTTAGCGGAGCAGATCACCATGACCCGGCCACCCCGCCGGATGACCTTGCAGTGGTCACAGATCCGTTTGACGCTCGGTTTCACCTTCATTACGTATCGGCCTTTGGTTGTCGTGTCACTTGTACCGGTAGACGATCCGCCCTCGGGACAGGTCATAGGGACTCAACTCCACCACTACCCGGTCCTCAGGCAGGATCCGGATGTAGTGCTGGCGCATCTTGCCCGAGATATGGGCTAACACCTTGTGGCCGTTGTGCAGTTCAACGCGAAACATCGCGTTTGGCAGTGCTTCGACCACGGTGCCCTCAATCTCGATGACGCCGTCCTTCTTGGCCATTCCCCTCCGCTACTGATCGTTTCGGTTCACTAATGCACCCCACATCCCGCGTCCGATGACGCACCCCACCCCAGGCACGCAGGCGTCCCCATTTGGGCGGTTGGCGGGTAACAAAAGCGCCGTGCGCGCTCGGGCGCGCACGTCCAGCCGGCAAGTCTACCCCATTTCACCCCCCACCCGCACCACACCGAGTTCAGTTCGCCGGCTCCCACAGGCGGTGGAAAAGATGGAGGCCGTCCCCTGGGAACAGCTGGAACAGCCGGGCCCAGGGGGCCTCGGCCGCGGGAGCGGGGTGTTTATGCCCGGTTTACGTTGGGGGCCCATACTTGCCGGGGACGAAGGGAGGTTGGCCGTGGGCGCCATCTTGGTGATCGATGACGATCCCCACATCCGCGAACTGGTCGCCGCCCTGCTGCAGGCCGCTGGGTTCGCCACCGCGCTGGCGGCGGACGGGCTTGACGCGCTCCGGGTGCTGGGCGGCCAGGAAATCGACCTGTGCGTGGTGGATTCGATGATGCCGCGGATGAACGGCCCCGAGTTTTGCCGGGCCGCCCGGCGCTACCACCCCGACCTGGCGCTGCTGATGCTGACAGCGAAAGGGCAGCTGGGCGATAAAGTGCTCGGCCTTGAGGCCGGCGCGGACGATTACCTGGTCAAACCCTTCGAAGGCTTGGAACTGGTCGCCCGGGTCAAGGCGCTGCTGCGGCGCTACCGGAAGGTGGCAGACCAGGTGGCGCGCGCGGGCGGGCTGACCCTGGACGCAGACGGCCACACGGCCGCGTTGGACGGAGCAACCCTCGAGCTGCCGCTGAAAGAGTTCGACCTGCTGTTCTTCTTGGCCGCCAACAAGGGGCGGACCATGGCCCGCCAACGCATCCTCGACGAAGTGTGGGGCTTCGACTTCGCCGGCAACGACCGCACCCTGGATGTCCACATCAACCGCATCAGGGACAAGTTCCCCGCCGCTGGCTTCAAGATCGCCACGGTCCGGGGCCTGGGCTACCGGCTGGAGGACCTGTGAACCGGCCTGATCACTCGCCGAACGACGCCGACGGCTCCGGCG
>JAIRRT010000120.1 GCA_031255835.1 Bifidobacteriaceae bacterium | reverse complement strand
CCAATCCCGAGGCGAACCCGCAGGTAATCGCGGGTGCCGAGGGCGCGCGTGATGTCCCGCAACCCGTTGTGGCCACCCTCGCCGCCGCCCAGTTTGAGCCGTACCACCCCGAACGGCAGGTCAAGGTCATCATGCACAACCACCACGCGGTCCGGTGGGATCTCGAACCGGTTGGCCACGGCCTTAACCGGGCCGCCGGACAGGTTCATGTAGGCGGTCGGTTTCGCCAGGACAGTCAAAGGCCCCGGAACGCCGCCCGGCGCAATGCCCACGTGGGCAGAGGCGATGAGGACCTGCGGTTTGGCTGCCAGGGTGTACTTGGTCAGCCCGACGCGTTTGGCCAGCTCATCGACCGTCATCGCCCCCAGGTTGTGCCGGTTGCGGGCATACTTCTCCCCCGGATTGCCCAACCCGACCACGAGTCGCAGTTGCGAACTCGAGACCATGGCATGCCCCTCTCAGTCAGCACACCGCACCGCCAGGACGCCGGCCAAAGGCGACCATACCGGCCCGCTCGGCGCAGGCCGAGCAGCACACCGGACCGGTCACAACGCCCACGGCAGGCGCCGCCGGCCCATCACGTGACGGGCCGGCTATGCCCAACTACTCGGCAGCTGGTTCTTCAGCCTCGGCCTCAGCCTCAGCCTCTTCAACCACTTCTTCTTCCACATCAGCGCGCGGCACCGAGATGGAAACAACGATGTGGTCATCGCCAACCAGGCTAGCTCCCTCAGGCAGGCTGATCTGGGTTGCCCGGACGGTCTCGCCCTCGCTCAACCCATCGACATTGGCCACCAGGGATTCGGGGATGTTGGTCGCCTCGACCTCAACCCGGACGGTCTGGGTATCGAGGATCGGGATGCCAACCAGCGGTTCACCTGTGATGTGGACCGGAACATCGACCTCGATCTTCTCGCCCCGGCGCACGGACCGCAGGTCAACATGCTCAATGTGATCCCGCACAGCGTTGCGCTGCACCTCGCGCGCCAGCGCCAGCAGCGTCTTGCCATCCACAGTGATCTCAAGCAGCGCGTTGGCGTGCCGCAGCGCCAAAGTGGTGGCGTGGCTCGGTAGGGAAATGTGGATCGGATCAGCCTTGGATGAGTGGATGACCGCGGGGATCAGCCCCGCCCGGCGAGTCCGCCTGGCCGCCCCCTTGCCGAACTCGGTGCGGTTCTCGGCTGTCAGATTGGCGTCTGCCACGTTGGTGCTCCTAAACAATCGCGTACGATGACGGCCCACCAGCCTGCCTGACCGGTTGCCCTGTCGCCTCACCTCGGAGCATCGGCAGGCGTCCAACCAGGGCGGCCACGTCGATGACGGCAGCTAGCCGGGCAGTCCGATCCCACTTCTACCAGGATCGAAACCCGCGGCAAGCTCCCCTCGCCAAGGCAACAGCCCCCCATCCTAGCCCATCTGCCAGGTCAGGCCTGGTGGCGGGGTGGGGCTTAGGCGTTGCCGTCGAATAGGGAGGTTACTGATCCGTCATCGAACACTTCGCGGATGGCTCGGGCAATCAGTGGTGCGATGGATAGAACGGTCAGCTTTTCCAGGCCGCGGTCATCCTCTTGGGGCAGCGGCAGGGTGTCAGTCACAACTACTTCGCTTATGCGTGAGGCCCGCAACCTATCGAACGCCGGCCCTGACATGACGGCGTGTGTGGCTGCCACCAGCACTTCTGAGGCGCCGTTGTCGAATAGCGCGTCTGCGGCCTGCACAATTGTGCCGGCTGTGTCGATCATGTCATCGACAATCACGCAGGTCCTCCCGCGCACTTCACCAACCAACTCGTGCACCTTGACCTGGTTGGCGACGGTTGGATCATGCCGCTTGTGGATGATGGCCAGTGGCGCGCCCAACCTGTCAGACCACAGGTCAGCCACCCGAACACGCCCGGCATCAGGCGAAACGATTGTCAGTTTGGCCCGGTCAACACGGCTGCGCACGTAATTCGCCAGCAGCGGCAGGGCCCACAGATGGTCCACCGGACCGTCAAAGAATCCCTGAATCTGGGCGGTGTGCAAATCGACTGAAATGAGCCGACTCGCCCCGGCTGTCTTGAACAAGTCCGCCATGAGGCGCCCCGAAATCGGCTCGCGTCCCTTGTGTTTCTTGTCCTGCCGCGCATATCCATAGAACGGACAGACCACGGTTATTGTGCGTACGGACGCCCGCTTCAACGCATCGATCATCAGAAGCTGTTCCATGATCCATTTGTTGATCGGCTTGGTGTGGGACTGCAGGACAAACGCGCTGGCTCCGCGGACCGATTCGGAGAACCGCACATAGATCTCGCCGTTGGCGAAGTCATAGGCAGAGGTCGGGACCAGTTCGCAGTCCAACTCGTCGGCAACGGCCTGGGCCAGGTCTGGGTGAGCCCTCCCCGAGACCAGCACTAGCCGTTTCTCGGTGTCATGGCTGATGATCCCGCTTGTCACGATGGCGGCCCTTTCGTCGCATGGTTGTCGTTCGGGGTCAAAGGGTCATCTTGGGGGGAAATGGTCTGTTGAGCTGCGACATCGGCGGTGGAGCCTGGCCGTTTGGCGGCAACCCAGCCCTCGGCCACCCGCTGGCGTTGCTCCGAATATGCCAAGGCGCCCGGCGGCACGTTGCGCCTGATCACAGCCCCAGCTCCGGTGTAGGCGCCCGGCCCAACGGTGACCGGCGCCACCAGGACGGTGTCGGATCCGATCCGCGCGTGCGGCCCAACCACGGTGCGGGACTTGGTCACTCCGTCATAGTTGGCGAAGATGGTGGCCGCCCCGATGTTGGCCCCTTCCCCGACGGTGGCGTCCCCAACGTATGAAAGATGGGGCACCTTGGCGCCATCCCCCACCTCAGCTGCCTTCATCTCGACAAACGATCCAGCCTTGGCCTTGACTCCGAGCACCGTGCCGGGCCGCAGGTGGGTGAACGGCCCAACCATCGCTCCAGGACCGATCTGCGCCTCCACAGCGTGCACCCGGTTGACCACCGCGCCTTGCCCAACATGGGTGCGGATCAGCGTTGTGCCTGGGCCAATCACTGCGCCGGCATCAATGGAAGAACCGGCCTGAATCTGGCAGCCGGGCAGCAAAGTCACATCCGGCGCCAACGCAACATCGAGGTCAATCCACGTGCTGGCCGGGTCCATCACGCTGACACCGGCAGCCATGGCTGCGCGCACTATGCGCCGGTTGAGTTCAAAGCCCAGCTCAGACAGCTGGATGCGGTCATTGACTCCGCGGGCCACAAACGGATCATCTGACACCACGGCTCCAACGGCCCCTCCGCTTGAGCGCGCGCACTCGATGGTGTCAGTCAGATAGACCTCGCCTTGGGCGTTGTCCCGCCCCAACCTGGCCAGGCAGTCCCGCAGTACCCCCAGGTCAAACACATACACAGAGGAATTGACCTCGCCGATGGCGCGCACGGCACCATCCCCGTCACGTTCCTCGACTATCCGCAGCACCCCGCCGCTGGTTGCGTCCCGCACAATCCGGCCATAGCCAGTTGGGTCATCAACCTGGGCGGTCAACAGTGTGATGGCGTTGGCTTGCTGGCGGTGCGCCTCGCGCAACTGGGCGAGCACGGCCCCATCCAGCAGCGGCGCATCTGCTGGGATCACCACGATGTCTCCGCTTGGTAGGGGTGGGTGGTGAGGGGCGGCATCGTCGGCATCAAGGGTGGCGGCGTCCAGGGCGGAGACGGCACACTGCACGGCGCGTCCCGTGCCTGGAATGGCGTCCTGATCCACAATCAGCACCCCAGGTACGATGCCGCGCGCCGCCTTGGCGACCTCGTCTCGCCCGTGCCGGACAACCACCACAATGTGCTCAGGTTCCAGATGGGCGGCGGCGGTCAGCGCGTGGGCCAACAGGCTCCGGCCGGCTATGCAATGCAGGGGTTTGGGTGTGGCGGACCGCATCCGGGTGCCCTCACCTGCGGCGAGGACCACCACAGCGGCGGGTGACGAGAATGCCAAGTTGATCTTCCCGATGGTCTGCTGATCCGCGAATCGGCAAGCGGACGCTGCCGCGACGATTCTAGCCCCACCAGCCGGCTGCCAACCCCCCATCCCTCACCGCCAACCTCAGCTGCCAACCCCGGGGGTCTTCTGCCTGGTGGGGTGGGTTTGTGTCCGGTGAATCGATTCTTGGGAGCGTCAATGACCGCGAGACATGACACGCGAGGGGATGCGCGGGGCGGAATGTGACCCAAATCACGCTCACACACCGTCCATGAGGCTTCCGGGTGCGCTTGACTATTGGTGTCGGTGAGGTCGCGGTGATCTAACTGGGGCAACGAGGATCCCGCCGCCACACTGCACAGCCTCCTCGAGTGATCCTCCAGGCTCTGGCGGAGGCGGGGCGCTATCGCCAGCGTCCCACATCGGCCCGGCCACGGACTGGCGTCTTTAGGGGCAAAGACGCGGGTAGCGTGGCCGGGCCCTAAATGTTTTCCCCCTAACCAGGTGTTCTTTCCCCAGTTTTGGGCAGTTCCGGCGGTCGGCTGGGTTTCCCCGGGGCCTCGCTGAGCACAACTCCGCCCCCATCAGCCCCACGATGGCGACCCCAAGTGCTCAAACCGCCGTTGCATCAGGCGCTTCCCCACCCGTCCTGAGCACTTTCGGTCGCCGATGCCGTTCAAACCTGGGTGCTGCGCGGGGTGGCGCTGCAGTTGCGTAGTGGTCAAGCCTCGTTGCAGCTCTCGCCGGGGCCGGGACCAATTGGTGGCGCTGTAGTTGCGTAGTGGTCAAGCCTCATTGGCGGCAAGACTGACAGAGACGGTCACCTTGGATTGTCTGGGGATGATGCATGTGGTCAGGGGTTTCGTGGTGTCGCTCAGTCCCCCTGTGGTCCAGCACGTTGGCGCCACCCCACCCTGGAGAGGAACCCCAACAAGCCCGCCCACCTTTTCGCCCCGGCACTGCCGGCCGCCTTCTTCCTTCCTCCTTCCGCCCTCCTCCTGCCACCCAAACCACTCTCCCTGATCAAAGTGACCACTTCTGCCGGGCAGGGGTGGGGTTTGAAGGAAAGATGGTCAGTTCCGGCTACGCCGGACCCGACAAGCAGTCGGACCCACCGGATCAGGGGTGCGTAACTGACCAATTGGCGAGCCAGGCGGCTCAATTGGTCAGTT
>JAIRRT010000160.1 GCA_031255835.1 Bifidobacteriaceae bacterium | reverse complement strand
ACACTGGGGACTTGGCGACAAAGTCGGTCTCGGAGTTGACCTCGACCATCGTGCCAACCTGGCCGGACTGACCGGCTGGTGCGGCCGAGACATCAATCGCCACCAGGCCGTCTGATGTTGCCCGGCCTTCCCGTTTGGCGATGCCTTTCATGCCTTTGATCCGCAGAATCTCTACGGCTTTGTCGGCGTCACCGGCGGCCTCGTCCAAGGCCTTCTTGACGTCCATCATTCCGGCGCCCGTGCGCTCACGCAGGGCCTTGATATCAGCGGTTGTGTAGTTCGCCATGGATGATCCTTATCGATCGATTTGGTTTCAGAATTGAGTTGGTGTTGCGGCTAGTCAGCTGGCTTGTCAGCCGCCTCCGCGGAATCCTTAGCTGGCTTGGTCGCCTCTTTGTCAGCCTTGGCTGGCTCAGCGGCCTCGGCCGGCTTGTCAGCCTTGGCGGGCTTGGCCGCTGGCTCATCAGCCTTTGCCGGCTTGCTCTCCTTGGCCGGGGCAGCCGGCTTGTCAGCCTTAGCCGGCTTGGTCTCCTTTGCAGGCTCCTCAGCGGGCTTGTCCGCCTTTGCGGCCGGCTTTTCCGCCTTTGCGGCTTTGGCCGGCCTGGCGGGCTTGGTCTCCTTGGCAGGTGCGGCTGGCTTCTCAGCCTTGGCAGGCTCCTCAGGCTTTGCAGCCTCAGCTGGCTTCTCGGCCTTAGCCGGCTTGGCAGCCTTGCTCTCCTTGGCAGGTGCGGTTGGCTTTTCCGCCTTGGCCGGCTCGGCAGGTTTCTCGGCCCTGGCAGGTTCAGCAGGCTTGGATTCCTTCGCGGCAGGCTTGGCGGGCTTCTCGGCATCGCCGGAACCCTTGGCGGGTGCGGCTGGCTTCTCAGCCTTGGCCGGCTTGGCGGGTGCGGCTGGCTTCTCGGCCTTGGCGGGCTCCTCGGCAGGCTTTTCCGCCTTGGCGGGCTCCTCGGCCGGCTTGCTCTCCTTGGCAGGTGCGGCAGGCTTGGATTCCCTTGCGGCAGGCTTGGCGGGCTTTTCGCCATCGCCGGATCCCTTGGCGGGTGCGGCCGCCGCGGCAGGCTTGCTCTCCTTGGCGGGTGCAGCTGGCTTCTCGGCCTTGGCCGGCGCTTCAGCAGGCTTGGCGGGCGCGGCGGACTTGGGCTCCTGCGCAGGTGCCTTGGCTTCCTCCACCGGCTTGGCGGGTTCAGCGGACTTGGCGATTGGCTCGGTGGCCGGGGTCTGGGCAGACTCCGCCGTAACCTCGACGCCCTTCAGGGCGCCGGCGGCAGCAGCGTCCACCGCAGCCTTCTGGTCCGGCGTGGCGGCCGGGAAGGACTTGGCGGGATCCACAGCGTCCGGAGCAGCCAGCTCCTCGGCGTCGGTTGTGTCGAGACGGGCAGCCACAGTGGCGGTATCTGCCGAGGCAACGGCCGCGGCAACCAGTGGCGAATCACCGGACTCTGCGGCATCGGACGCCTCAGGTGCACCTGAACCGGCCAGCAACTCGCGCTCCCACTCTGCCATTGGCTCGGGGGCGGCCTCGGCGTCATCCTCTGCTGCCTTGGCGTGGCGGGTCAGCAGGCCATCTGCGACGGCATCGGCGATGACTCGGGTTAGCAGGGCTACGGACCGAATTGCGTCATCGTTCCCTGGAATGGCGAAGTCGACCTCATCAGGATCGGCATTCGTGTCGAGGATTGCCACAATTGGCAGGCCCAGCTTGCGGGCTTCATCGACAGCCAGGTGTTCCTTCTTGGTGTCGACAATCCACACGGCGGCCGGCACTTTGCTCATGGTCCGGATACCGCCCAAGGTGCGGGCAAGCTTGTCGCGCTCGCGCCGCATCATCAGCAGCTCCTTCTTGGTGAAGGCGCTGGTCGAGGCGTCATCCAGGTCCATCTCTTCCAGTTCCTTCAGCCTGGCCAGGCGCTTGGAAACGGTCTGGAAGTTGGTCAGCATGCCGCCCAGCCAGCGCTGGTTCACATAGGGCATTCCGACGCGGGCCGCCTGCTCTGCGACGGCTTCTTGGGCCTGCTTCTTTGTGCCGACAAAGAGGATGGAACCACCCTTTGCCACAGTGTTCTTGACAAACGTGTAGGCGGCGTCCGTGTGGGACACCGTCTGGGCTAGATCGATGATGTAGATGCCATTGCGCTCGGTGAGAATGAACCGCTTCATCTTCGGGTTCCACCGGCGGGTCTGATGACCAAAATGGACGCCAGAATCAAGCATCTGGCGCATGGTGACGATCGCCATGATCGCACGTCCTTCCACGCGGGCCGTACCGGGCACGAGGCCGCGTATCGGGCGAGCGCTGCCGGATTTGGACCGGTCTGGCTCGCAAATCGGTTATCCGCGGACAGCGGGCGCCGTCCACGCCTGGCACCCCCGGACGGCGCGACCATGCAGGTGAGCAGTCAAGCCGCCGGCATGGACCGAAGCTGCCATCCGTCCCTCTCCCAGCGCGCAGGCGCAGTAGAAAAGGGCAAAGGATGCGCGAAGTCGGCCGCCAAAAGCGACCGCAACCCCGAATCCTACCCCACCCACCACCACGCCAGTCCCGCACCATCACGTCATCGCCGGCCCGCCAAACTCAGCCAAACGTGACTGACGGCGAGGGGGTGGTTGCTGGGGCGCGGGGCAGCGCGCGGTCAGTCTAGGAGGACTGCTCGAGGGGCTGGGCAGACCAGGAGTGTTGGGTCCAGGTAGGCGTCGCCTCGGCGCACTCCCCAGTGCATGGAATCTGGCATGTGGGCTGGTTCGGGGCTGACTGTGCCGATCTGCTGACCTCGAAGGACGGCTGTGCCAGGGGTGACCTCGGGGAACACGGGCTCAAGTGTGGAGCGCAACTCGCCGTGGTCCACAACCACCAGGTGACGGTTGACCACCATCCCAGCAAAGCTGATCACCCCACTGCGCGGGGCGAGCACGGCGGTCCCCGGCGGGGCGTGGAGGTCAACGCCGCGATGACCAGCCAGCCACGGCTCGGCCGGCGGATCGAATGGGCGGACCACGCTCACCGCTCCCCCCAACGGCCAAGAAAAGTCCGCCCCCAAGCAATCCCCCAACGCCGATGACCCAGTGGCGCGGGCGGGGTCCGCTGCGGCACCTACGGGAAGAGGTGAGCCGACCCTGAGCGGGCTCGCTACGGCATCGGCGGGGGGTGAAGGTGGGGTGTTCGCTTGGTCTGCTGGAGCGAGAGCGGCGGCGGCCAGGGCGATTGCAGCGCACCCGATAGCAACCACGCGAACACTCATAACCGAGATGATCCCGCCGCCAGGCCGTGCCGCGACCGGGCCCCTCCCTCGGACTGTGGAAAGCCCTAACCGGCCGCCGCCTTGTCCCGGGGGTGGGGGGATCTATCGCTGGGCGGGTTGGTCGGGTAGATTCGTCGCCAATCGGGGGCGCATGCACTTCGAATGACCCGCACCGCTTGGGCCGATGGCGGCTCGCGGGACAGGGTAGGTGGTGCGGCGCCTTTGGTGACGATGACCTGGGCGGTTACGATGACGCCCGCCTTCCGGTGCTACGAGCAGCGTGGCCTGGCAGTCCTGGCAATTGGAGATATCTGTGACTTCAACCGAGAGGCCGTGGCACAAGTACTACGGCGACCATCCCGTGGACGTGGCAGTCCCGGATCAGACCATCTATGAGTCCCTGGCGGCCGCCGCTGCCAAGTGGCCTCAGCAAACGGCACTGGTCTACATGGGCAAGCGCCTGAACTATGAGGAGTTGCTGCACGAGGTCGATCAGTGCGCCGGCGCCCTCGAGGCTGCTGGAGTGGGACCAGCCGATTCGGTGACGCTGGCACTGCCCAACATTCCGAATGTCATAGTCCTGTTCTATGCACTCAATCGGATTGGTGCGCGGATTGCGATGGTCCATCCGTTGTCTTCCACCACCGAAATAGCCCATTACCTCCGCGAGACTGGCTCCACTTTTGCTGTCACGGTGGACCTGTTCCTCAAAAGGTTCGGCCCTATCCTCGAGCAGTCCGGTGTGTCCCGGCTTGTTGTCGCCCGGATTTCCGACTACCTGCCAAAACTCAAGGCAATCGGTTTTGCGGCGACCAAGGGACGCAAGATTCCGCCTATCCCGAAAGACGACAGCCGAATCACCACATGGCGCGATTTCATGAGATCCGCGCCTCCCCCCTCCACCTATGCGCGCCACATAGACCCCGACGATGGCGCAGTAGTCCTTTTCTCGGGAGGCACCACCGCGATGCCAAAGGGAATCGAGCTATCCTCTGGGGCATTCAACGCTTTGGCAGTCTCCATGGGTTACGTTATCGGGGTCAAACTGGGCGATTCTGTGTTGGCCATTCTGCCTGTGTTCCACGGGTTCGGTCTTGGTTTGTGTGTGCACACGGCTCTGTGCGGCGGCGCCTACCCGATTCTGGTGCCGGAGTTCTCAGTCAAGGTGTATGTAGAGAACCTGGTCAAGTACCGGCCATCGATCATCGCCGGCGTGCCCACCCTGTTCGAGGCGCTCCTGCGCGATGACCGCTTCGCCAAGGTGGACCTGTCTCACCTGGAGCGCGCCTACTGCGGCGGGGACTCCCTCACGGCAGATTTGAAGCGGCGGATGGATACCGCCATCCTTGAGCGATCTGGGCATATCGAACTGGTGGAGGGGTACGGGCTGACCGAATCGGTCACGGCCTGTGTGCTTTCCCCGCTCGGGAACTACCGGGAGGGCTCGATGGGCGTGCCCATTCCTGGAATGGACATGAAGGTGGTTGATCCGGAGACCGGGAACCAATGCCCGCCCGGTCAGGACGGCGAGATCTGCATAGCCGGCCCTACCCTGATGAAGCGCTATATCAATGACCCTGAGGCGACCGACCACGCTTTGCGGCGCCATGATGACGGTAGTATCTGGCTGCATTCGGGTGATACAGGATGGATGGATGAAGACGGCTATGTGTATTTCCGTGGCCGCACTAAGCGGATCATCAAAGTGTCCGGAATGAGCGTCTACCCAATGCAGGTGGAACAGGTCCTCGAAGCCCATCCATCGGTCACTCAAGCGTGCGTGATTGGCACACCAGATGACTATCAGATGTCCTCTGTCAAGGCCTATGTGGTCCTGACTCCGGGCGTGACGGAAGACCAGGAGAAACTGCGTGGCGACTTGACCGCACACTGCCGCACACACTTGATCAAATGGGCGGTGCCGCGCGTGATCGAGTTCCGCGACAAGCTGCCCACCACCCGGGTCGGCAAGGTCGCCTACACCGAACTGGAACGCGAACACCTAGCGGCAGCCGGTGGCCCTGCCGCCCCACCCAGCGCCTCCACCTTCTAGGTGGCTCGAGGATGGGCTTGGGTGTAGGCAGCTAGGAGGCGTTCAGCTGAGACGTGGGTGTAGCGCTGGGTTGTGGCCAGCGAGGCATGGCCCAACAGCTCCTGAACCGCCCGCAGGTCCGCCCCGCCGTCCAGCACATGTGTGGCGGCGGTGTGCCGCAGCGCGTGCGGCGCGACATCAGGCACCTGGGCTGCCAAAGAGAGGTTATGGATCGCCTCGCGCGCCTGGCGTTGCCCCAAACGCCCGCCCCGCACCCCCAGGAACAGCGCATCCCCGGACTGTGCCGTCGTAAACTGCGGCCTACCCCGCACCAACCAATGGCTCACCGCCTCACTAGCAGGGCGGCCAAACGGGACAACCCGCTGCTTGTTGCCCTTCCCGTGCAGCCTGACAGTCCGCCGCGACTGATCCAGATGGACGATGTCGAGCGCCACGATCTCGGCGATCCTCCCTCCCGTGGCGTACACCAACTCTCCCAACGCCCAATCCCGCAGTGGGATCGGCTCACCTGACTCAGCCATCGCCTGGGCTGTTTCCAGCAGTTTGACCACGTCAGAGTGGGTCAGGACATCGGGCAGCACGCTGTCCGGGCGGGGCGAGGCAAGGCGCGGGGAAGGATCGGCCTGGAGAAGACCTTCGGCTGTGGCCCAGGCGGTGAAAGTCCTGGCGGCGGCAGCGCGGCGAGCGATGGTAGCTCGGGACCGGCCGGACTGATGCTGCTCGGCAAGCCAGCTGCGCAGAGAGGCGAGGGTGAGGCGGTCCAGGTTGCCGGCATCGTCCACTTGGGCGTGGTCCAGCATGGCGGTGACGTCGGCGCGGTAGGCGCGGACTGTGTGGGGGGACCGGCCACGCACCAACTCGAGATGCCGAGCGAACCGCTCGACTAACTCAGGTGCATCCGGCATGCCGACTAGTGTGCCCCGGCCCCGCTAGCCCACCTCGGATGACCAGCCGGTGCGTCTCGCCCCAGGCCCCTAGGCGGCTGGGGTTTGGGCCCTGGTCCAGGCTTGGCCGGTCCGGCGGACGTGGCCGCTGCGTTCCAGGGCACCGAGGGCCGCCATGATGGCGCGCGGTGGCAGACCGGCCGCTCCCACCAGGGACTGAAGGGTGGCTGAGCCCCGGGCGGGCAGCGAATCGACCACGCGACGCTCGGCCTGGTCCAGGTCATCGAGCAGGTTGCGCGGCCCGGCGTCACCATCATCCGAAACCTCGATTTGCAGCGGACCGGCCAACTCGATGACCTCGGCGGCGTCTGTCACCAGGGTGGCGATGCCATCACGCACCATCCTGTGGCACCCAGCCGATGCCGCCGAGGTCACCGGCCCAGGCACAGCGCCCACAGGCCGGACCAGACTGGCCGCGTGGGACGCAGTGTTGCGGGCCCCGGACCGCCAGCCGGCCTCCACCACAACAGTCACGCTGGTCAGCGCCGCAATCAGCCGGTTGCGTGACAAGAACCGTTCACGCCGCGGCGCCGACCCGGGCGGCACCTCCGCCAACACCGCACCGACTTGCGCCACCTGCCGCAGCATCGCGTCATTGCCGGCCGGATAGAGCCGGTCAACCCCACCCGCCATGATCGCGGCCGTCCTGGCATGGTTCCCAAGGGCAGCCCGGTGAGCCATCCCGTCAATCCCAAACGCACCCCCAGAAACG
The DNA here is from genome assembly GCA_031255835.1 of Bifidobacteriaceae bacterium. Lineage (GTDB taxonomy): Bacteria > Actinomycetota > Actinomycetes > Actinomycetales > WQXJ01 > JAIRRT01. Next base: position 15,493 of record JAIRRT010000160.1, on the reverse strand, counting down.
ATGGCGATGTCGCGTTCTACCAGGCCAGACACTATTTGCGACGTGATGGTCTCGCCGTACCGAGTGGCCGCCCGCGCACCAACCACCGCCACCGCAGGGGTCAGAAACGCGCCCAGGTCCGCCAAAGCCTCATCGCACCCGATCACCCACAAACAGAGCGGCGCTGCGTCACCCAGATCATCCAGCCCTGCGGGCCACTGCGGATCATCCGGCTGAAGAAACTTGCCCCCAAGCCGGCTGATCACCCGCAACTCACGCCGCGGATCAAGGTTCTCCAGCCGGCTGGCCCACCGCTCCACCGCCTTGCGCACACCCTCACCAGGTGCCACATGCACGATGCCGGACCCCCCCTCCCTGCCGCCCGAGCCCGCCACCCTGCGAGCAACCTCACCGGACTGGCGGCCCCCGGATCCGACCGCCCGGTCCCCCAGGTCAAGGGTCGCTTCCTGCCAGGCACCACCACCTACAACCAACCCACCCAACTCGCGCCCACCGGTTTCAAGCGCCGCTGGACGAGGTGGGCTCTCAACCCCGGCAGCCCCTAGCAACCACTCCAACGCGGCTACCGGACCGAGCGTCCTGACCAGCACCCCGGCGTCGCAGTCACCCGGCTCGGCAATCCGACTCCACGCCGCCCGAGCCAACACCGGATCTGACACATCAAAAGCGAACCTGGCACCCATACTCAACCTCCTATTTGCGTTGCCACACCCAACCGACGGCTCCACAGAGCCCCCAAAGCGCCCCGCCCCAACCGGCCACTGGGCCGCTCATCGGTCAAGTCCCGATCTCAGGGTCAGGGCTGCATCTACGTCACTCGCCCCCGGGGCGGGACGGCCTTCCAGATCGGCAATGGTCCAGGCCACGCGCAGCACACTGTCCATGCCACGCATCGATGCCAGCCCCACCCTTCTGGCCTCGCGGGCCGCCCGCACCGCTCCGGAACTCTCACCCAACTTGCCCCGCAACCACGCGCCATCGGCCTCCCGGTTGGTGCTCCAGCCGTACCCAGCCAGCCGCTCAAGCTGGGCCGCCCGTGCCTGGGCAACCCGCCGGGCAACGCTCGCGCTTGTCTCGCGGGACGTCGCCTCCAACGCACCATCGGGGACTGACTCGACCTCCACCTGAAGATCGATCCGATCCCGAAACGGCGCCGACAACCGCTCCAAGTAGCGCCGGCGAGCCACTGAGCTGCAACGACACTCGATCCCCTTGCCAATCGCCAACCCGCACGGACACGGATTGGCCGCCAGCACCAGCTGAAACCTGGCCGGATACGTCGCCTGACCAAGCGCACGCGCCAACACGATCTGCCCCGACTCCAACGGCTGACGCAGTGTCTCCAACACCCGCGCAGAAAACTCCGGTGCTTCATCAAGAAACAGCACGCCGCGGTGGGCTCGCGAGGCCGCTCCCGGCCGTGGAATCCCACTACCTCCCCCGACGATGGCGGCCGGCGTGGCCGTGTGGTGTGGCGCCTCGAACGGTGGCCGGGTGATCAATCCGCCCTGCGGTTGGAACAGTCCGGCTATGGAGTGGACCGCTGTGACCTCGATGGCGGCATCCCGCTCAAGTGGCGGCAAAATGCCTGGTAGTCGCGATGCCAACATGGTCTTGCCGGTGCCAGGCGGCCCGCACATCAACATGTGGTGACCCCCGGCAGCCGCGATCTCAAGGGCCTGTTTGGCGATGTCCTGGCCTATCACGTCCGCCATGTCCGGCATGGGGCGCGCAGCGCCGCCAGCACTGTCCGGGATGCCTGGAACGTGGGTGCCATGGACCTGCTTGGACGCGGACGCAGTGTGCCGCCACGGCACGGTAGCTCCATAGGATTCGGCCAGTTCAGCCAGGCTTTCCACTCCAACAATCTGCGGCCCGTCAATCAGCTTGGCCTCAAGGAGGTTGCCGGCCGGCACAACAACACGTCTGATCCCGGCCGTCCTGGCCGCCACCACAGCCGGCAGGGTGCCGCGCATCGGGCGGGCCGCACCGTCCAACCCCAACTCACCCAAGTGCATGGTGCCCTCTATCGCCTCGGGCGGGATGAACCCTGCCGCCGCCAGCACAGCCACCGCGATCCCGATGTCAAAGGCAGAGCCGGACTTGTGCACCGCCGCAGGCGAGAGGTTCACGGTGACGCGTTTGTTGGGCCAGGCGAACCCAGTCGAGGCGAAGGCGGCCCGGATCCTGTCGCGCGATTCAGCCAAAGCCGTGTCAGGCAGACCAGTGATGATGAAGTTCGGAAGGTTGGCGATGGCGATGACCTCGACCGCCACGATGGTGGCTGACAGCCCCTCAAGCGTCACGGCCAGGGTCCGGCCAACTGCCGGCGGGTTTGCCCCCCGCTGCGCGGCCGGCGCCGCCTGCACTGAATTCATCGGGCCAGTGTGGAGATCACCCCATCACTGCCGCCCGCCACAACCAACCGGACTGTGGATAACCCCAAACCAGGCCCGCGGTGACCTACACACCGCTGCCGGTGGTCACTACCACCCCAGCACGCTGGAACTCCTTCAAATCGGAGAAGCCCGTGGACGCCATCGCACGCCGCAAAGCGATGTCGTCAAAGGAGGTTGACATGCCACCGGGCCGCAGGTAGCGTCGTACGATCACAACCAAGGTCCTCGCGCTGAGGCTTTGGACATCTCACAACCAACTCCCCAGTTGAGCGCGCTGTTACTCCCCGCCATTCCAGGCCGGGCCCCCATTTCGCTGAAAGGACAACTCACCATGGCATATGCACTGGTTTGTCGACCACATCGCCTAATCCCCCCACCCCAGCTCCCAGCCCCTAGTAGCCACCGCCGATGGCGGTCAGCGGCGGTCGCCTCGTGCGCAGCGGCCAGCCTAGTCTTCAGTGCCCTGACCGGCCCGCTCACCGCGGGCCCTGCGCAGGCCGCCCCTCCAGCTGCACCGTATCTGGACGATTCGGGCACCTATTCCTTCGAGGAACGGGCGGCCGATTTGGTATCTCGGTTGACGTTGGAGGAAAAGCTCAGGCAGTTCTCCGCCGACACGGTTCCTGTTCCGGCCATACCTCGCCTCGGCATCAAGGCGTACCGGTATCGGAATGAAGCCCTTCATGGCATCGCACGCAATGGCGAAGCCACAAGCTTCCCCACAGGTCTGGGGATGGGTGCGACATGGAACCGTGAATTGGTGAAGGAGGCAATGGATGCGACCTCGGATGAGGCGCGGGCATATTGGAACACAGGCTCCACCAGCTACGGGCTCACCTACTGGTCGCCCACCATCAACATGAGCCGCGACCCCAGATGGGGCCGAGCACAGGAAAGCTTCGGCGAGGATCCCTATCTCATGAGTGAGATAGGTGGCGCGTTCGTGGACGGCTTGCAATCGGATAACCCGACGTATCTCAAATCGGTCGCGACAATCAAGCACTACACGGCAAATAACAACGACAACAACCGGCACACCGATTCCGCCAACATGTCCCAGAAAGACTTGCGGGAGTTCTACTTGCCGGGTTTCCAGAACGCGACCGAGAAGCATGGCGCTGCATCCCTCATGACGGCGTACTCTGCCGTCAACGGGGTGCCCATGCCGGCGAACGAGTTCCTCGTCAAAGACGTACTGCGCCGCACCTGGGGGTTCGACGGCTTTGTTACCTCCGACTGCGGTGCCATCGAGGATGTCGCCGACACAGGCACCTCGGGTCACGCATGGAAGCCCGAGTGGCAGGACCATGTGGTGACCCGCCCGGAAGCCACCGCCTACTCGATCAAAGCAGGTACCGACATCGACTGCGCCGGTGCGCAGTACACCGCCAATATCGGGTTAGCGCTGAACCAGGGTCTGCTCACCGAAGACGATGTCGACGTGGCGTTGGCACGGATCTTCACTGTTCGCATGAGGACCGGTGAGTTCGATTCGCACGATCCATGGCCAGCTTCTGTGTACTCCGTGGCCAACGAGATCTCGGCACCAGACCACATTGCCACTGCAGAGCGGATGTCCGAAGAAGCTATCGTCCTCCTGAAGAACGACCCAGCCCTCGGGGAGTCTGCGCCCATCTTGCCTCTGCCCAAGTCCGCAGACCAGATCGACAACATCGTGGTGGCAGGCACATTGGCCGACCGCATGGTGTTTGGCAACTATTCCGCGACGATAACAATTGATGGCCGCCCGGACTGCGAAGGCAATACTTCGCCATGCAACCATCCGTTGAACGGTATCCGAGAGGCTGTTAGAGCACTGGGTGGAGACAGCGCGAACGTGGAATTCGTTGCCAATGACAACGACAACACGCTGGACGCGACAGAAGCAGCACTCGTAACGCAGGCCGACGCCGTCATCGTCGTGGTGGGCACTTACGACGGCGATTCAGTCGAGGACGGGGACCGAACCACATTGAATATCCAGCGCCAGGCTGCGTTGGCGAACACCGTCGTCGCGTTGAACCCACGCACAGTGGTCTATGTGTCCTCGGTAGCGTTGGTGAACATCGAGGGATTCAGGGGTGTTGTCCCAGCAGTGTTGTGGTCGACATACAACGGTCAGCGTCAAGGAACAGCATTGGGCCGCGTGCTGTGGTCGATCGACGGCGTGAACCCGTCTGCACATTTGCCATTCACCTGGTACACAAACCAGTCCGATCTTCCGGGGACGAAGGACTACGCCCTCGCTCCGCACGATGGGACCAAGGGTCGCACCTACCAGTACTTCACTGGGTACGCGGATGGCAATACCGGTGTGTCGTACCCGTTCGGGCACGGACTGTCGTATTCGTCCTTCTCCTATTCGGGCTTGTCGCTGGACAAGACAGCGGTCACTGGCGATGAAACGGTTGGAGCGTCGCTGAGAGTCGCCAATACCTCTGCTGTACCGGGCGAGACAGTGGTCCAGTTGTATGCCAGCTCGCCTGTGGCTGACGGTCTCACTCGGCCTTTGACCAAGCTCGTGGCATTCGACAAGATCTCTTTGAAGGCCTACCAGGTCAAGACTGTGCGGTTGGAAGTCCCGGTCGCGGACTTGTGGTACTGGGATGAGGGCGCATCTGCAGAGCGCACCGACCTTGGCCTGTGGACTCTTCATGCCGGCGCCTCGGTGTCCGATGCCGCCACCACCGCCACGTTTGAAGTGACTGCCGAGCGGACCAAGACTCTGCAACAGGTGCGAACCATCCCCTCTGGTGTGGTGCTCGACTTGGACGACCCAGACGCGTCGATCGACGCTGGGGCCTCGGCCGCGGCGAACGATCAGTCGTTCTACGACCTGGAGAGTTCAGGCGTAACCGTGGCGTACTCCTCTTCCAATCCAGCCGTCGCAAGGGTCTCGCGGTCGGGTGAGGTGCGCGGCATCGGCGATGGCGTGGCCACCATCACCGCGACCATCACCGCGGACGGCACTACCGCGAGTGATTCGTTCGCGGTAGCCGTCACTCACTCAGCGCCGCAGCTGGAGACCCTCCTTGCCGGTGGAGTGCCCCTGCCGGACTTCGACCCGGCCACCACCTCCTACACCTACGAACTGTCCTCCGCCTCGGCGGTCCCGCCCGCGCTGACGGCGACCGCACCCGGACTGACCGTCACGGTGGAGGACGCCACCGGACCTGGGCAGTCCGGCACTGTCACGGTCACCGACACGATGGGAGGTTCCACTGTCTATACGGTTCGATTCGTCTACCACCACCCTCTGGAGAGCATCGATTTCCGCGGCATGACCGAGGAGCAGGTGGCCGACGCGAATTGGAGCTTCATCAGGCCGGACCCCGCCGCTGTCTCTTATGGAGCCAATGGCGTGACCATCCAGTCCCAGCTCGGCGACATCTATCAACGAGCACAAAACTCCGTAGGATCGCCACCCAATTCTGCCAAGAACCTGCTGTGGCATGACGCTCCGGGAGACTGGACCGCGACGGTGGACATCGACGCCCAACTGCCCGCCGCAAACTTCCAGAAGATCGCCATGCTCGCCTATGGCGACGATGACAACTTCGTCTTCTTGGCCTACCAATACGATAATGGCATCAAGATGGAACTGTCCGTCGAATCCGACGGTGTCCGCGGCCAACGCACCTATCCTGCGATTACCGGCGTCACATCCGTCCAGTTGCGGCTAGCAAAGACCGGGAACCAGTACTGGGGCTTCTACTCGACCGACGCAGGTAACTCGTGGTTACGACTATCAGCTGGCCCGGTGACCCTCGCCGCAACCGATATCAAACTCGCACTCGGTAACTATGGCCAGCCGGACTCGGCGTCCAGGAGCGCAACATTCAAGACCCTCACGGTCGCCGCGCCACCCCCGCCCGCCATCCCGTTGGAGAGTATCGATTTCCGCGGGATGACCGAGGAGCAGGTGGCCGACGCGAATTGGAGCTTTATCAGGCCGGACCCCGCCGCTGTCTCTTATGGAGCCAATGGCGTGACCATCCAGTCCCAGATCGGCGACCTCTATCAGCGAGGAACAACCTCCGTAGGATCGCCACCCAATTCTGCCAAGAACCTGCTGTGGCACGACGCTCCGGGAGACTGGACAGCGACGGTGGACATCGACGCTCAAACCCCTGCTGCCAACTTCCAGAAGATCGCCATGCTCGCCTATGGCGACGACGACAATTTCGTCTTTCTCAGCTATCAGTACGACGGTGGTGTCAAGATGGAACTGTCCGTCGAATCAAACGGCGCACGAGGCCAACGGTACGTTCCTGCGATTACCGGCGTCACATCCATCCAGTTGCGCCTTCAGAAGAGTGGCAACCAGTACCAAGGCTTCTACAACGCCGGCACCGGTTGGGTGGAGTTGAGCGCGAGTCCTGTGACCTTCGCGCATACCGATGTCAAACTCGTGCTCGGGAACTATGGCCAGCCGACAGCCGCGTCCCGTAGCGCAACATTCAAGACACTCGTTGTCGAAGAACCTGCGGGGCCGCCTGTTCCCACCCCGTTCGAGACGATCGACTTCCGCGGCAAGACCAGGGACGGCATCGTCGGAGATGCCGGATGGTCTATTGTCCGAGAGAACGCGGGTGCGATCACCTATGGCGACGCCGATGGTCTGATGATCGCTACCGAGACCGGCGGCCTGTGGAGCGCCTTAGCGAACGGGAAGAATCTCTTCACCCATTCCGCTCCCGGTGACTGGACGGCCACCATGCACCTATCTGTCTCTGGTTTCGACGCTAACTACGAACAAGCCATGATCGGGATGTACGAAGACGATGGCAATTACATCAAATTGACCAGATCCGCTCAGGATGGGGGCCGTGTTCAGCTCGCGGTCGAGAACTCCGGTACCGGCAATAATGGCCACATCCTATTAAGCGCATTCGAGGACCTGTACCTACGCCTGGTGAAGGTCGGCGATACCTATCATGGGTATTTCTCGGGAGACGACGTCACCTACACCAGGCTCGGCAGCGTCACCAAGGTCTTCGCAGATCCGAGGTTCATGTTTGCCACATTCAACGATTCCTCCAACGCCGCGAACGCCGTAGCCACATTCATCGAATTGGACGTGGCGCCACCACTGGAGGACAAGGTGGCGTCAATCGACTTCCCGAGCCGCCGGGTGGAGCTGTCTGACGCGCTGGCCGGGGTCGATTTGGCGGCCGCGGTCACTGTGTACCCGCCCACAGCAGTGCCGGACGTGTCGTATGGGTTGATTCCGATGGATGTGAATACGGCTGGGGCGTCGGTGACAAGTGATGGCGTGCTCACGGCGAATCAGATCGGGAAGGTCAGGGTCCGGGTGACCGCGACTGCCGGTCTGAACACGTTGTCGAAGACGGCGTTGATCACGGTGATTCCGGATGGGACGGGTGCGCTGACGCCGACTTTGGCGCCCGCACTGGATCTGGGTGGCCTGGTGTCTGCGCATGTGGGCGAGCCGGTGGCCCTTGTTCCGGGGACGTGGAGTGTGGTGCCGGATTCTGTGTCCTACCAGTGGTTCTCCGATGGTGTTCCTCTCGCGGGTGCAACCGGTATGTCGTATACGCCGGTGGTAGGCGATGTGGGCCACGAGTTGAGTGTCGAGGCGACTGCGGTGCATGAGGAGTTCGGGTCGGTCCCCGTCGCGTCGACGCCGGTGGAGGTTCACGGTGTCCTGGAGGACAAGTCCGGCGTGGATGCGAAGATCGCTCAGGCCGAGTCGGTGTTGAGCGGCGCAGATCCTGCGGGATTCACCCAGGATTCGTGGAATGCACTGGAAGGCGCGTTGGCCACCGCTCAAGTGGTGTCCCATGACGAGGACGCGACCGCGAGCGAAGTCGATGACGCCATAGCTGCCCTGGACTCGGCGTTGGTGTTGACCCCTCGCGGAAACGTGGCGTCACTGCAGGCCGCGCTCGGTGCAGCTGGTGCCTTGGTCCAAGCGGAGTACACGCTCAGTAGTTGGGCTGTGCTGGCCAGCGCGGTCGATGAGGCCCAAGAGTTGGTTGATCACCCGGAGAATGTGACCGTCAGTCAGGTGTCTACTGCGTTGGCTGCGGTCACCGTGGCGGTGTCGCACCTGGTAGCGGCGGTAAGCACCTCAGGTCTGGTCTCGGCGACTGATGGTGTGCGGGCACAGATCGCTGCGGGAATCCTCGTTCAGACCGCGTACACACAGGCCAGTTGGGATGATCTGGAGGACGCGTTGGCAGCTGCTGATGTGTTGATTGCTACGCCGGGTGAGTTCCAGTCAGTGGTCACCGCGGCCGCCAACCGAGTCCTGGACGCAGTAGCGGGTCTGGTGGCGCTGCCGCCGGCGGTCATCGTCGCCGAGTTGGAGAACCTGGTGGCGTTAGCCGATGGGATGGGCTTGGTCGCTTCGCAATACACACCCACCTCGTGGGCAGTGTTGACCGCCGCGTTGGGCGTAGCCCGAACCCAGACCGTGACTCCTACGTCACAAACAGCGGTCGATCAAGCCCGTGCAGCACTCGCGGCAGCGTTGGAAGGATTGGTCGCGGACCCGAATGTGGGTGCCCCAGACCAGTTGGCGACCCTGGTCGCCTCAGTGACCCGTCTCGGCCTGGTCCCCGACGGGTACACCACGGCCAGTTGGGCGGCCTTGCAAGCCGCCCTGGCCCAGGCCGCCGATGCCGTCACACCAGCCGAGGCGGCTGCTGCCCTGGTCGCACTCCAAGACGCACTGGCCGCTCTGGTGGCCCGGGTCGACCGGGCCCAGGTTGTCTCAGCGGTCCAGGCCGCGGCCCAGATCGGAACCACCGGGTACACCCTCGCCAGTGCCGCCACCCTAGCCAGCGCGATCGCCGCAGCCCAGGCGTTGTTGGCCCAAGACCCCGACACCATCACCCAAACCCAGGTAGATGACGTCCTGGCCATGGTGTCCGATGCAGTGGCGGGACTGGTGGTTGCGCCATCGGACACCACACCGCCCGATCCGGTGATCGTGGAATCGATCGCCGGTCTACGTGCAGCACTGACCACCCTGATCCAGGATGTCTCAGGGCTCAAGGCCGGGGACTACACCGCTGAGTCTTGGGCAGCCGTTGCCGCGGCATTGACAGCAGCTAGCGCCGCAGCCGCGGACCCACAGGCCACACGCGTGAGTCTTGAGGCCGCAGTCGCAGCCTTGTCTCGGGCCACGGTCGGGTTGAAGGCTGCGACTCCACCAGCGGTGGGCGATAAGCAAGTCGAGACACCACCAGCGGTGGGCGATAAGCAAGCCGAGACACCACCAGTCACCACCATCACCAAGGTCAAGGCCGCGCAAACCAGGGTCACATTGACCGTAGGCAAGTCGGTCACGATCCCCGTACGAGCATGGACCGACCGCGGCACCGTGGCGAAGGTCGCGTGGAAGTCCTCCAAGCCGTCCATCGCGAAAGTCTCGGCGACTGGGAAGATCGCGGCGAAGAAGAAGGGCAAGGCCACCATCACCGCCAGTGTTGGGGGCAAGACCGTCAAGATCACCGTCACCGTCCTGGCCCGCAGCACTGCCAAGACGAGGGTCACCACGACCGCAGCGACCGGTGTGCCCAAGACCATGACCGTCGGACAGACCGCGTGGATCACCGGGAAATACACCCCAGCCAAAGCCGCAGGGATCAAGGTGAAGTTCGCCACGTCATCGTCCGCAACACTCGCCATCGACAAGACCGGACGGCTCATCGCCAAAGCACCCGGGAAAGCCACCATCACCGTCAAAGCCGGAACCAAGTCGAAGAAGTACACGGTGCGGGTAACTGCTGGCTGACATGAGGGCGCACGTGTGTCCGCCTGGGCCGATGGGAGTCGCCGTGACCACCCAACGGCCCGGGCGGACACCGGAACTGGAGCCTGGGCCGCCGCGTCCCTCGCCGCCGCGTTCGGGGAAGACCTCACCGAGGCCGCCCGACACCTCGCTGCGGCGTCACCCGGCGCCCGCGGTTACCTACACACCGCTTCCGGTGGTCACTACCACCCCAGCACGCTGGAACTCCTTCAAATCAGAGAAGCCTGTGGACGCCATCGCACGCCGCAAAGCGCCCATGAGGTTGGCCGTGCCATCTGCGCGCGAGGAGGGTCCGTGCAGGATTTCCTTCATCGAGCCGACCTGGCCCACCATGACGCGCTCGCCGCGCGGAAGGCGAAGATGGTGTGCCTCAGAACCCCAATGCCAGCCCTTACCAGGTGCTTCGCTGGCGCGCGCCAAGGCGGCTCCCAGCATTACGGCATCGGCGCCACAAGCTATCGCCGCGACAAGGTCACCGGACCGGCCAACCGAACCATCGGCGATGACGTGGACGTACCGGCCGCCAGATTCGTCCAAATAGTCGCGGCGAGCAGCGGCAACGTCAGCCACAGCCGTCGCCATCGGCGCGTGAATCCCCAAGGTCATGCGGGTTGTGTGGGCCGCACCTCCCCCGAACCCGACCAGCACACCGGCCGCGCCAGTACGCATCAGGTGCAGCGCAGCGGTGTAGCTCGCCACGCCGCCCACCACCACGGGCACGTCGAGTTCGTAGATGAACCGCTTGAGGTTGAGCGGCTCCTGCTCAGCTGAGACGTGCTCGGCTGAAACGGTGGTGCCACGGATCACAAACAGGTCCACTCCGGCATCGACCACCGTGCGCCAGAACTCCTGGGTGCGCTGCGGGGACAAGGCGCCCGCCACGGTGACTCCCGCCTTGCGCATCTGCCCAATGCGTCCCGTGATCAGCTCCGCCCTGACAGGAGCTGAGTAGATTTCCTGCAAGCGTCCGATGGCGGCCTCTGCCGACAGTTCACTGATTTCAGCTAACAGCGAAGCCGGGTCTTCATACCTGGTCCACAGGCCCTCAAGGTCCAGTACGCCGAGCCCGCCCAATTGGCCCAGAAGGACAGCTGTGTCAGGGCTCATCACCGAGTCCATCGGGGCGGCCAGGACGGGAGTGTCGAAGTGGTAGGCGTCGATCTGCCAGCCGAGGCTGACGTTCTCGGGATCTCTTGTGCGGCGCGAGGGCAGCACGGCGATGTCGTCAAAGGAGTAGGCACGGGTGCCGCGTTTGCCGCGGCCGATCTCGATCTCGTTACTCACGTTGGCCCAGCTTAGGCGTCCTGGGCGCTGAGGTCAGCCCTGGTGAGCACGGAAGCCAATAGGACCAACTGGGCTCGTAACATGCCGTTAACAAAGTAACAATCTGTTAACACAAATGTGCTTGCCTGGTGAAGACGCCATGGGCCGCGGTCTCGGACTCATGGCGCTCTTTCTGTCCCGTTGGGGGCCCCAAAGGCCCCTCATTGCTTGGCGGGCGAACCACAAGGCCGTGTGTCCGTCCAATAGGCATTCAACACACGAAAGGCACTTATCGATGACTCAGAGCAGCAAGCTCAAGGTTGTGCAGGGCACCATCCCGTTTAAGGGCTATGAGACGTGGTATGAGCGGGTCGGCGAGTCCGAGCCCGGCAAGGCTCCACTCCTGGCCCTCCACGGCGGACCAGGTGCGCTGCACAACTACCTCAAGTCGCTCGACGGCGTGGCCGAATTCGGCCGTGAGGTCATCTACTACGACCAGCTCGGCTGCGGCAACTCGCCAACGCCGTATCTGCCGGACCTGTGGTCCGCTGAACTGTGGCAAGAGGAGATCGACGTGGTCCGCGACGCGTTGGGCCTCGACGAGGTTCACATCCTCGGCCAATCCTGGGGAGGCATGCTGGCCATGCAGTACGCCATCTCCCAGCCCAAGGGCGTGAAGTCCATGGTTGTCGCCTCATCCCCTGCAGAAATGGATCTGTGGGTTTCCGAAGCCAACCGGCTCATCGACTGGCTGCCGGAAGAGCACCGCCTCGCCATCCTCAAGGGCCTCGCAGAGGAGGACTACGAGTCTCCTGAGTACCTGGCGGCATCGGACGTCTACTACAAGCGCCATGTCTGCGCCCTTGATCCGCAGCCCGACTACGTCGAGTATTCGTTCTCCCGCATGGGCGACGTCTACCACACGATGCAGGGCTACAACGAGTTCATGGTTGTCGGCAAGCTGTCCGGCTGGGACGTCACGCCCGGCCTGCCGTCCGTCACCATCCCCACCCTCGTCACCTCCGGTGTCACCGACGAGGCCACTCCGCTCATCTCGAAGCAAATTGTCGATCTGATCCCGAACTGCGAGTGGGCCCTGCTCATGGGCACCCACCTGGTCCACGTGGAGCAGAAGGACGAATACAACCGCATCGTGGAGGACTTCTTCTCCCGCCACGACAACGACTGATTGAGAGCCCCACCAAATCATGAGTAACAAGACTCAAGGCTCTGCCCCAGTAGCCGGTTCTTCCGGCGGGAGCCTCGAACAGTTCGGCTATGAGCAGCAGCTCAAGCGCGAACTGACCCTCAAAGATCTCATCGTCTACGGCCTGCTGTTCATGGTCATCGTCGCCCCATTCGGGATCTTCGGCGAGGTCCATCTCGAATCTGACGGTATGGTGCCGTTCGTCTATCTGGTCGGTCTTATCGCCATGTTGTTCACGGCGATGAGCTACGCTCAGATGTCACGCAAGTTCCCGATCTCCGGTTCGGTCTACGCCTATGTTCAGCGCGGTATCAATCCTCACATCGGGTTCTTTGCCGGCTGGCTGATCCTCATCGACTACATCCTCATTCCGGCTCTGCTGTATGGCTTTGCCGGCATCTGGTGTCACGACTTGGTGCCACAAGTCCCCATCTTTGCGTGGGTGCTGCTGTTTGTGGTCATCAACACGTTCATCACGTTCCGCGGAATCAAGTTCACGGCCATCGTCGACTGGGTGTTCTTCGCTTTGGAGATCGCCACTGTCATCATCTTCATCGTCATTGCCCTCAAATACATCTTGGGTCCTGGAGCTGAGACAACCCAATTGGCGTCACCGTTGGCACCGATATTCGATCCCAGCAAGATCAATCTGACGTTCATCGCAGCGGCGGCATCGATCGCCTGCCTGTCCTTCCTGGGGTTTGACGGTATCTCCACGCTGGCTGAAGAGACCAAGAACCCCGAGAAGACCGTGGGCAAGGCGACGTTCCTGTCGCTGCTGTTCATCGGCCTGATCTTCATCGCCTCCACCTGGGTTGCCGAGCTGGCGTGGGGAGGCAAGGAACCGACCGCGGACTTCGCTGAAACAGGCTTCTTCCAAGTTGTCGAAGAGGTAGGCGGGCAAGGGTTGCGACTATTCGTCTACCTTGTCGTGATCATCGCAACCGCCATCCCGAACGCGGTGGCGGCCCAGTCAGCCATCACCCGAATCCTGTTCTCCATGGCACGCGATAAGCTCATGCCGGCGTTCATGGGGAAGATCCACAAGAAGTATGCAACACCACACTTGACGATCTTCTTCATCGGCGCATTCACAATGATTGCGGCACTGATTCCTGCCATGCAGCTTGTGCGATTTATCAACTTCGGTGGGCTCAGCTCGTTCATTGTGCTGAACTTCACCGTCTTCTGGTACTTCTTCGTCAAGCAGAAGCAGCGCAACACCGTCAAGGACTATCTGAAGTACCTCATTTGCCCGTGGCTTGGTGTGCTCATCCTCGGGTATGTTTGGAGTGGCTTCGAGCCGCTCACATTGGTTGTCGGGTTCTCGTGGCTGGCAATCGGGATCGTCATTGGAGCAATCCGTTCCAAGGGATTCAAGGTAACGCCGGACGCCTTCAAGAACATCGGCGTGTAGGACCCCAGGAGGCGCCCATGGCAGAGGTAGCCGTCATAGGCCACATCTGCCTTGACCTGGAGCCGAGGCAACTCGGAGATGGGTCATTCGCCGCCGGAAGCCTTCGCACCGTCGGGCCGCTGTCAATGCGGCTCGGCGGTGCGGTGGCTGGGGCCGGCGGAGCCCTGGTTGACCTGGGGCTACAAGTTCGCGTGGCAGCCGGCATTGGAGCGGACCGACCCGGGGGAATCGTCCGCCAAATTGCCGGCGAGATGTTCCCCGGCGGCGCCGAGCTGACAACGTTGCCAGCCGCCACCTCCTACTCTGTGGTACTCCAGCCGGCCGGTCAGGACCGGATGTTCCTGCACCACCCCGGCGCCAATGACCTGTACACCGCAAGCGACGCGCGGTTGCCGAACGGCGGGCTGGTCCATTTCGGTTACCCCCCTCTCATGCGCAGCATGGTGGACGATGCCGGCCGTCACCTCTGCGCACTGCTCACCCGGTCACGTGGTCAGGGAAACGTCACATCCCTTGACATGGCTGTGGTGGATCCGCAGTCCCCGGCCGCCAAACTCCCCTGGCGCGAGATTCTCGGTGCGCCAGGGCCTCTGACCGACGTGTTCTCACCCTCGATTGATGATCTGACCAGCGCTTTTGGTCTGCCTGGCGCATTCGATGCGGCCAGCGTGGAGCGTTTGGCGGGCGAGCTGGTGGAGGTGGGGTACGGCATCGTCGGGATCATGTGCGGTGAGCGGGGGATCTACCTGGCAACGGGCGGGCGGGAGCGGCTCGCGGCAGGCGGTGAGGTGCTGGCCAGGCAGGCCGAGCAGTGGGCTGATGTCCGCGGCTGGTTCCCGGCGCAGCAGGTGTCAACCGTTGTGTCCACCACCGGCGCCGGGGATGCGGCCAGCGCCGGACTACTGGCCGGGATCGCCGCAGGTCTAGGACCGCAGCGCACCGTCCACCTAGCCACCGAGGTAGCAGCCGCCCGAATAGAAGGCCGCCCCCTCCCCCGTATCTCCCCACAGTCCTAGCTCCCGTAGCCACCCCTGCCACCTCGCACCTACTGGGGACCCCTCAAACACCCCGCAGTCCTGGCTCCCGTAGTCACCCCCGCCACCCCGCCATCCGTCCGCATCTGACCCTCGCGGTGCGCCCGGCCGCCCGCACGTCGCGAGCCGCGCCCCCTCCCGGGGGCGCGAGTTGGGTCACCTTGCGCCCTTCTCGCGGTGCGTGACTCGCTGACCTGGGGTTTTAGTTGGGGTTGGAGCGCTTAAGAGGCACCAACTTGGTGCCGGTGTGCGCCGCGCGACTGAGGAGTCGAGGCAACCGGGCGCGGGGCGGGGCGACCAGGCGCGGGGCGGGGCGCCCGGGGGCCGGGGCGGGGCGACCGGGCGCGGGGGCGGGACGACCGGGGGCCGGGGCGGGGCGACCGGGGGCGG
>JAIRRT010000112.1 GCA_031255835.1 Bifidobacteriaceae bacterium | reverse complement strand
GAGAGAACCCAAATGGGAGGCCGGTGCTGGGCAGTTGCGGTCGTGGCGCCATCCCGGTGTGGACATCCTCCGCGCCGGCGCTCGCCCAGGTTGACGCACGCGGGAAGGTGACGCTTGCCACCAACATTCGCGACCACAACGGCCCCATCACAATCACAGCCAAGGTGGGCAAGGTCAAGGCGACCTACACAGTAGATCTCGACAAGTTGGTGTAGATCTCACCTGGCCAGGGCGGCTGGGGGTGGGGATTAGGTGGGGTTGGTTGAGGGGATGGCCTGTTGGACTGCTTGGGAGAAGGCTTGTGGGCCTAGCAGGTTGTTGATGTGGTTGCGGGCTTGGCTTGATATTGCTCGCCATAGCTGATCATCGCGGACAATCCGGCAGATTGCTGCCGCAAAGTCTTGTGGGTCCTCAGCTATCAAGGCGGTTGCGCCATCGTCCAGGGACATACCTTCTGCACCCACTGGGGTGGTGACAACAGGGACGCCGTAGGCCATTGCCTCACCGACCTTCCCCTTTACCCCGGCGCCGTAACGCAGAGGGGCGATGGCGGCTCGCACCTGGCCATACACCTCACCAAGGTCAGGCACCCAGCCGGCATACTCGACGCCGTCGGGAGCCTCAGCAACCAAGTCCGGCGGCGGATCCGCGCCAACAATCACAACGGGAAGATCAGGCAACTCGCGCCTTACCAGAGGCAACACTTTGGATGTGAACCATTCGGCGGCATCCAGGTTGGGCGTGTGAGCAAAACTGCCCACAAACACCAGGCCATCACGTCCGTCAATTGGCGGTATCTGGGAATCCGGGATCGGGGCGTGCACGTTGGAGAGCACCTGGACATCGGCATCGGGCACCAAATTGGCAAGGAGCGCATGCTCCACACCGGAAACCACCAGAGTGGTGTCAGCTGAACGGATCATTGCCAGCTCAAGCTCACGGGTCAAAGTGGCCTGGCCGTCCGCGCCCGGGACAGCGGCTAGCTGGGCCTCACGCTCCAGGCGCATAAAGTGCAGGTCAACTGTGTCAAACAACAACGGAACCCCAGGCAGAGCCGAACGGATGATCGGCGCAAACGCCAGCGCTGTGGAAATGCGCGAGACAACCACCGCCCTGACCGACCCTTCCAAATCGGCAAAGAACTTGGGCCAATTGTGGCGGCCGTGGGCCACCTCGATGCCGCCCTGGCGCAGCGCCTTTCCGTAGCGCCCGGACGCTGAGGCGTCGGCCGGAACCAAAATCACGCCGTGACCCTGGGCAACCAACTCGGCCAACAGCCGGGACATCCGCAGCGAACCAGAATCCTGGTCCGGCCTGGGCACATAGTGGTCAATCACAACCACCAGATCATTGCCCTGACGCGCCCTGGCCGCCCGTTCAGGTGAGGTGCCAGGCGCCGGCTGGTGGGTCAAAGCCTCGGCCCATTTTGCGCGGAACTTCTCCCGGTTGACCCGCTGATACGTCTTTATGCCGGAGGTCTCATCGGTTCCGTGCGATGTGCCCTCATCATGGATCACAACACTGCGCGGCTCATAGACCACATCCAGCCCCAGGCTGCGCACCCCAAACGCCAGGTCAGTGTCGTCGTAATAGGCCGGGGCAAACGTCTCATCCAGCCCGCCACCCAATTGATCCAAAGTCGATTTGCGCACGATGACGGCCGCACCGGAGCAGTAGTCAACTCGCCTTTGGTAGTTGAAGCGGGAATCGGCCGGATCAAGGTAGCGGCCATAGTTGTAGCCCGATCCGTCAGAAAAGATGATCCCGCCGGCCTCCTGGAGCCGGCCGTCCGGGTAGACCAGTTTGGCTCCCACCAAGCCAACGCCATCAGACCGAAGGGTCTGCACCAACGGGTCCAGCCAGTCTGGATCCACCTTGGTGTCGTTGTTGAGCAGCAGCACCATGTCGCCGCGAGCCGCCTTGATACCGGTGTTGCAGGCGCCGATGTAACCGGTGTTGACCTCGTGGCGGATCAAGCGCACGCCAGGGGCTTTGGCGAGAAGCTCGGACGTCTGGTCAGGGCCGGCATCGTCCACCACTATTACCTCGAAGGTGGCGGTGGATTTGGCGGCCGCCAAGGAACGCAAGCAGGCGCGGGTGTGCGCCCACTGGCCATACACCGGGATGATGATCGACACCTCCGGGTTGGCCTGCTCGGGGAAGGCGATCTGATCGCAATCGAGCTTGCCGGCGGCCAGGCGATCAGACAGATAGTGCACAAGGGCGGGAGCATCATCGGGCAGGCCGGCAGCCGTGCGGTAGGCCTTGACGTCAAACTGGTCCGATGGCGAGCGGTGCTCCTGCTCGCCGTACGCCAGATAGTGGGTCAGCGGGTTGACGCCAGCCAAGGCAACGTCCGGATAAAGCTCCAGGTAGTTGGCGCCATCGAACACCTCGTTGGGGGCCAGGGTCCATGTCTCGGGATTGGTTACGTAGTTGACCAGCGGGTTGACGCCCTCCCCGGCGCTTTGCGCGGCCTGCGCGGCTGGGCTGGCCGGATCGAATGCCGGGTGGGGGGACAGGCTCGCTCCCCGCGCCAGATAGTGGGTGACCGCCAGCGTGCCGCGCCCGGTCCAGGGGAACTGGGATGTGTACCAGGCCGGATCGAACAGCGGGTGGGGGGACAGCCCGAGGGCCGCGCCTTTGAGCAGGTAGTCATCCAGCCAGGTGCCCCATTCCAGGCGGTCGGCCACATCAGCCAGGGTGGCGCCAAAGCGCCTGGTGACATACCAGGCGGGATCGAACAACGGCGAAACCGATTTGTACAGCCGCACCCGGCGCAGCACAGCCTTCTCGCTGTAGGCCCAGCGCGCCTCGGCCATCGCGTCCACCACTTGAGCTGGGTTTTCGATGGCGCGGTACGGCAGTTGAGCGGCACCGTCGGCAGCTGGTGGCAGGTGCCCGGAAAGGAAATCCGCCATGGCGCCGTGCCGCATGGGACGCCCAGCCAGCGCCCTGTACACCGCGAAATCGAAATGCGCGGAACCTGTCCGCTTCTCCCGCTCCCCCACCCTGAGGTAGTGGACCAGCGGCTGCGAGCCGGCCTGGGCCACGTCGGGATACAGGCCCAGGTAGTGGGAGCCGGAGAACAGCGGGTTGGGTGCCAACCGCCAGGTGGAGCGGTCCTTCAGGTAGTTCAAGAGCGGGTTGCGGTCCCGCGGTGCAGCCTTGCCCGCCGCCGATGCCGGATCGAAGCAGGGGTGGGGGGAAAGGTTGCGTCCCTCAGTCAGATAGTGCTCAACCGCCAGCCAGTCCGGTGGTGCGTCCTGTAGGTCTTGAGGAAGTTGACTGCGGTACCACACTGGATCAAACAGCGGGTGGGGTGGGATATCCAGGGCGGCCCCATAGGTCAGGTAGTCCTCCAGGAGTTGGCCGGAATCGAGTTCGGTTTGGCCTGGCTTCTTCCCATCACCAGCAAAGCGCCGTTTGGCGTACCAGGTTGGGTTGAAAAGCTTGGCGACCAGGGCGCGGCGCCGGGCGGCCGTGCGTCCAGCGCTACGCGGGCTGGGGCTGGCGGCGGGCCGGGGGCGGCTTGGCATTGAGGGACTCCCTTCCGGCCGGTCTGTGTGGCACCGGCCGGGCTCGGACTTGAAATGTCAGTGTTTGAAATAGTTTGGTGCTTCGACAATCATTTCGATGTCATGTGGATGGGATTCACGCAGGCCCGCCGGAGTGATCCGGACAAATTGCCCGCGCTGTTGCAGTTCGGGGATTGAGCTTGCGCCTACATAGAACATCGACTGGTGCAATCCGCCCACCAGTTGATGGGCAACAGCAGCCAGCGGGCCTCGGTACGGCACCTGCCCTTCGATTCCTTCTGGCACAATGTTCTCATCACGCGCAACATCGGCTTGGAAATAGCGGTCCTTCGAGTATGACCGGCCACCGCGGGCCGCCATAACTCCCAGCGAGCCCATTCCGCGGTAACGCTTGTATTGCTTCCCGTTGACAAAGACAAGCTCGCCTGGCCCTTCATCGCAGCCTGCCAGCAACGAGCCCAACATCACTGTGTCTGCGCCGGCCACAATGGCTTTGGCGATGTCACCGGAGTATTGCAGTCCGCCGTCGCCGCACAGTGGTACGCCGGCCGGGCGGCAGGCCAGTGCAGCCTGTGAGATGGCTGAGATCTGCGGCACCCCCACCCCGGCAACCACTCGGGTGGTGCAGATTGAGCCGGGCCCAACTCCCACCTTGACCCCGTCCACACCGGCGTCTATCAGGGCCTGAGCCCCTGCTCGCGTGGCCACGTTGCCGCCAATCACGTCCACGCCCTTGCTGCGCGGATCAGCCTTCAGGGAGGCTATCGCCGCGATCATCGCTTTGGAGTGGCCGTGGGCAGTATCGACAACCAGAAGGTCCACGCCGGCCTCGATCAGGGCCCAGGCACGCTCCAGGGCATCACCGAAGAACCCGACCGCCGCCCCCACAATCAACCGGCCGTCAGCATCCTTTGTGGCGTTGGGATACATCTCTGACTTGACAAAGTCCTTGACCGTTATCAGCCCGCGCAGCCTATCGGCATCGTCCACTATTGGAAGCTTTTCTACGCGGTGGTGGGCCAGGAGTTCTGCTGCTTTGTCAGAACTGACACCAACGCGCGCGGTGATCAAGGGTGCCTTTGTCATTGCATCGCGAACAAGCCTTGTCGAGAACTCTTCACGCGGCACAAAACGCAGATCGCGGTTTGTGATGATACCGAGCAACACGCGGTTATCATCGATTACTGGCAACCCTGAAACCCGGTATATGCGGCACAACTCGTCAAGCTCGGCCAGGGTGGCGTCAGGCCCTATTGTGACCGGGTCTGAGACCATTCCGGATTCTGACCGTTTCACCTGATCCACCATGGCCGCTTGGGATTCAACCGACAGGTTCCGGTGGATAATGCCGATCCCACCTTGGCGGGCCATGGCTATGGCCATCCGTCCCTCGGTGACGGTGTCCATGGCTGAGGAGACCAGCGGGATGGTCAGCTCAATGTTGCGCGAGACCCGGGTCGAGGTGTTGGCGGCTGAGGGCACAACCTCGGAGTAGCCCGGCTGGAGCAGGACGTCATCAAACGTCAGGCCCACAAACCCAAACGGGTCGCGGGCCTGTTGGTGGTCGGCTGCCTGGTCCTGCTCGCAGCCGCATGGCGAGGCTGGTCCGCAGTTCGAGGCGGGTGCAGGGGACCCAGGGGGTGAGGCAGCGGAGTCAGGTGGGGCAGGCAGGGCGGATGAGGCGGGGCGAGGTTCTGGGGTACCGGTCAAGTCCACCCACGGATTGTACCGAGCAGCGCGCGCGAGCTAGCGCGTTTCGCGGTCGGCTCGATCAATGCGCTCCCGCGCCACACGCTCAGCCAGCTCCGCGTACCGCTTGTTCGTTGCCAGCCCAACCGACTTCTCTCGCTCGTGGCGGTCCTTGGCAATCTCGATGCGTGTGGCGATCAGATCATCTGCGATGGCGTCCTCAGCATCGGCGTCACGCGGGTAGCGGCGCATCACCCTGGCCTCCTCGCCTTCACGCAGGGAGTCATAGGCGGTGGTAGGACCCCAGCATCGCAGCGTCTTGACCAGCACCGGCAGCAGCTCGATCAGGACAAACAGCGCAGCCACAACCAGGTGAGCTACCCGCAGATTGCCCCGTCCACTGCTCCACAGAGCCTCGATTTGGGATTGCAGGCCAACGTTGGCGGTGGTGACATCTTGAACCTCGCGCTGCTTGGCCATGTAGTCATCCTCCACAGCGCTGCGCTGCTCGCGGGCCGCCAGGAGTTTGGCTTCGGCATCCTCGACGGCGCTGGCCACATCGGAGCGGGCACCCTCGGCTCCAGCGGTCAGATCACCCCTGATCCGGGCAACCTCCTCACGGGCAGCATCGAGTTGTTTGCGCAGGTCACCCACCTTGGCTTTGGCGGCATCGGCCTGCTCTTTTAGGGCAGGGGCCGGATAGTTGGGGCCGGGTTTACCAGAGCAGCCGCCGGCATCGCCGTAAAGCTCTGTGAGCTCCTCGCGGGTCGGGTTGCCGTAGTAGTCGCAACTCCACACGTCCTGGGCACGTTGGGCATCTGCTGCCGCCTTGTCCAGGTCGGTTTGCAGGGTCTGGGTGGTTGTCTCGGCCGCCTTCAAAGCGGAATCCGACAGGGGATCCAGCCCACCTTCCTTGGCTTCCACCAAAGCGGCCTCGGCCGCTGTTACCCCGTCGTTTGCAACGGTCCGGTTCTTCTCATAGGCCGCCTCAAGCTCGGTCAGCTGCCGCTGCTGTTCAGCGATGTTGGCCTCTTGCATGCGGGTCTGGATGTCGGAGCGGAACACCTGCAACACAAGCGGGGTTGAGATGACAAGCCCAATCACCAGGGCCAACGCCAAGCGCACCGACGCCATCGCCAGC
This sequence comes from Bifidobacteriaceae bacterium, assembly GCA_031255835.1. Lineage (GTDB taxonomy): Bacteria > Actinomycetota > Actinomycetes > Actinomycetales > WQXJ01 > JAIRRT01. The sequence goes on along the minus strand of JAIRRT010000112.1, from coordinate 7,769 downwards.
AGTTTCGGCACGCGCCAAGATGACGTCATCGACGTGGTCAGGTAGCGGTCCAGATTCAAGATGACCATGCCCCAACCGATGGCCAACAACCAGGCAACCCACCCGGGAGGTGCACTCAAAGCGCTCGAGACCGCCTCGGCATCGTCCGCCCTTTGGGCTAGCTCTTGGCCGCCCCGGAACACGGCGGTTGTCAACGCGAAATACATGGACAACGTGGCCACGCCGGCGGTCGAGAGCAGAATCGCCGCCATCTGCTGGAAATCGCCCCTAGCTGATGGGATGGCCTTCAACACCGACAGATCGGCTCCACCAAGACGTGCGAAAAGGTCGCCGATTCTGCTCATCCGTTTCCCTCCTCGGACATTGGATGTGTTGAAGGCCCCACTTCCCCGGCTGGGAGGTGGGGCCTTCAGACCTCGCGTGAGGCACTTTGTGCCACCTCCACCTCATGTGGTGGAGTTCAGCCCAATGGTTCGCCCTACACGCTAGCCGACGATGGCGAGCACATCACTCGCCCGCAGGATCACCAGATCTTCGTCGGCGTACTTGACTTCGCTGCCGCCGTACTTGGCGAAGATCACCCTGTCGCCTACGGCAACATCCACTGGTGTGCGCTCGCCCTTGTCGTTGAAACGCCCTGGTCCGACCGCAATCACCTCACCTTCGTGTGGCTTCTCCTTGGCAGTATCTGGAATGACCAACCCGGACGCGGTGACCTGCTCCGCCTCGAGCGGACGGACCACGATCCTGTCTTCCAGCGGCTTGATAGAGACCGACACTGCGTACCTCACCTTCGCTCATATCGATTGTGAACAGTTTTCGGATGCGACCGCTCGTGCCGCCCAAGCCCGCCGTCGCGGGGCCGAGCAAGGTTGGCCGATTCGGTCTGTGCGCCCTGACAGACACACTGCGCGCCCTGAAAGGCACACCAGGAGAATCTAGAACCTCGGTTAGCACTCGGTCAAGGCGAGTGCCAGCCAGTGCGTGTCGGTGAGATGTCCCGGCGCCGGGAGCGTGCGGGCGTATAGGGTTGGACGGTCGTGTCATCCCGCCGCATGGCGCCGGGTGCCGCCCCGACAACGAGCCGGTCCGCCCGAGGCCCAGAACGGACCGGTCAGCCTTCCAGTGGTCCTGCCTGCAGGAGGTCACCGTGACCGTAACCGTAGCGGCGCCCGTAGCCGGCACCGTAACGGCCCTCACCGAAGTCCCTGACCCGGTGTTTTCCCAGCTCATGATGGGTCCTGGCATTGCCATCGATCCTGATTGCGCCTGCATGGAGGTGCTCTCGCCGGTTGATGGGGTGGTTGTTTCGCTGTACCCGCACGCGTTCATTGTCGAATCCGCGGACGGGCAAGCGATCCTGGTCCATTTGGGTCTGGACACCATCGAATTGCGAGGCCGAGGTTTCAAGCCGCGAATCGGCATCGGCGACGTGGTGAAGAAGGGGCAGATACTGACCACCTGGGATCCGACAACCGTCAAGCAGGCCGGCTTTTGCCCGATTGTTCCGGTGATCGCGCTGCAGGCTGCACCTCCTGGGCCGGCCGAGCTGACCGCTTATGGCGCGGCGATCCGGGCAGGCGATCCCATTTTGACTCTGGATTGAGTCTGGACTGATTCCCGCCCGTGACGCCTGAAGACATTGCCGAGCTGACCTCGCCGGCTGGCCGCGTTCTGCTCGATTCGCTGCCGCCGTACGCGCCGGATTTGGCGATGAAGCTGTCCGAGGGGCTGCGCCGCCGTGGCCTGCCGCCGCGGCTTGTTGCCGCCGCTTTGACCCAGTCGCGTCTGCGCCAGCGGGCCGAGTCCAAGTTGGGTGAATTCGCCAGGACCATGCTGTTCACCGATGCCGGGTTGCAGCAGGCCACCCGGCTGAAAGTCGCCGCCCATCACGCCCGGCGCTACCGTGGCGCCGGCCTGACCCACGTTGCCGATCTAACCTGCGGAATCGGCGTGGATTCGATGACGATGGCGGCGCTGGGTTTGCGAGTCACCGCCGCGGAGGTGGACCCGACCACAGCGGCTGTGGCCAGGCACAATCTTCACCTGTTCCCCTCAGCGCAAGTGATCGAGGCTGACGGTTTGACGCTCGATCTGGACGGCTTGGGGGTCGATGCAGTGTTCGCTGATCCCTCCAGGCGCACCGGCGCCGGGCGGCGGGTTTTCAATCCGGCCGCCTACACTCCCCCGCTTGATCGCCTGCTCGCTTTGGGTGCGGACCGCCCGCTTGGGCTGAAGATCGCGCCAGGCGTGCCCCACGCCGCCCTGCCCCCGCATCATGAAGCCCAGTGGGTGTCCGATGACGGCACAGTAGTCGAGTGCACCTTGTGGGCTGGCCCCTTGGCCCGGTTACCCGGCGCGGCCGGCCGCGCCGGGCGTAGCGCTTTGGTGCTGTCGGGAGACCAAGCCACCCAACTGGATGAGCAGCCCGGGGCACGGTTGGCGAGCGGGCAACTGGGTGACTTCCTGCTTGAACCTGACGGCGCCATCGTCCGCGGGAGTCTGATTGCGGAGGCGGCCAGCGCGGCTGGCCTGGACAATCCCCGGCTGGTGCACCCTCGCATCGCCTACGTGACAGCCGACGGCTGCGCCGACACGGCCAACCTGTTCGCTGCGTTCCGGGTGGTCGATGTCATACCATACAAAGTCGCCACACTTCGGGCTTACCTAAGGGCCCGAGGCGTGGGACACTTAACCATTAAGAAGCGCGGCATCGACGTCGACCCTGACTCATTGCGCAACGAACTGCGTCTGAGAGGCGAGGCCCACGCCACTGCCGTGTTGACCAGAGTGGCGGGGCGACACTCGGTGATCGTCGTGACACCTTGCCTACGGCAGGCGTCACAGGAGCACTGAGGAAGTGGGTGCATGGCGGGATTGAGCGCGCCGATTCCGTTCGCGACCTCGAAACGTTCGAGTGTCGGCCTGGAATGGGAGATCGCGTTGGTGGACCGCGATTCGAGGGACCTACGCCAAGTGGCTGGCCCCGTGCTTGATCGCGTCCGCGGACCGGAAGGGCAAGAGCATCCAGGCATACGGCAGGAATTGCTGCTCAACACTGTCGAATTGGTTTCCGCCCCGCACGCCACTGTCCGTGAAGCTGGCGATGATCTGGTGCGATACCGCGACTTGGTGGCGGAGATCGTGGATCCGCTGAGGGTTGATCTGATGTGCGCCGGCACTCACCCCTTCGCGCAATGGACCAATCAGCGGGTCACTGACAAGGAGCGTTACGCCAAACTGATCGACCGAACCCAATGGTGGGGCCGGCAAATGCTCATCTATGGCGTGCATATGCATGTGGGCATCGAGGAACGCGACAAGGTTCTGCCTATCGTTCGCGCACTGTTGGCTTATGTGCCTCATTTGGAGGCTCTATCTGCATCTTCGCCGTTCTGGGGCGGCCAGGCGACTGGATATGCCTCGAACCGGGCTTTGATGTTCCAGCAGCTGCCTACCGCTGGGCTGCCTTGTCAGTTTGACCGCTGGTCAGAGCTAGAAAAGTACGTTGGGGACATGCTCCACACCGGGGTGATCGATGATTTCACGGAGATCCGTTGGGACATCCGCCCCTCGCCTCGCTTTGGCACTGTCGAGGTGCGTGTGTGTGACGGCCTGCCATCGCTGAGCGAAGTGCTGGCGCTTGGTGCGTTTGTCCAATGCCTGGTAGAGGACTTTTCCACTCAACTCGATTCCGGGCAGACGCTGCCGTATCTGCCCACTTGGTTCGCTCAGGAAAACAAGTGGCGCGCTGCACGCTATGGGATGGAGGCCATTGTCATCCTCAACGAGGCGGGCGATGAAGCTCTGGTGACAGATTCCCTGGTCAATCTGCTGGAGCGCCTTACCCCGATAGCCGAGCGGCTCGGTTGCCTTACCGAACTGGAGCAATTGCCCGTCTTGGTGCAGGCTGGCGCCTCCTATCAGCGTCAACGCGCTGTTGCTGACGCTTCTGGCGGAGATCTGGTAGCGGTGGTCGATTCGTTGGTGGAGGAAATGAAACAGGGGCGGCCACTGTGATTCTCTGGTTACCCCTATCTCAAGATGACGCCGTCGCCGTTATGGCGAAACGCGGCGTGACCGCTCTGATCAGCCCGGAGCACCGCGGTTTTGTCAGTTCGTTGCTGCCTTCTCTGGTCTTTCCGACGCACCTGGACTTTGGCAGGGATTTTGCCGGGATCAACACCCAAGTCGATTCCACCGGCGGGCGGATCGTGGTGATGATGGTCGGTCAACGTGGCCGCGCTCGTGCCCTCTTGCGTTGGAATCTGCCCGAGACCCCGGGCGCGCCAGCCAGGCGGGTCTCATCGGATGAAGACGTAGCCAAAATGGCTGACGAGCTAACCAGGATGTTTGGTTCAAGCGCACTGAAAGGCGGGATTGGGGAGGGCGAAGAGGTAGGCCTTGCGGCGCTGCGCCATGCGATTGGCCGGCCCCACCGCGGGCAGGCCGATATTGCCGACGCTCTGGCAGAGGTGCTCGATCTCCCCGAGCTACGCGAGCGCGTGGACAAGCGGATAGTGGTTGGCCCGGTGGGTCCCGGAATTGAGTACCCAGCGCGGTTGTGCGGACCGACGGAGCTGATCGCGTTCACCAAGTTCACGCAGGCAGCGCGCTCGCTCTCGCCCGATTCGATTGACTCGGTAATGCTTGGGCCGCGCTGGTCCGATCTAGTCGACCCGCACTATGCCGTGATCGAGGTGATCTTCTCAGGAACCGAACGCTGCCTGAAGGTCTACAAACGCGACGCCCCGTCCGCAGCAAAAGTCTGGAACGAGCGCTGGCGGCTGACCCCTGGCCCGCCCGATGCGCTGGATGACATCCTGTTGGAAGAGCTAGACCGCGTGATGCCGTGGCAATGGAACCGCAAGGACATGCGTGAACTGCTGCGCACCGCCCAACATCCCGATGCCTTAGGCGAGTTCGCCAAGATCACCGGCGTGCCGAGCCTGGAGCCTCTGGCGGACGCCCCCGACTGGTCCGCCATCTGCCCAAGCGCCCGGATCATCCCGCGAGCCTCCGGCCCGTCCCTGTTCACCTGGCGAACCAAAGCAGCCCTTGGCAGTCGCCTCCGCTGGGGCAGCTGGCGCCCCTTGCCCTTCCCCCGCGGCCGCCCCACCCCAGCCGCCGGCCTGGCAACCCCCGACTAAGTGGTTGTTGGCGTCAAGTGGGTGGTTGGGAGAGAGGAGTCGGCTCCCAAGTCCAGTGCAGATGGTGGTTGTCCGTGGACGATGGCGTGTGCCCCAGCTGCGGCGATCATCGCCCCGTTGTCTGTGCATAGGGACAGTGGAGGGATGCGCACAGTCAGTCCGGCTTGCTCTCCGGCTTGAGCAATCTGGTGCCTGAGCTGGGAGTTTGCTGAGAACCCGCCGCCCACAACCACTGTGTCCACGTCGAATGCGCGGCAGGCGGCTACCGTCTTGGAGACCAGCACATCGCTGACGGCGGCAGAGAACGAGGCGGAAAGGTCTGCGGTTGGGATTGGGACGGCATCGTCCATCCAGGATTCGATTTGGCGGGCTACTGCGGTCTTCAGGCCCGAGAACGAGAAATCGAAGGGGTGACGCTCCAGGTCTTGGCGACGCGTCAGGCCGCGCGGGAAATGGTAGGCCGCGCGGTCACCCTGCTGGGCGAGGCGGTCTATGTGCGGGCCGCCGGGGTAGGGCAGGTCAAGCAGGCGGCCGATCTTGTCAAACGCCTCACCTGCAGCATCGTCCAGTGTGGCGCCGATGGGCGTGATGGTGGCGCCCTCGATCAGCATCAGCGAGGTGTGGCCGCCTGAGACCACCAGCGCCATGGTTCGGGGCGGCAGGGGGCCGTGAACCAGCTGGTCAGCCAAGGCGTGGGCCACCACGTGGTTTATGCCGTACAGCGGTTTGGCGAGCGCCACGGCCAGCGCTTTGGCCGTCGCCAAGCCCACCGTCAGCGACCCCATCAGGCCGGGACCTGCGGTTACGGCGATGGCGTCGAGGTCGCTCAACGCCACGCCGGCGCGCTGCAGCGCCTGGTTCAGCACGGGCACCATCGCCTCGACGTGGGCGCGCGAGGCGATCTCCGGGATCACCCCGCCAAACCTGGCGTGCTCCTCCACCGATGACGCCAACCCCTCCCCCAGCAGCTCAAACCCCCGCACGATGCCGGCCCCCGTCTCATCGCAGGAAGTCTCGATCCCCAGGACCAGCGGGGTTGGCGGGGTGGGGTTGGGCGTGGGGTTGGGTGCGCGCTGGGGGGTGGGTGCGGTTTGCGGCGCCGAGAGCGCGGGGGGCGGTTCCGGCGCCTGGGGTGCCGCGTGCGGTTCCGGTGATCGAGAGGTGGGTGCGGGGGATGCAGCCTGGGGCGTGAGGTGCAGGCGCATCACTGTGGCGTGGCGGCCGGGGCCGTAGTAGTTGGGGCGCTGGCGCACGGGGGTGAATCCGAGCGAGCGGTACAGCGCAATGGCCGGCTCATTGGTCTCGCGCACCTCGAGGAACACTTGGCTCGCCCCAGTCCCGGCAGCCTCCCTGATCAGGTGCTCTGCCATCACCCGTCCGATGCCGCGACGGCGGTAGTCCGGCAGCACGCCAATTGTCATGATGTCCGGATCATCCACCAAGAAGATCCCGGCAAACCCGACAACCCGCCCGTCCAGCTGGGCGACGATGTAGTACTTGCCTTGGCCGGTGAGTTCCTCGGCCACCATCTCGGCGTTCCATGCATCAGCCTGGAACGTTGCCTGCTCAATCTCAACCAGGGTTGGAACATCCCCCACCCCAGCTCTCCGCAACTCCACGCCTGGGTTCATCGGGTCACTCGTTTTCGGGGGGCCGGGGGGGCTATGTCGGGGCGGCGCAAGTACACCGGGTCAGACGGCTGGGCCAGCCCCTGGGCGGCGCGCAGGACCGCCAACTCAACCACCACCAGGGGGTTTACTCGGTCGGGGGTGCCGGGAGTGGGGCACAACGCGGCCCGGTACTCCTCCGAACCGCCGGCAGCTACGACATCGGCGGGAGGAACTGAGGTGGGCGGACCCACAGCCGGACCTTCGGTCAGCCGGGGAGGTGCAGCACCGGCGGCAAGGTAGAGCGCCCAGTAGGTTTCGCGGCGCTTGGCATCCAAGGCGGCCAGGATGCGGGAGCCGGGGGGCGGGGAGAGGCGGGCAGCGGCATCGGCGGCGAGGGCGTCCAGGGCGGGGACTCCCCAAACCGGGATCCCCAACGCAAAGGCGAGCGCGCGGGCTGTCGCCAACCCGATCCGCAAGCCGGTGTACGGAGCCGGCCCCGTGCCAGCGGCAATGGCGGACAGGTCGCTGACCTGCAGGTTCGCCTCTTGCAGGGCCTCGGCGATCAGGGGACTTAGCTGCTCGACCTGCCCGCGGGGATCCTCACTTTGCCGGACGATGCCGGCCACGCCAACCGCAGCAGCAAAGGACGTATCGATGCCGAGCACCGGACCTGAGCTGTCGGCAGGACGATTTGGCGCCACCCCGAAAGGGTAACGGTCGCCCCGCCCGACCGCGGTTCACGCCGTGTGGGCCCCTGCCCAGGCGACCACCTCTCGTCGGGGCTAGACCACCGGAAGCGGTCACTTTGATCACGGCGCCGGGTCTGGGGGCTAGTGGCGGGTTACTTGGGGTTTATCCACTCGATTGATGCTCGGCGGGGCTCGTCTGGAGGGTTCTCGGTGGGGGACATCGGTGCGCCGCGTTGGCGTTCCAGGCGGACTTCGATGCGGGTGGGGGACAGTGCCTCGGCCATCCCCTCGCCCCACTCGACCACGGTTACGGCGCTGGC
>JAIRRT010000039.1 GCA_031255835.1 Bifidobacteriaceae bacterium | reverse complement strand
ACCAGCAACTCGACCTGGAGCCTGGGCGAGGTGGCGCCCATCATCCGGGTCAACCCGTCATTGACAACGTCAGCAGCCCTCGACAGCACAGCCAGACCCATCCGGCTGGCTTGGGCCTGCATGGTGCCGAGTGCATCGGGTGGGACGGAACGCAAACTGGCCAGTGCGGCATCGCCGGCGGCAGCTAGAACTATCAGGTCACGCAGTCTTTCCAGGAGGTCCTCGACAAACCGCCGCGGGTCACCGCCCGCCTCGATGACGGCATCCACGGCTCGTAGCGCCGCGCCCCCATCCGCCCTGTCGATGGCGTCCACCATCGCCTCGAGCAGATTCTCAGGGGTGAATCCGAGCAGGGCGACGGCCCCCGAATAGGTCAATACGGCATCGTGCGAGCCGGCAATGAGCTGGTCCAGGACGGACTCGGAATCACGCACCGAGCCGCCGCCGGACTTCACCACCAGGGACAGGACTCCGGGCTCGGCCTGGATCGACTCGGCGCGGCACAGATCCTCCATGTAGCTGGCCATGATGCTCGGGGGGACCAGGTGGAACGGGTAGTGGTGCGTGCGCGAGCGGATGGTGCCGATCACCTTCTCCGGCTCGGTGGTGGCGAAAACGAACTTGACGTGGGCAGGCGGCTCCTCGACCAACTTGAGCAGGGCGTTGAATCCCTGGGGGGTGACCATGTGGGCCTCGTCGAGGATGAACACCTTGTACCTGTCCCGCGCCGGAGCGTAGACGGCACGTTCGCGCAGGTCACGGGCGTCATCGACCCCGTTGTGGGAGGCTGCGTCAATCTCCACCACATCGAGCGAACCGCCACCACCGCGGCCCAGTTCCCGGCAGGACTGGCACTGGCCGCACGGTGTGGCCACGGGCCCAGCCTCGCAGTTCAGGCAGCGCGCCAAGATGCGGGCTGACGTTGTCTTGCCGCAGCCGCGCGGGCCGGAGAACAGGTAGGCGTGGGACACCCTGCCCGATGTCAGTGCAGCTTGGAGCGGTCCTGTCACATGATCCTGGCCGATGACCTCCTCGAAGGTCTCCGGCCGGTAGCGGCGGTACAAGGCTTGGGTCACGCCGTAACCCTATGGCCCACCACTGACACCGGGGAACCCCGGGCCGGCTGGGTGCGTGGCCGCTCGGCAACGCTCGGGCCGGCCGTGCCGCGCCGCGCACTGCTCCTGGGCAAGGGAAACCCCCCGTGCACCCGGTAGAGCCCGCCTGCCCTTGCTGCCTTCCGGCCCTGGGGGAGTTCAGCGAGTTGCCGCCGCACGAGGGGTCTTTGACAGCCTAACCCATCGCAATGCCTCATGCCTGCGCGAATGTTGTCAAGGTGCACCCCGCATGCCTCCCCTTGAATGCCGACGATGCCGTAAGGAGAGCAGGACGGTCAGGTTGCGGGTATCCTCTTGGGGGCTTTGGCCGGGAGGTGTCGCCTAGTGGCCTATGGCGCACGCTTGGAAAGCGTGTTGGGTGCAAGCCCTCGGGGGTTCGAATCCCCCCACCTCCGCCGCTCGCCGCCGGTTCCGCCGCGCCGCGCCTAGTTGCGCAGGTAGCTCAATAGCCGCAGGAACTCCAGGTACAGCCAGATCAGCGTCACGGTCAGCCCGAACGCAGCCGTCCAGGCGTACCGGCCCGGAGCACCAGACTCAACGCCGGTCTTGATGAACTCGAAGTCGATCAGGAACGAGTACGCCCCCAGCAAAATGGCAAACGCTGAGATCAGCAGCCCAAGCGGAATCCCAGCAACCGTCACCGACCGAATGCCGAAGTCCGGCAGCACGTGGGTCCACACCAACACCAGGTTCACAATGGAGAAGATGACGTAGCCGAGCATCGCCACCAGCACAAACCGGGTGAGCTTGGGGGTGGCCCGGACCTTGCCGGAACGGAACAGCAGCAGCACAGCGGTGAACACCGCCAAAGTCGCAAGCACCGCCTGCAGGATGATCCCGGAGTAGGCCGCCTCGAAGAACCCTGAGATTCCGCCAAGCGCCATCCCCTGGAACACGGCATAACCCAAGATCAGAGCCCGGTTCGGCTCACGCTTGAACGAGCAGATCAGCCCCAGCACCAGCCCGCCCAGCACGCCAACAAACATCAGCGGCGGGGCAAACATCCAAGTCGCCACGCCCGCAACCACCACAATCGCCAGCATCCCGGCTGTCTTGACGATGACGTCGTCATACGTCATGCGTCCGGTGTCATACGGAGTCGCGGCCGGCTGCTGGTAGGCCTGCTCCAAAGTGGTGGCCGAGATCTCCGTATACGGCCGTGTCCCAGCGAAAACCTGATTGCGGCTGAAGACCGGATTGCTCATTGCGGTTCCCCCATCTTGTGCGATGACGCGCCTGTAGACCAAGACGCGTGGATTGCCCACACATGCTACCTCGCGCCCAGCTTGCCCAGCAGGCGCCAGCAGGGCTTGGACGGGGTTGTCGCCGGGCCATGGCAAGCTATGCGGGTGACGGTCTCGACCGCCCAAGGCCCCATCGTTGGGGCCAGTGGCCCCCTACGCGTGTTCCACTTCGACATCCCAACGGCCGGAAACTTCGGTGATTTGGTGCTGTTCGAGGCGGTCCGCCAAGTCTTCAATTCCTACGTTGCGCCTGACCGCGCCGCCCCCTACTTCACCTCCAGATCCACCCAAAGTCCGCACAAAACGCCCCCAGACCCGGCCGCCTCCCCACCCTTCCCAGCCGCCGATGGCGCACCCCCGTCTGCCCCGGTGCGCCGCCCGGGTGCTGGGGCTGGGTTCTCGGTCTTCCAAACCCGCAACCTGCGGCGGAAGGTGGATGCCGGCATCGTCGATCGCATCAATCAGACGGCTGATCTTGTGTTGTTGGGGGGAGGCGGGCTGTTCCAGCCTGATGCGGTGGTGGGATCGGCCTCGGGGTGGCAGTGGAATATCCCTACCAGCGTGCTGGAGCGGTTCGAGGTGCCGCTGGCGGTGTTCGCTGTGGGCAATAATCGCTTCCCTGGGCAGGGGGATTTTGGGCAGCCGTTCCGGCAGCATCTGACGGCCACTGTGCGCAAGTCGATCCTGTTTGGGCTGCGCTCGAGCGGGTCAATCGAATCGATCAAGGAGTATTTGCCCAGGTCACTGGCCGGTAACCTGTGTTTTCAGCCGTGCCCTACGGCGTTTGCGGCGGCCCTGTACCCGGATTTGGCGGCCCGGCCGCGTGATTCGGGGCGGCGGATCGCGGTGCAGTGTTCGGTTGATGCGTTGCAGCGGGCGGCGGGTTTTGATGCGGACAGGATCTATGCCGCCGAGATTTCGGTGCTGCGCCACTTGGCGCGCGAGGGGTGGGAGATCGACTCGGTGCCTCACCATCCGCTTGACCTGGAGTTCGCCACCGTGCTGGGCGCGGAGGGGTTCTTGACGCGTGCCCGTCCGCTGCGCGGTGACCCCTCAGCTGCCACGGCTGGGCTGGCGGAGTTTGCTGAGACCCCGCTTGTTCTGGCCACGCGCGGCCACGCTCAGGTGATCCCGTTCGGTATGGGCGCCATCCCGATTGCGCTGGATGTGCATGACAAGGTCCGGTGGTTCGCTGATGACATTGGCCACCCTGAGCTGGTGATTGATCCGCAGGTGGATACGTTCGCTGATGACCTGTATCGCCTGATCAACGAGACCTGGGAGCGCCAGGCGGACCTGCGTGCCGACTTCGCCCAGCGCCAACGCACGTTCATCGAGACAACCGAGGCGAACCTGGCCGCCCTGTACACGAACCTGCGCCATGCCCCCCAGGAGGATGGCTTGGCGGAGCACCTTGGTCAGGTGGGGGACGGCATCGGCGGGGTGCCTAGTGTGGCGGCAAATCCGTACTCCTCGCGGGAGCGGCGGTTGGGGCGGATGTCGCTGACAAACGCGATTGCTGCGGACGATGCCGAGGAGCTGGCCAGCGCGCAGATGGCGCGGGCGGGCAGGGCGTTGGAGGCCAGGCGGGAGCGGACGGCGGAGGGGCGGCTGACCGATGCCGAGTTCCTGGCGGCGTTGCGGCGGCGGGCTCGGACGGCCAAACGGGAGGGGCGGCGGCTGGAGGCGGTGGCGCTGGCTGTGGCGATTTTGGTGGCGGCGGGGCGCAGGTCGCGGCGGCGGCGCCGGCTGACTGAGCGCCGGTCACAGCGGTGAAGTTGGCGTGGGATGGCTGGGGGTCCGGCGGGATTGCTGGTGGCCGATGGCGCGAGTGGCAAGTTCCATGAGCCGATCTTCCGTACACTTCGGAGCGTGATCTTCAAGGCCATCGCCGATGGGCGGCCATATCCCGAGCACGGATACGCCACGCCGAAGCAATGGTCATCCATTCCGCCACGTCAAATCCGCCTGTCCGACATGGTGACAACCAAGCGGACGCTCGATCTGGGCAACCTGCTGTCCGAGGATTCGACGTTCTACGGCGATCTGTTTGCGCACGTTGTGTTGTGGCGGGGCACGTACTACCTGGAGGACGGGCTGCACCGCGCGGTCAGGGCGGCGTTGTATCAGCGCCAGGTGCTGCATGTGCGGGTGCTCGACCTGGCTGAGCTGGGGTTGGACCGCCCGGCCTACGCCGAGATGGCCAAGACTTCCGAGCTGCCGGTGGTTGATGACGCATGAGCCGCAAGGACCTCGACCGGATCCGCCGCCGCCGGCTGATTTTGCGCCAAACCGCCATCTTTGGGCTGCTCGTTGCGCTGCTGGTGGTGGTTGGGGCGGCGAGCATTGCCACGCTGCTTGGGCGGATGGATCCGCTGGTCTCCGCGCCGTTTAGCTCGCCAACCCCTGTCACTGAGGACTGGGGGCCGGTGCCGTGCCCCGCGGATGAATCGGCGATGTACCCGCAGGCCGCGCTCGTGACGGTCAACGTGCTGAACGGCTCGAGTGCTTTCGGGGCGGCTACGTATCTGTCACAGGCGCTTGAGGCCCGTGGGTTCGCCATCGGGCGGGTCGAGAACGCGCTGATCGAATACTCCGGTGTGGCCCTGATCCGGACCGGTGCGCTTGGGCTGAACCGTGCATATCTGCTGCTGGCCAACTCCCCGGAGGGCACCATCTTGACGTTTGACCCGCGGACCGATGAGTCTGTTGACATCGTCATTGGCGCTGAGTACAAGTCGCTGCGCCCTGCCGAGACGGTCACGGCCCAATCCGGCACGGTCATCCCGTTCCCGCCTGGTTGTGTGGCGGTTTCGGAGCTGACCAGCGGTCAGGTCCCGCCCAGCGAGCCGGCGGATCAATCCTGAGTTGAACTCCCTGAGGCGCCCCAGGCCTGGGGTCAGTCCTGGGGCGCCTCTTGGGTTGGTGAGCTTGTTGGTGAGCTTGTTGGTGAGCTTGTTGGGTTCCGGCTTGGGGAGCTGGTTGGGGATCCCGTCTGGTCAGCCTTGGGGGACTCCCCGGACCCGGGCGAGCCAGCGCATCCCGTGGTACAGCACGAACGCCGCAACAGTTCCTGAAGCGATTCCGGTGAATTGAATGTCGCCGATGGAGAATGTGAAGTTGGCAATTCCGGCAATCAGGGCCACCGCTGCTGGCATCAGATTGATTGGGGAGGAGAAGTCGACCTTGTTCTCGATCCAGATGCGCGCACCAAGGAGTCCGATCATCCCGTACAACACCGTTCCTGCGCCGCCGATTACGCCAGCTGGGACCGTCGCGATGGCCGCCCCGAACTTCGGGAAGAGCGAGAGGACTAGAGCGGCTCCGGCAGCGACCCAGTAAACGGCTGTCGAATAGATTCGGGTTGCCGCCATAACGCCGATGTTCTCAGCATAAGTGGTGGTGCCAGACCCTCCGCCGATGGCGGCCAGAGACGTCGCAACGCCATCTGCAAGTAGAGCGCGGCCCATCGACTTATCGTAATTCTTGCCGGTCATCAGAGCCACTGATTTCACGTGGCCTACGTTCTCTGCCACAAGCACAAGAACAACCGGGAGGAACATTCCCAGAATGGACCAGTTGACCTTTGGTGCCATGAACTCTGGCAGGCCAAACCAGCCGGCTTGGGTGATTGAAGCGAAGTCGACCTGACCTTGGATGACGGCTGCAACGTAGCCGATCAGCACGCCAATCAGGACTGACAGACGCCCGATGATCCCTTTGAATAGGACGGTGATCAACAGGACGGACAGGACTGTGATTGTGCCAGTCAGCGGTGCGGCCCGGAAACCGGATGACTCGTCTTGGCCCCAGGCTGCTGGAGCCAAATTGAAGCCGATCAGCATGACAATTGTGCCGGTCATCACCGGCGGCATGAACGCGTTGAGCCAGCCCGTTCCTGCCACGGCAACTATCGCGCCAACTGCGGCCAGCAGTAGCCCGGCTGCCAACACGCCGAACAGCGCAAAGCCGAAGCCTCCGCCATCGGCCCCCTTGGCAGCAAGAATGGGCGAGATGAAGGCGAAGGATGAGCCCAGGTAGCTGGGCAGGCGGTTACCTGTGATAAGCAGGAATGTTATGGTGCCGATTGCGGAAAAGAATAGAGTGGGAGCCGGGGGGAATCCGGTGATCAATGGCACGAGGAAAGTCGCGCCGAACAT
>JAIRRT010000152.1 GCA_031255835.1 Bifidobacteriaceae bacterium | reverse complement strand
GGTCCCAATCCGCGCCTGCTCTACAGCAAGGGTGTGCCCGGGGGCGGCGGGGGGATGATGACCTCCACCTCGGATGGGATGTCGTAGTAGTCGCGCAGGTAGAAGGCGGTGTAGTCGGGAGCGTCGGCGGCGTAGCGCATATCGGCATAGGAGGGCAGCACCAGCGGGCCAAGCGGCGTGTCAGGCGGCGCCTGCTTCGCAAGCTCGTGCATCTTGGTGAGTTCGCGGTGCCACGTCTCGAGGATCGGGGCGTTGCGGGCGTAACCCTGCGTCATCGAAACCATGGCGATCAGGCAGTACACGCCGACCAGTCCAACGCTCGTCCACTTGGCCCAGGCTGGCGCCGCCACCTGGCTGATCACCAGTGCGCCCGCAGCGAACAGGCACAGCTCCGGCAGGATCAGCACCCGCGCCACCATGTACGGGGAGAAAAACAGCAGCGCCCCGACTGTCAGGACTGAGCCGACGAACAACATGGCCAGTTCCGTCCTGCCCACCACAAGCAGGTAGCGAACAATCACCACCAGCGCCACCGCCGAGTAGACCGCCCCGTAGCACTCGGTCCAGATGCTGCCAGGGTGCGTCAGTGCGGCGAGAAACACGATGCCAGCAGCACCGAGCGCAACAAGGGTTCGCATGCGGCATCGTCCAGCCCGGAAGTTAAGCCAACCGACTAGGGCTGTGGTCAGGGCCAACGTGACTGGCACCGCCCAACTGAAGTTGTATGCGACAGAGAACAGCTCGACTGCGTTCTGCTTGGCCAGCTGGAACAGGCCCACGTCCGCAACGGAGTCCTGGCGGTTGAGCGTGCCGGGAGACATCACCACAACGGCGGCGCCGGCTACGGCCGCGATGAACAGCGCCAGGTCGCGTTTGGCCACCCGGCGTTCCTTCCACACACGCCACAAGGCGAGCAACCCGGTAAAGGCGGCGACACTGAGGCCGATCTGCTCGTGGAATGTGGCCGAGGCGAAAAGCCCAGCGCAGGCCAACAGCAGGACGAGCCTTGGGTGGCGGACGGTTCTTCCGCGCACGGCCATGATTGCCCATGCCGAGGCGAACACGGCCACCAGCGGCAGCACGTAGCTCAGTGATGCGGAGAACCAATAGAACCCCACCCGGTATGCCTCGCGGGGGAAGAACCCAAAGGACAGGCACAAGAACGCTGCCGCGACACCAGATTTCCGGCCCAGAAGCCTGTACAGCATGTAGTAGGCGGCTGGGATGGCGATGACCATTGTCAAACGGGCAAGCCACAAGTGCGGCAAAACGGCCAAATGGACTATGAAGTTGCGGCCGTTGACGGTTTCAAAGTGTTCTTTTAGGTATTCAAATGCCTGGGCGGGAGTGAAATCTGTTCCTGGCACTCCGTGCAGGGAGATGCCATATCCCAACGAGGCATAGCCGTAATCATCATGGTACAAATACACGAACCGGAATTGAAATATGAGATAGATCAGCAGCAATGCAAAAGGGAGCATCCGGGCAGCGGCGCGCAGGCGCGCGCGTGTACGCGCACCGGCCGAGTGCCGGGGGAGAACCGAAACAGCCCCATCTTGTCCCACAGTGGTGATTATGGCAGGGATCGGCGCCGGCCGGTGGTCTTCCCCCGGGCCGGTAGAGTGGGGCAAATGCTGCTCAGTGTGGTTGCGCCGGTGTACAACGAGGCCGGTTCGCTTCCGGGGTTTCACCAAAGACTGTTGGCGGCGTTGGAGCTCCTTGGCCAGGGTGAACGGGCAGGCGAGAACGGGATTTGCGAGGGCGGCGCAGAGGGCATTGGCGAGGCGGTGGACTGGGAGATCGTCTACGTAGATGACGGCAGCGCGGACGCTTCCGCAGCAAGGATCTGCGAGATGGCCGCCGATGACGCACGGGTCCGCCTGGTCGCGTTGACCCGCAACTTCGGAAAGGAAGCAGCCATCGCGGCTGGGCTTTCGGCCGCTCGGGGCCAGGCGACTGTGGTGCTGGATTCCGACGGGCAGCATCCGCCGGAGCTGATTGGCCAGATGCTCGATGCTTGGTGGGCAGGGGCGAAGGTCGTTGTAGGGGTTCGCGACGCAAATCCGACGGCTGGACTGTTGGCCAGGGTGTCCTCCGGGGCGTTCTACCGACTGTTTGCCATGCTGGGCGGCCCGGCCGGGATAACGCCTGGTGGGACGGACTTTTGCCTGCTGGATGCCTCGGCCCGCGATGCGTTTGCCAGGTTCAGCGAGCGGGGTCGGCTGACCCGCGGGATCATCCAGTCCCTGGGCTTCGAGCGGGCGGAGGTGCACTTCACAGCGCAAGCTCGGATTGCAGGGAAGCCCACCTATTCTCGAAGCCAACTGGCGCGGCTCGCCCGCGATTCAGTGACGTCCTCCTCATCCACGCCGCTGCGTTTCCCGGCGATGATCGGAACACTGCTGGCTGCTGTGGCATTCGTCACAGGGCTGGCTGTGCTGATCCAGCAGGTGATCCTCGGAGACCCGCTGGGCTGGGACTTCACCGGGACCGCCATGTTGGGTCTGCTGATCACGTTCCTGACCGGGTTGATCCTGGTGGGGATGGGCATCATGTCGCTGTACCTGGCAGCGATCCACCGCGAGGTGGTGGGCCGCCCGCTGTATCTGGTTGACCAGGATCGGTCGATAGGCCTGTGATGCTCAGGTTCGGGCCATGACCAGTGGAGGCTCGCGGCTGGCGGCCCGCCTTGGTGCGGTGCTGACCAACCGGCGGATTTGGCGTTATGTTGCGGTCGGCATCGGCGGCTATCTGGTTGAGGTGGCGATCTTGCTGACCCTGCCGCGTCTGGGTGCGTCGGGCGAGGTGGCCGTGACGGTGAGCTACTGGGTTGGCCTGGTGGTCTCGTTCGCAGCGCAGAAGCTGCTGGCGTTCTCCAACTTCGCTTTTGGGCGCCTCCTGGCGCGGCAGGCGCTGGCGTATGCCCTGTTGGTGCTGGTCAACTGGGGTTTCACGGTCG
>JAIRRT010000176.1 GCA_031255835.1 Bifidobacteriaceae bacterium | reverse complement strand
AGGACGGGGGGTCTGGGGTGGGGGTTAGGGTTGGGGGATGGGTGGTTTTCTGGCGGGAGGCTGGTGCTATGTCTGAGGGGGCTGGGCCGCGCCACATCACCATCTCTGGTGAGCTGGGGAGTGGGAAGAGCTCGGTGGCCACGGAGCTCTCGGACATCTTGGGGTTTCCGGTGGTCTCGACTGGGTCGCTGCAGCGGGAGATCGCATCATCCATGCGGATGACGACTCTTGAGGCGAACCTCCACGCTGAATCGGACTGGTCGATTGACGAGCGGATTGACGGGATGACCGTGCGCCTGGCCCGGGAGGCGGACAGCGGGATTGTGTTCGATTCGCGGATGGCCTGGCATTTTGTGCCTGGTGCGCTCAACGTCCGGCTGACCGTGGACCCGTATGTGGCGGCGCGGCGGGTTGTGGAGCGCGGGGCTGGGGCGGCTGAGCACTACGGCTCGGTGGATGAGGCATTCGACGCCATTTTGGATCGGTCAGCCAGCGAGGGCCGGCGGTTCGCCGCAATATACGGTGTGGACCTGGGCCGGCTGGCCAACTTCGACCTGGTGATCGACACCTCAATCCTGCCGGTGGAGCAGGTGGCTCGGCTGATTGCCCAGAGCCACGCCGTG
Organism: Bifidobacteriaceae bacterium; assembly: GCA_031255835.1. Lineage (GTDB taxonomy): Bacteria > Actinomycetota > Actinomycetes > Actinomycetales > WQXJ01 > JAIRRT01. The sequence goes on along the minus strand of JAIRRT010000176.1, from coordinate 13,183 downwards.
CCCGCCGGCCCGCGCCAAGTCCTGGTCAGCCCGCGCACCGTGGTGCCAGCATTCCGGTCAGATGCGGCGAGTCCGGCTGGCGTGGAGGTTGTGCATGTGCGGCCGTTCTACTTCGCGGTTGCGGGCCGCGACGCCCTGGCCCAAGCCATCGCCGATGGCGTAGACCTGGTCCCTGTCGAGGTGATTGGTGACGGGAAATTGCCTTGGGGAGGGACGGCATCGTCCATGGTGGGGTTGGCGGTGGAGGATCCGGCGGTCCGCCAATGGGAACAGGACCACAACTTGAGTTTGACCGGGCTGCGCCGCTACCACCAGGCCCGCCGGGGCTAGGTTAGAAAGGGTGCGAGCCGGTCAAGGTGGCCGGCTGGCTTGTGCGAGGTAGGGGGCGCGTCGGCGTGATCCGGATAGCTGTTGTTGGTGCAGGGCGAATCGGCTCAATTCACACCCAAAACGTTCTCGCCGCCCCGCAAACCACCCTCACCTGGCTGGCTGACCCGAACATCGAGGCGGCCAACCGGCTGGCCCAGCAGGCTCCGCACGTCAGGGTCACAACCGAGCCTGTCGAGGCGGCTACTGCGGCGGATGTCGATGCCGTGATTGTCGCCTCTCCGACTCCCACGCACGTTGACCTGATCAAGGCCGCCGTCGCGGCGGGCAAGGCTGTTTTGTGCGAGAAACCGATTGATCTCGATCTGGACCGTGCCCGCGATTGCCTGGTTTACGTGGCGGCGCGCGGTGGGCGGGCGATGATGGGATTCAACCGGCGGTTTGACCCGACTTTCGCCGAAATCCACACCGCTGTAGGGCAGGGGCGGATCGGCAAAGTTGAGCAGTTGACCATCATCTCGCGCGATCTGGATCTGGCGCCTTTGGACTACTTGACGAGTTCTGGCGGAATGTTCCGCGACATGACGATCCACGATCTTGACATGGCCCGCTGGTTCCTCGGCCCGATCACCGAGGTCCAGGCCACCGGGCAGAACATCATCGACCCGCGGGTTGGTGACATCGGTGACATCGACGCCGGCGTGGTGGTTGCGACGGCCGAATCCGGCGCGGTGGCCACCATTGTCAACGCTCGGCGGTGCGCTTTTGGATATGACCAGCGGCTCGAGGTTTTCGGATCGTCTGGAATGCTGCAAGCCGCCAATCAGGCCCCAACCACCGTGCGTACCACTCTGGCGCACTCGACCGATGCTGGCCCGCGCTATGAGGAGTTCTTCTTGCAGCGTTACGCCGCGTCCTACCGCCGTGAGTTGGACGCCTTCGTTTCAGGAATTGCCGCCGATGCCGTCCCACCGCCTTCGTTGTTCGATGGAGTGGCCGCGTTGGAGTTGGCCGACGCAGCGCAGACCTCCTTGGGGAAGCGCGGCGCTGTCGCGATTCCTCCCAGCGAACCACCAGGAACCTGAGCCAAACTGCCAAGTGGGCAAGGTGGGTTGCGCGGCATCGTGCGGCTCAAATGACGTCCGAATGGAAGGAGAACAAACATGAAGATCGCAGCTGCACCCATCTCTTGGGGTGTGAGTGAGGTTCCGGGTTGGGGGCATCAACTGCCGCCCAGCACGGTTCTTCAAGAAATGGCGGCGCTTGGTATCGAAGCGACCGAATTCGGCCCAGATGGATTCTTACCTGATGATCCGTCGGAAAAGGCCGCCACGCTGGCCAAGTACGGGTTGCGCGCCGTGGGCGGGTTTGTCCCGGTTGTGCTGCATGATCCGTCCATCGATCCTGTGCCGGAGGCGCAGGAGGCGTTGGAGGCGTTGGTTGCCGCTGGGGCTGACAGCCTGGTTCTGGCCGCCGCCACCGGATCCGACGGCTACGATTCGCGGCCTGACCTGGATGAATCCGGTTGGGCGACTCTGTTTGCCAACCTCGACCGGCTTGCCGAACTGGCTGCCGCCGCCGGGATCACCGCATCGCTGCACCCGCACATGGGCACGATGATTCAGACCGAGGATGAGATTATCCGGGCGATGGAGGGATCGACCATCCCGCTGACGCTCGACACCGGACACATCATGGCCGGCGGCGGGGATCCTGTGCGCCTAGCTGAGCGCTATGCCGAGCGGATCGCGCACGTCCATGTCAAAGATGTTGACGCCAGTAAGGCGAAAAAGGTACAAAACGGTGCCACGACGTTCTACAATGCTGTGGTTGACGGCATGTTTGTGCCGCTGGGTCTCGGTGACGTGGATTTTGCCGCCATCGTCTCAGCGCTCAACCGTGTCGGGTTCCGTGGTTGGTATGTTATGGAGCAAGACACTGTTCTTCCCAGTCCCGACGCTGCGAGCGGTCCGAGCCGGGATGTTCAGCGCTCCATCGAGTACCTTGCGGCTCTCGCCTAAGGCGCCTCGCGGCGTCGGTGGGACGTCCGCTTCCAAATGCGGCCCTGTCGCTGGCGGCACCGGGGGGTATGCCAGCGACAGGGCCGCTCTATGTTTTGGTGGAGTTTGGTGGGGTGGGGTGTGACCTGGGCCGGTAGGTATGGTGGCCGGGTTGGCCCAGGTCCTGGTTGGGTGGTTCTGCTTACGCGGCTGGGCGCGTGTTCGGGAGCGGGTTGGGCGCGGTGGCCGGGTCCGGAAACCGGCCGCGACGGCTGGCTGACTTCAGGAGCTGGCCGAGGCGAAATGGAATGACGCACCCTGGCTCTGAGATTGACTTGGTGATTGGGATGGCCAGCGCTGGGTGATGACCTTTGCGCGAGTGTAGAAACGCACACCATCAGGACCATAGATATGACTCTCACCAATCAACGAGTCTTTCCAGCCGCCAAACGAGTAGTACGGGACGGGAACCGGAATCGGGACGTTCACGCCGATCATTCCCGCATTCACCCCGCGGACAAAGCGCCGCGCATCCCCGCCCGACGCGCTGAACACGACAGCCCCGTTGCCGTACGGATTCGCGTTGACCAGGCAGAGCGCCTCATCCAGATCCCTGACACGCACCACAGTCAGTACCGGTCCAAAGATCTCCTCGTCATACGCCCGCATCCCAGGCCTGACGTGGTCGATGACGGTAGGACCGGTGAAGAAGCCTTCCGGACTGTCCGCCGGCCGCCACCCGCGGCCATCCAGCACAATGGCCGCACCGTCGCGTTGGGCTGAATCGACAGTGTCCTCGATTCGGTCACGGGCGGCCTGGGAAATGACCGCTCCCATGTCCACCCCTGGCGTCATGCCGTCAGCCACCTTGACGTTGCGCGCCTTTGCCACCACCTGCTCAACAAAATCATCGGCGACGGCATCAATCACCACCGCAGTGGCGATTGCCATACAGCGTTGTCCGGCTGCCCCAAAGGCGGCGGCCACTGTGGATGCAGCGGCAAAGTCGAGATCGGCATCGGGCAGGATTACGGCATGGTTCTTGGCACCGCCAAGGGCTTGGACGCGTTTACCGTGGGACGTGCCAACTTGATGGATATGCCGCGCCACAGGCGTTGAGCCAACAAACGAGATCGCCCTGATGTCAGGGTGAATCAGCAGGTCAGCCACCGATCCGCGACCGCCCTGAATCACCTGGAACACGCCATCGGGCAGGCCGGCCTTTGTCCACAAATCGGCCAGGAAGAGCGATGCCGAGGGGTCCTGCTTCGAGGGCTTGAGAATGAAGGTGTTGCCGGTGGCAATGGCAAGCGGAGCCATCCACAAAGGCACCATCACAGGGAAGTTGAAAGGCGTGATCCCGGCCACCACGCCTAGTGGTTCGCGGAAAGAGTAGACGTCAAAATCTGTGGAGACCTGGGGCGAATAGGAACCTTTCAACAGTTCTGGAATGCCGCAGGCAAAATCCACCACATCCAAACCACGGCCAACTTCACCGCGGGCGTCATCGAGCACTTTGCCGTGTTCACGCACCACGATTTTGGCGAGTTCATCCGTGCCAGCGGCCAGGAGTTGGCGGAAAGCGAAGAGAACGGCTGTCCGCCGGCCAAGCGACATTTGTGACCAGGCCTCGAACGCGGCGGCTGCCCCGGCCACCGCCTGGTTCACCTCCGCGCTGCGAGCCGCTTTGACGTGGGCAATCACCTGGCCGGTGGCCGGGTTGAAGACGTTGGAGGTTGACGCGTCCGGGCTGGGCGCGCGGCGTTGGCCGTTGATGAAGTGGTCTATGACCGGGATTGTCATCTAAGTGTTCTCCTTGAATGTAATGCGGACGTTTCCAGACGTTGCGCCGGGGTGTTTTACGGCTTCCGAGCGCCAAATGGCAGGCGCGGATCGACAGTCTCAGAGTCCCAGGCTTGGCGTATCCACGCCTGGTCGGGGTGGTCGGTGATGCGCCACGCACGCTCGCGACCAGGCCCAGCCATGACGTTCAGGTAGTACATGTCGTAGCCAGGGGCCGTCATCGTCGGTCCGTGCCAGCCGAAGGGGACAAGGACTATGTCGCCGTGATGGACCTCGGCAAGGACGTCGATGGCGCGGTCATCCGAGGCGCTGACCCGCTGGTAGCCGAGCGGTGCGGCGCGTCCCGGGGAGACGGGGCCGGGGGCCACGCGCATCTCGTAGTAGTAGATCTCCTCGAGCTCGGTCTCGACGCCGGCCAGTTCGCGGTCATGCTTGTGCGGCGGGTAGGAGGACCAGTTGCCGGCCGGGGTCAGGACCTCGCACGCGATGATCGATTGGGCGTCGAGGTTGCCCGGGGTGCCGAAGTTGCGCACCTCGCGGCTGGCATTCCCCGCGCCGCGCAGCTCCACCGCCACCGACGATGCCGCAACCTGGCTGGCCTTTCGCGGTCGGGTTGCGTAGGCGCTGGCCACGGCGATGCGCCCGGCCCCGGTGATGCCGGCGGCGCAGTGCGGGCCCACGTAGACGAAGTCGGTTGGGCCGGACCACACGCCGTCGCGGCCTGCCAGCTCGAACGTCTCGGCTGGGCTGGGCGCGGTGGATGGGTTGGCCGGCTCGGTGGTGACGGTGAAACCCTCGCCGGCCAGGGGTAACACAATCCGCTCGGCTGGCCTGGCGGGCATGCGCACTTCATCGCCGGGCGAGAGGTTTGCGATCCGCAGGCCTGTGTGCAGCCAGCCTGGGATCGAACGGTCGATTACGTCGGTCCACGCCCCGCGCGCCGTGGAGCCGGCAGGGTAGTACCAGCTGGTCATGGGTGTCCTCCTCGGTGTGTGGGTGGGCTGGGTCAGTCCTCGAAGGTGGTGCCGGCGTTTGGGGCGGGGACCTTGACCCAGGTGGCTGAACTGGCGGAGCGCAACGCGGCATCGACGGTGCTGGCCGCCGCCAACCCGTCCGCCACCGAGGGGGCGAGCTGCGTGTGCGTCAGGACCGAGCGGACAAACTGCGAGCCCTCAATCACCTTGAGGTCATCGAAGCTCAGCCCCATCCCCGCGCCAGGCTGGAACCGGGCAAAATCGCCAAACCGCTCATCCGACATCTCGGTGGTGTAGCCGTAGTCACGCAGCGTGTCGCCTGCGCAGATGTCGAGTTCATTAAGCCGCTCGAAGTTCCAGCGGATGGCCCCGCCGGTGCAGTGGACCTCGACGCCGTAGTCGCAACGCGAGCCAACGGCCACCCGCGAGGACTCGAACGTCCCGACCACCCCGCTTGCAAAGCGGGCAATCACGGATGCATAGTCCTCATTCTCTACGGGCAGCATTGCGGCATCGGGCGCGGCGTGCACCTGGTGGCCGGTGCCTCCGCCGGGGGCCGGCCTTTGGTCGATGAACGTTGAGATCAGCGCGCTGACCTCGGCAATTGGCGATCCGGTCAGGTACTGCGCCAGATCGAATCCGTGGCTCAGCAGGTCACCCAAAACGCCGCTTCCGCCGGTCTCGCGGACAAACCGCCACGTGCGGGGCCCGGTGGGATCTGCCGAATAGTCGGCATTCAGTTTGACGTGGACGTTGGTGATTGCACCCAGCGCACCGGACCGCAACAAATCATGTGCGCGCACGATGGCGGGCGCACCCCTGTAGGTGAAGCCAACGCACGTAGGCAGGCCGTTTGCCTGGGCTGCAGCGACAATGTCGGCCGATTGCGCGCGCGAGATTCCCATTGGCTTTTCGATCCAGAACGGCTTTCCGGCCTGGGCTGCTGCCACAGCGAAATCGCGATGGAGATAGTTGGGCGCGCAAATTGAGACAACATCCACATCCGGGTGGCCCAACACGGCGCGGTAATCATCCGTGACCACTTTGAAGCCGAAGTGCTCCTGGAATTCAATGGCGTTGGACGTGACTGGATCAGCCACGATGATGAGTTCCGGGGCTACTCCAAGGTCCGAGTACTTGTCCCTCATGGCCAAGTATGCTCGCGAATGCAGGCGCCCCATCCATCCTGCTGAGATTAGGCCCACGCCCAGTGGGCGCGGGGAATTGGATTCCGACATGTTTGCTCCTAAGTAATGTCCAGTTCCATAGTCCAAAATGATTCTGGCCGATGCCGTCCCGGTTCAGCGGGGGATGCGGCCGTCAGCGAAGGTCCATTCGATTTGTTCGAGTGTCTTGCCCTTGGTTTCAGGCAGCCATTTGATGCAGGCAGCAATGGCGATTAGGCCGAGTCCGGCAAACACAAAGAATGTGCGCGAAATCCCGATTCCATCGCTCGATACAGCCCATGGGAAGATCAGGGTGATTATGAAGTTTGTCATCCACATGATGAAGATCGCTGCGCCCATGCCAAGGCCGCGAACTCGGTTTGGGAACACCTCAGAGAGCAACACCCAGGTGGCCGGCCCGACTGCTCCTTGCATAAAGGCGAGGAACGCCATCGTCAGTGAGAGAACTACATAGGCTTTGGCTGGACCGTCCGTCATCACATTGGACACCGTTCCAATGGCGATGTGCGCCGAGGTGGTGCCCATCAGGCCAACTATCACCATGCGCCGCCGGCCAACATAGCCGAGCAGCCAAATACCGAAGATCATGGCCGTGAGGCTCATCAAACCATTGCCCACGTTGGCGACTAGGGACGCATCAAGCGCCAGTCCTGAGGCGGAGATGATTTGGGTGCCGTAGTACATGATCGAATTGACGCCGTTGATCTGGTTGACAATTGCGACCAGGATTCCGATGAAGAGTATTCGGCGGAGCCAAGGTGTTGTGAGGAGTTCGCGCCATGATGACTTTGGCGCGGTGCGCTCGGCCTCTACTGACTGACGGATCTCCTCGATCTCGGTGTAAGCCTCATCTTTTGATCTGATTTCGAGCAACACCGATAGGCCCTCTTCATAGCGGCGGCGCAAGGCGAACCAGCGGGGAGATTCCGGCATGAAGTTCATGCCGATCCAAAGTGCGATGGCCGGGATGACAGCCATGGCCAGCATCCAGCGCCAGATCCCTGGGTGCGAGGCGAAGACGTTGCCCAGCACGGCGTTGGATAGGAAGGCGAGGAACTGGCCGGTGACAATCATCAGCTCGTTTCGCGTGACAAGTCTTCCCCGGCGGGAGGCGGGAGAGATCTCGGCCAGGTAGGCCGGGACGGTGACTGACGCCCCGCCAACTCCAAGCCCCAGGAGCACCCTGAACACGACAATTACCGGCACGTTGGGTGCGGTGGCGCAACCGAGGGCTGCGACGGTGAAAATGATGGCGAGGATGAGTATGGTCCGCCGCCGGCCTAGCCTGTCCGCCAACCGGCCGCCGTAAAGGGCCCCGAATGCGGCTCCCACCAGCAGTGATGAAGCGATGACGCCTTCCATTGCCTGCGAGAGCAGGTGAGGTGAAAGCTCACCGGGCTCACGCATGTATGGCAGCGCGCCGTTGATCACGCCGGTGTCGAATCCGAAGAGCAGGCCGCCAAACGTCGAGACGAGAACGGCGGTGCGCAACATGCCCTGATAGTTGGTCACCACTTTGGCATGTGGGTTCGGCTTCAGGGTGTCGAAGGGTTGATCCTCGTCATCACCTGGCGGGCACAGTGGCTGGTCGAGGCCGGAGGTCGGGTCGGGATCCGGGCCCGAGTTTGGGTGCGGAGGCGGGATTGGGTTTGGGCCCGGGTTCGGGTGTGGGTGTGGGTGTGGCTTCGGGTTCGGGTTCGGGTTCGGGTTCGGGTTAGGGCCCTGGTTGGGGGTCGGGTTTTCTTGACTCATGGCCTATCTCCTTTGCCTATGGCGCCGGAATGAGGACGTCCCGGACCAGGGCGTCGAGTTGAGCGTCAGCATCGAGGAACTGGCGTAATGTCTTGCGGGTTGCCCCGAAGGTGTCGAATTCGGCCGGAACCATGCCTTGTGGGTCATAGGCGCGGCGGAATTCGGGTATGGCCAGGAGCGTGCCGAGAATGGCTGGCTCAACTGGCACGTCGATGCGTGCAGGCAATTGCAGAGCGTTGTCGTTGATCATCACCTGCCAGGCAAATGGCGGAGATACCACCACTTTGCCGCCCACAAACTCGGTGAGATGCAGAATGCTGCGGAATGCAGCAGACAGCAGGCGGGCGCGCAGCCCCTTCTCCTGGAATACCCGGTAGGCGTTCTTGAATACAGCGACGCCACACCATTCGAGGAACCCGGGGTTCAAAGCGATCCGCTCGCGGTTGACAACTTCGCGGATCCAATCATCCAGGCGCCCAACCATGATTGTGACCACCGGGCCCATATTGGCGGTGTCAAAACCCTCGGCTTCACGCCGCTTGAGTCCGCGTTCAATTGCCTCGCCTGCGGCGACTGCCTGGGCAGCGGTGAATGACACTGTCACGTTGACTGAAACGCCGCGATACGTTGCCTCCTCAATGGCGACAAGGCCAACGGAGGTTGCCGGGATCTTCACCACGATGTTCGGCGCCAATCCGGAGAAATGCGCGGCCTGATCGGCAAGAGCCTTGGCATCCCGTGCCAGCCGGGGATCGGTCTGGACGGAGAGCCGTCCATCGATTCCCCGGTGAGCGGCAAAGGCGGGCTCCAGCAATTTGGCAGCCTGAATGGAGACCTCCTCAATGACCTTCCAGCCAATTGCGGACTCACTGGCGGTTGGCATCTGCTCAGCCAATTGAGCAATCCGAGTGGTCCAACGCTCTTGGCGAGCGCGAATTGCCGCCAACGCGATAACTGGATTGGCGGTAGCTCCGACAGCACCCCAGGAAATCGCAGCGGCTAATTCATCGGGATCAGCCGAATCGTTCCAAAGTGCGGTAGGAGGATTGGCTCGCGTCATGGCGAGGAGGGCTGGTACGGCATCGTCGGATTGGGTGGATTGTGTGGTTTGCGCTGTGGGTTTGGCGCAGGTTTGCGAGGGTGCGGTGGAGGAGGTGGTGGGCGCGTCATCGCCGGCGTGAGCGGTGTTTGACGCGTCGGGCTGGGCTGAGCACTGCCCAGCTGATGGGGGCGCAGATTCGGTTCGGGACGCAGAGTCGTCCCGTGCGCGTTTGGTCACGTGGGTCTCCTTCAAGCATCAAGAAGCGCAATTGGTAATATGTAACGCCATGCTAACTCCGCCCCCCCACCCCCGGTAATCCCCCAGGCTTTGTCTCACCCACTGAGGCAACAAACCCCGCCCCGGCCCCAACCCAACCCCACCGAACCGGCGCCACCACCCCTGCTCAAGCACCCCCGCCCCGCCATCCCACCCCAGCGAGCGGCGCGGCGCGGCAGTGCCGTAGGAAATCCTTTACACTAGAGCTATTGGTGTTGAGGTTTTCCGACGGCAGGAGGTGGGGTCATGGCTCCGACAGCTGACGAGTTGCTTGCCGGCCTGCCCGAAACCTTCCGGTACTCCGAGGCCATCGCACAAATCAACGAGCGTCAACTGCGACGGCTGATTGGCGATGGGAGCATCATCGCGTTGACGCGCGGGCTCTACCGCAAGAGCGACTGGCTGGGCGACGAAGACCTGATCGAGATCGCGGCCAAAGCGCCGCGGGCAACGCTGTGCCTGCTCTCCGCCCTCGCACGTCACGATTTGATTGACGACATTCCGGCCGAGATCGACATCGCGATCCCGCGCGGCGCGTGGACGCCGGACACGACCGCTCCGGTCAGGTGGCGGCACTTCGCCCCGGACACCTTCGACCTCGGGCGCAGTCGGCTCGGCATCGAAGGCGGACAGAGCATCGGCCTCTACACCGCCGAGCGCAGCATCATCGACGCCTTCAGGATGCGCCACATCGACGGCGCAGACCTTGCCCACGAGGCACTCAAGCGATGGCTCCGCCAGGGCGGGCAGCCCTCAGAGTTGCTGGCGTTGGCTCAGTACTTCCCGCGCACGCAGTCGGCCTTGCGCGAGGCATTGGAGATTCTGCTGTGAGCCGGGTGATGCGAGGCACGCCCGCAGGCGACGCTTACCTTGACCTCCAGAACCAGGCTCGCCGATCCGGGCGGCCTACCCAGGAGCTGTTCCAGCTCTACGTGCTCGAAGCGTTCCTCACCCGCCTCGCGGCCAGCGACCTACGGCACCGCTTCGTGCTGAAGGGAGGCGTCCTGCTCGCTGCCTTCGACTCGCGTCGGCCGACCAAGGACGTCGACCTGGCTGGTCTGGATGTCGCCAATGACACCGACGCCGTGCTGGGCTTGGTCCTCCGAGTTCTCGCGGTGGCAACGCCCACCGCCGACGGCATCGAGTTCATCGCCGAAACTGCTCGGGCCGAGGTCATCCGCGAGGAGGATGATTACTCCGGTGTCAGGGTCCATGTCGAGGCGCGTTTGGCCAGCGCGGAGCTGGCGTTCCATGTCGATGTGAACGTGGGCGATCCGATCTGGCCGTCGCCGACCACCGTGGTCATTCCCCGACTCCGGGGTGGCGATCCGATCAAACTGCCCGGCTATCCGATGCACATGGTCCATGCAGAGAAGATCGTCACCGCCATCCAAAGGGGCACGGCGAACACCCGCTGGCGCGACTTCGGCGATGTCTGGAGCCTGTCACGCCAGCACCCCATCACCGCGGACGATTTATCGCAGGCCATCGAGGAGGTCGCGGGCCATCGCAAAGCGACCATCAGACCGCTTGCCGAGGTGCTCGACGGGTACGCCGAAATGGGGCAGTTGCGGTGGGAGCGATGGCGTCGCCGCAGCAACTCCGACCACCTGCCCGAGCAGTTCGCGCCCATTCTCGACGCCGTGATCTCGTTCGCTGATCCTGTGCTGTCGCGGGCAGCCGCCGGACGGGTTTGGAGCGTCGACCGCGGAGCATGGGAGTAGGTCGCCGCGAGAATGGGTCCCCGGGTGACGACTGCGCCCGAGGCGATGCAACCCCACCCCACCGCACCGGTCACTGCCACCCCTGCTCAAGTACCACCTCACCCGCCTCCCAGCGCAGCGAGCGAGCGGTGCGGTGGTGGTCGGCCCTGGTGAAGTGTCGCGACTCCCACTCCGCGACGAGCGGTGGTGCACGCCCTGTTCTGGTGCCGTCGCGAGGGCATCCCGGCGCTGCGGGGGCGCGGCGCGGCGGTGCCGGTCCGCCCTGCTCAGGTGGCCAGGCATCTGCGCGCTGACCAGGAAGCGAGCGGGTGAGGTGGGGGTGGTTGCGGTGCTAGCGCTGGCCGCGTACCATTGACGCTCGCGACGCGGGGTGGAGCAGTTCGGTAGCTCGCCGGGCTCATAACCCGGAGGTCGGAGGTTCAAATCCTCCCCCCGCTACCATCGAGGGGCTCCTGGCCGCACCAACACCAACACACCACCCAGGAGCCCCTCCTCCTAACCCCCCAGCGCCCCCCAACCCCCCGCCGATGGCGACCGCAAGCCCCAGAGCATCCCCCACCTCCCGTCCGATGACGACTGTCAAGTCCGATGGCGACCGCAAGCCCCAGCCCACCCCCGCACCTCCCGCCCGACGCCGACCCCAAGTGCCCAAAACGCGCTGACACCAGTGGTTTCCTCACCAGTCTTGAGCACTTCCGGTCATCTCCGCGTGGGTCGCCGACACCGCACGCGCGGGGCCGCCTTGCTGCGACATCCGAACCGGGTCGGTTTGCGCAGATGGAGTCTTGTAACTGCGCAGGTGCGGTACTCTTGTGGGCGTGAGGAACGCACTGAGGGTGGATCCGGCGATGGTGTCGCCAAGCACATGGGATGAGATCAGGGACTACCTTGCTGCTGCGCGGGCCGCGGGTGAGGTTGTCGAGATCACGTCGCGCCTCGAGACTCTCACGCCCGCCCAAGCCGCGGCTCGCCTCGGCGTCTCGCGCTCCACCATCGCCCGGCGCATCGAGAGCGGCGACATCCACGCACTCAAGGTTGGTGCTCACCACCGCATCCCCCTGCGGGAGTTCGAGAGGTTCCGCGACGAACGAATGGCCAAGCTGATCCGCGCCACCAGCGAGGAGATCGAAGCCGACCTGTATGGCGCCTAGCACCCGGACGGTCCCGCACTAGGCACCCCGCGACGTGGGCGGGGTAGGGTGGGGGTGGATTGGCGGGGCGGTGTGGCTCTGCTGAATTGTGAGACTCTGGGAGGGGTTTTCTGTGGTCAAGTGGACAAAGCGTGTTGTTGGAGTTGCGGCCGTTGCTGGGTTGGTGGTCGCGACCGGAGTACTTGGGTCGGCCGGCGCCGCCGCATCGGACGATGCTGTCGCGTCCCCCGTTCCATCCGCCGATGTCGCACCGGACCTCGCCCTTTCATCGCACCTCGCGGTTGCCCCGGACCTTGCTCCTGCGCCGCGCCTTGCGCCTGCTGCTGGGGGTGGGATGTCGGTCAGTAGTAAGGGGATTGTTGATGGGCGGATTGGGCAGAAGTATGGGGCCGCTGGGAAGACGGCTGGTGGAGTGCCGGTGACATCTTTGCCGCTGACCGTGAAGAAGGCGCCCAAGGGCACCACGCACTATGCGGTGCTGATGACGGATCCCGACGCCAAGCCCATCGGCGGGATCGAGTTCCGCCACTGGATGGCGGTCAACATCTCGAGCGGAAAGATCGCAGCCAACGCTTCGGTCAAGTCGGCCAAGAAGATGGCCCAGGGCCTCAACGACTATGGGACCGTCGGATATGGCGGGCCAAACCCGCCCGACAAGGCGCACCGCTACGTGATCACGGTGTACGCCTTGAAGGACAAGGTTGACCTCGACAATGGCTTCGACCTTTCAATCAGCCAGTTCAAGAAGAAGTTGCGCCGGCTGACTCTGGCAAAGAAGACCATCTACGGCACATACGCACCGGTTGGGTAGTCCTCCACCGGGCTTACCGGATGTGTATGGTTTTGGTTTTGGTTTGTTTGCCGTTGGCTTTGATGGTGATGGTGGCTTTGCCTTTCTTCAACGCGACGATCCGTCCTACCTTGTCCACGGACAGGATTGAGGGTTT
>JAIRRT010000173.1 GCA_031255835.1 Bifidobacteriaceae bacterium | reverse complement strand
GCCACCCGCACCCGCTCCCCGCCCAGCACCCCCACCCAGCACCCCGCACCCGCTCCCCGCCCAGCACCGCCCACCACGCCAACCCGGCACCCGCACCGCAGGGCCGTAGACTCGGGGGGTGGTTTTGGCGGGGTTGGGCGAGGGGGCCCGGGCGCACGTCTACTCGATTCCGCTGGTCCAGCGCTGGCGGGGGATGTCGGTGCGGGAAGGCGTGATCCTGCTGGGCCCGGCCGGAGCTGGCGAGTTCTCGCCGTTTGCCCGGTATGACCCGCGCCAATCGCGCCCCTGGCTGGATGCCGCGCTGGAGGCCGCCACAACGCAGCCCCCGCCCGCCAAGCGGACAAACATCCAGGTCAACGCGTCGGTGCCGGCGGTTGGGCCAGAGGTGGCGGCCGGCATCGTGCGCCAATCTGGGGGCTGCCGGACTGTCAAGGTGAAGGTGGCGGAGCCCGGTGACACCCTCTCGGCGGAGCGGGACCGGCTCGCGGCCGTGCGTGATGCGCTCGGTGCGGCCGGCGCGATCCGGATTGACGCCAACGGGGAGTGGGATGCGGCCACGGCGGTTGAGCGGATTGCCCAGCTGGACCGAGCGGCCGGCGGGCTGGAGTACGCCGAGCAGCCCTGCCGGACCGTCGCGGAGCTGGCCGAGGTGCGCCGGCGCAGCGCCGTGCCAATCGCGGCGGACGAGTCCATCCGCCTGTCCGCGGACCCGCTGGCCGTTGTCCGCCAGGACGCCGCGGACATCGCCGTGCTCAAAGTGCAGCCGCTGGGCGGGGTGCGGGCGTGCTTGGAGCTGGCGGAGCGGCTCGGCCTGCCGGTGGTGGTGTCGAGCGCGCTGGAGACGTCCATCGGACTGGCGGCCGGGTTGGCGCTCGCCGCTGCCCTGCCGGACCTGCCCTTCGCCTGCGGCCTGGCCACCGCCCAGCTCCTGGCCACCGACGCAACCAGTCACCCCCTGCGCCCCGTGGACGGCCAGATCCGCCTGGCGCTCCCGCCCCCAGATCGCCTCCAAGAAGTCGCCGCCGATGCCGCAACCACCTCCGCCTGGCAGGCTCGCCTTGCGCAAGTGGTCACCTTGGACGCGGGGGGAAGTGCCTGGTCAGATGCCACTCGCCGTGCGGAGGGGGCGCCGCGCGCCGCCACCGGACCTGCGGACCCTGCCGGCCGGAGATGCTCCGCGCGGGGTGAGGTGCCAGATGCCGCCTTGGGTGCTGGCCCGGAGGACGTGGATCGTGCCACCGCAACCGCGGACCCTGCCGGCCGGGCAGCCGCCGATGCCGCAACCACCTCCGCCTGGCAGGCTCGACTTGCGCAAGTGGTCACCTTGGACGCGGGGGGAAGTGCCTGGTCAGATGCCGCGCGCCGTGCGGAGGGGGCGCCGTGCGCCGCCACCGGACCCGCAGACCCTGCTAGCCGGGTGGCCGCCGGCGGCACCACCGAGCCCGGGGGTGTGGGGTGAGTGGGGGCTGGGCGGTTTGGTCGGCTCTGGCTGTGCTGGATGGGTTGATTGAGCAGGGGTTGCGGTACCTGGTGGTTTGCCCTGGATCGCGCAGCGCGCCGCTGGTGTACGCGGCCCAGGCCCGCCAGCGCGACCTGGACCTTTGGGTCCGCCTGGATGAACGCTCGGCTGGCTTTTCCGCGCTCGGCCTGGCGCTGGCGGACCGGACCGGACTGGCCGGGGTTGTCACGACATCGGGCACGGCGGCGGCCAACCTGCACCCCGCCATGGTCGAGGCATCGCACGCCGGCGTCCGGCTGATCGCCCTGACCGCAGACAGGCCGGCCGAGCTCCAGGGCGTCGGCGCCAACCAGACCATCGACCAGCGTGACCTGTTCGCCGCAGCCCCCCGCCTCTCCCAAACCCTGCAGGCCGCCGATGCCGCCCCTGACCTGGCCGTTTGGCGTGCCGCTGGCACCCGGGCCGGCCACGCAGCGCACGGCCGATGGTCCGCCCGCCCCGGCCCAGTCCACCTAAACCTCCGCTTCCGCGACCCCCTAACCCCGCCGAGCCCGGGCGAGGAAGGTGCCGACGCCGCGTTGTGCGGGGAGGGGGTGGGCGCGGTAACCCCGAGTCTTCCCCCACTCCACCTTGGTCACCGACCCCAGCGTGCTGGGGTGGGTGAGGGCACTCCGGGCGGGGGTGGGGGGTTCGGCGCTCCGCCGGAGCATGCCCGCGAGGGGCGTGGCGAGGTCGAGGTCAGCGGGGCCGCACCGGGCTGGGGCGGGGTGTCGGGTCGCCCTTCGGGAGACGCCGTGCTGTGTGGGGGAGGAGGCGGCGTCGACGCTCCGGGCGGGGTGGGAGAGGGCACCTCTGGTGGGGTTGTTTTGGGGCGGGGGGTGCGGACTGTTGTGGTGGCGGGGGATGGTGCCGGGCCTGAGGCTCGGGTGTTGGCTGAGCAGGCGGGTTGGCCGTTGTTGGCGGAACCGTCATCGGGCGCGTGGGCTGGTCATGCCGTGGTGCCCTCACCCGAGGTCGCTGCGGCCGGGCCGCTGGGCGATGCAGTCCAGCGCGTAGTGATGTTCGGCCGCCCGACCCTTTGGCGGGCCCTGAATCGACTCGTCACCAGGCAAGACATCGAGCTGGTCGTAATCAATCCAGCAGGCGCTCCCTGGCCCGACCTGGGCGGACATGCCGACCTGGTCGCCACCTCAGCGAGCGCGGAACCAGGCCCGGCTGATGACGCAGCGTGGTTGGCGGAGTGGCGGAGGGGTGGCGACGCGGCTTGGCGGCGCGCTTGGGGTGGTGGCGAGTTGCTGACGGGACCTGTGGTGGCTGGGATGGTGGCGTCATCGTGCGCGGACAGGGGGATGGCGCTGGTGGCGGCGGCATCGGGGGCGGTCAGGGACCTCGGGTGCGGACCTCCGCCGGGGGAGTTGCGGGTGTTCGCCTCGCGCGGAGCGGCCGGGATTGACGGCACCATCTCGACCGCGGCGGGCGTCGCGCGCGCCCTGGGCGAGCCGGTCCGTGTGCTGGTTGGGGACTTGGCGTTCCTGCACGATGCCGGAGGGCTGCTTCG
>JAIRRT010000144.1 GCA_031255835.1 Bifidobacteriaceae bacterium | reverse complement strand
AAGCCTTCCAGCGCCAATGGTACTGCCAGGGCCACCTGGTGGGAGAGCAGGACACCGCCGGACACACACACCGCAGGGCCCACCAGGGCCCTGCGGCACTTAACCCCCCAAACAACCCGCACCGCACCCCAGACGCACACCCCCCACCAACCCGCTTCGCGCCGGCCCAGACCGGCGCGGAATGTAAGCGGATGTGGGGGGTGTCTTGCACGCAGGCCTGGTGTCAACCATCATGGAGAGGCGACTCGGACCCGGACCAAGGAAAGACTCCCTCATGTCATCTCAAGGCACCGTCCTCGCGGGGATCGATGGTTCCGCTGCGTCTTCCTACGCTCTGGAGTGGGCAATCCAGGAGGCCAAGCGGCTCGAGTGGGACATTCACGTTGCTTGCGCCTACACACTGCCGTCCTTCGCGGCCAGCTCGATGGACGGCGGCTACGCCTCACTCGATTCTGAAGCGGTGCGCGGAGGCGCCTTGGGAGTGCTCGATGCCGCCGCGGACACAGTGCGGTCCCACGGCCTGGACGTAACCGCATCCCTGGAGATGGGCGATGCCGCCGGGGTGCTGACCGAGCTGTCCAAGGATGCCGGCCTAGCCGTTGTCGGGACCCGCGGACGGGGCGGTTTCGCCGAGCGCCTGCTCGGTACCGTCTCCAGTGCCCTGCCGGCCCACGGCCACTGTCCCACCGTCATCGTGCCGCTGGGGAAGGGGGGGCGCAGACGGGATGCCAACCGACCTATTGGGCCGCTGGAGCGGATTGTGGTGGGGGTGGATGGCTCGCCGTCCTCGCAGATCGCGCTGGGGCGCGCCGTCGATGAGGCGCTGCTGTGGGACGCCACCTTGACCGCCTTCTCCTCGCTGCCGGTGACCACCGGAACCACCGTGCACGCCTGGGCGCCGGCGGTGGTGGACCATGACGCCATCCTGGAGGACCTCGAGACCAGCCTGAACACCCTCGTGGACCGGCTGTTGGCGGAGCGGGACATGCCGCAGGGCTTCCGGGTGCGCCGCCACGGGCTGGACGGAGCGCCGGCATCGTTGCTGGTGGAGTTCTCAACGGCCGTGGACCTGGTGGTGGTCGGATCGCGCGGCCGCGGCGGCTTCTCCGGCCTGCTGCTCGGCTCGACGTCCCAAGCGGTGCTGCACCACGCCGTCTGCCCGGTCATGGTGGTGCCCGCCCGCTGCAAGAACGAGGGCCTGCCGCCCACCGCGGTGGCAGGCGGGATGGACTGACGTGACGGCATCGGCGGTGGACTTGGTGCGGGACGCTTGGGATGCTGCATGCGAGCGCGTCGCCTTGGCCGCCACCAAAGCAGGGCGTGCCGACGATGCCGTAGCCATCCTTCTCGCGACAAAAACCGTCCCTGGCCTCGCCATTCGCGCTGCAATCGCGGCTGGCGCCAACCTGATTGGCGAGAACCGAGTGCAGGAAATGGTGGCCAAGGCGCCGGAGCTAACCGACGTTCCACATGAAACTCATTTGATCGGTCCACTGCAACGCAACAAGGCCCGCGCCGCCGCGGGGATTGCCACATGCATTCAAACCGTTGCTGACAGCCGTATCGCAGAGCGATTGTCCAATCTCACCGCCGCGCCTCTTTCGGTAATGATCCAGGTCAACACGTCAAATGAAGCGAGCAAATCTGGCTGCCATCCAGATGAGGCGCTGGACCTGGCTGGGGCCGTCGCGGCACTGCCTGGATTGAGGGTCACGGGGTTCATGACCATCGGGCTGAACTCCCCCTCGGTGCGCGATGTGGCCGAATCGTTCCGCGTGCTCAGACGGATCCGGGACCGTGCTCAAACGAGCGGGCTGCCGGACGCCTCTCAACTCTCGATGGGGATGAGCGCAGACCTCGAAATTGCCATCGCGGAAGGCGCCACCATGGTGCGCTTGGGCAGCGCGGTATTCGGACCGCGCGAAGGCTAATCAACGCCGGTCTGAACCCGGCCAAAGGTCCCACCTTTGGCGCTTGGACGCCGGATCGGATGGCTGATCATGCACCAGAAAACCCCTGCTAGGACCCGCTTTCCAGGCTATTTCGCATTCTAGGCGTGTAATCGCCTGCGCCAGGGTGTACTATCCAATCACTCTGACGGTCTTCGGCTTCCCGAAGCCCCTTATCCGAAGGGATCCCACGATGCACCGACTTGCTCGTATTTCTTGTGTGACCGGCGCCCTTGCTATGGCGCTGACTTCCCTGGCTGGACTACCGATTGCGAATGCCGCTGTAGACGCGCCGATTGCCGTCTGGGGCGGTGGAGGAGGTGGTGGTGGCGGCTCCAAAGGCATGGGCACGGCCTATCTTCCTGGATCAGGCGGCGCGGGTGGGGCCACTGGCCAGTTCAGCGAGACCGCACCCGCGGCTGAATCCGGCGAGAATGGCACCGACGGGACAGCTCATCCATCCGACCAAAACGTTGGCATCAACGGAGACGGCGGCAACGGCGCCCGTGGCTGGTACCAGGTCGGTCCCGTCTCGACGGTGACCTCCGGCATCGGGCGCGTTGGAACGGCTGGAGGAAGCGGTGCTTCCGTCAACTATCAGTATTCGAGCGCGACCGAAGCCGCCACCGTCCCTAGCGTGACTGTTGTTGCCGGCAACGGTGGTGGTGGCGGCGATGCCTCGGTGAACGCAGGCGGCGCAGGCGGCAATGGCGGCAATTCGACAGCCATGTTCTGGCGGATCGACACCGTTGCGCAAAGCGCCAACTATCCCGACGCATTGACAGTTGCCGGTGCCGTTTTGGTCCGGTCCGGCATCCGAGGCGTGGAGGGCGCGTGGTCGCTTCATCCGACGGACCAGACACTGAATGAGGCAGGCGGTCCGGGAGGCTATGCAGGTGACGCAAAGTTTGATGTTCAAGGCACTCTGCAAGCCAAAGAAATCACTGTTGTCCGCCGCGACGGCAGCATGGACTTCGATGTCGACAGGTTGCTTGTCCCAGAAGGTGAGACAACAACTATTACGGTAATCGGCACCGAAGAAGGCGATGTGACGTTTGACTACATTGTGGTTGAAGAAGATGCCACATTGATTATCGACAACTCAGAAGGCGCGATCGATATCCTCAACCCGATCGATGTTGCCGATACGGGCACGGTCATAATCACCAACCCCGGCAACATCAAGGGTGATGACCAGTTCGACTTCACAGCCACGACACCGCTTGTCTCGCCACTCCAGCTCCCGGCCGGCGGCGGCACGTTCTTCCTCCCGGTGACAGGTACCGGCCTGGCAAATGCCCAGGTTGCAGCGCTTCTCGCGGGCCAGTTTGTGGAAATCGCCGGTGTAGGAGCCCCGGAGCGCACCGCCACCGAGGCCTGGTTGCCAGTGCGATTCGCGGCCAACACCTCCCAGGCCGTCCAGACCTACTCAGTGCTGGTGTCCAACGGTGCCCGAATCTGGATTCCGTTGGCCCTAGATGTCGAGGTCGCAGTGCCAGGCGGATCCAACCCGCCGCTGGACTTCAGGGTGGTGACAGAACCTTCACTGTCCGGCAGCCCCGAGGTCGGCGCCACGCTGACCATCAATCCCGGCGCCTGGGTCCCTGACCCGACCCTGAGCTATGCGTGGTTGCGCGATGGCGTTGCCATCCCCGGCGCCACCACCCTCACCTACACCGTTGACGCAGCGGATGCCGGAGCCACAATCGCCGCCCGCATCACCGCCACCGGCAACGGTATGAAGACAGAAACCCGCGAGCTGACCGGCCTGGCCATCCCGTTGGCGCACTTCACGGTCACAACCGAACCAACAGTCACCGGCACACCCGAGGTGGGCGGCACCCTGACGGCCAACCCTGGCGTCTGGACCCCAACCCCCACGCTGGCCTACCAGTGGCTGCGGGACAACGCGCCGATAGCCGGAGCCACAGCCGATACCTATCCGGTCACGGCTGATGACCTGGGAACCACCCTGACCGTCCGCATCACCGCGACCGCTCCGGGCGTCGAGACACTCACCCGCCAGCCCGGCGGCGTGACGGTCCAGCTCCAGCGCTTCACGGTCTCCAACGAGCCGGCCATCACCGGAACACCGCAGGTCGGATCCACGCTGTCCCTCAACCCGGGCACCTGGAACCCGACGCCCACCTTCACATATGAGTGGCTGCGTGGCGGCATTCCAGTCTCCGGCGCAACCGGCGCCTCCTACTCCCTGACCGCCGCCGATGCCGGAACCACCATCTCGGCCCGCGTCACCGGCACAGCACCAGGAGTTGAGCCATCCACCCGCCAGGCCCCAGGCGTGGCGGTCCCGCTTGGCCAGTTCAACGTCACCACGAACCCATCCCTGAGCGGCACGCCCAACGTTGGCAGCACCCTGACCCTCAACCCAGGAGTCTGGGCGCCGTCCGCGACGCTGACCTACGAGTGGTTGCGCAACGGCGCACCCATTGATGGCGTCACCTCCACCACCTACACCCTGGTGGCCGCCGATGCCGGAGCCACCATTGCGGTGCGCGTCACCGGAACTGGCGCCGGCATGGAAAGCGCCTCGCGCGTTACGCCTGGCGTCTCCGTCCCAGCAGGTGGCGGCGGCGGAGGAGGCGGCGATGACAACGGCGGCGGCGGCGGTGGCGGCGGCGGCGATGACAACGGCGGCGGCGGTGGCGGCGGTGGCGGCGGAGGCCAGCCACCTCAGGACCCGCAACAGGTGCCCCAGCTGCCAAAAGATATCCAGTGGGGTCAAGTCCAGGTTCAGGTGCCCGGCGGGGTTGCCACGGTCTTCTTGGGTATTGCAGGCACCGCTCGGGTAGGCCAGACGCTGACGGCGAGGGTCGTTACGGCATCGACGGCGGCAATTACTTATGGATACCAGTGGTTGCGGTCGGGTAAGGCTATCTCGGGTGCCACAAAGGCGAAGTACAAGCTGGTGGCAAAGGACCGCAAGAAGCGCGTGGCCGTACGGCTCACAGCCACTCCGGCTGCTGGCGGGACGCAGGCAAGTGTCCTGGCGCCGAGCAAACTGATCAAGATCGGCGTATTGAAGACCACAAGGCCCAAGATCACTGGAACTGTTCGAGTTGGCAGGACATTGAAGGCGAACGCCACCAAGTGGACTGCTGGCACCAAGAAGAAGTATCAGTGGTATCGCGGCAGCAAGAAGATCGCTGGCGCAACCAAGGCTAAGTACAGGGTCAAGGCGGCTGATCGTGGCCGCAAGTTGACGGTCAAGGTCAAAGGCACCAAGTCCGGGTTCAAGGCGGTAACCCGTGCGTCGGCTGCCAGCAGAGCGATCCGCTGACTAGAAGTCTGATCTGAGTCCTGGCCAGCAGGCCGCGTCGGTCAAACCGGTGCGGCCTGCTGGCCATTTTGGGGGCCGAACGTCCCGTCACTGCTGACTTGGCGCAGCTGCGCAGGTCACAGGGTGCATTTGGTTTTGGGGCTGTCTAATCCTGCGGCAGAGGGTGTACCATCAAATCACTCTGACGGCCTTCGGCTTCCCGAAGCCCCTATCTCCGAAGGGATCTATGATGCTCCGACTGTCTCGTATTTCTTGTGTGACTGGCGCCATCGCGATGGCGCTGACTTCCTTGGCCGGTCTGCCGGCCGCAAATGCTGCGATTGATCAACCGATTGTCATCTATGGCGGCGGTGGTGGCGGCGGCGGTGGCAGTAAAGGCCAGGGCACTTCCTATACCGCTGGTCAAGGCGGTGAAGGTGGCGCTAGTGGCCTGTTCGATGAAGCCGCCCCCCCGGCATACTCAGGCGCGGATGGCTCCGACGGCACCATCAACCCCAATCCCGAGAACGTTGGTGAAGACGGCATCGGCGGGGCGGGTGCCGCTGGCCTTACCCAGATCGGCTTTTCCTCCCCAGCGCAATACCCCGGTGAAGGCCGCGTTGGCATGGCCGGTGGCCGTGGCGGTTCAGGCGTCTACCAATATCTGAGTGGCAATGAGGCCGCGACCATCCCGAGCGTGACAGTTGTTGCCGGTAATGGCGGCGATGGCGGCGATGCCGGCGTGAATGCCGGCGGTAATGGCGGCAACGGCGGCAACGCGACCGGCCAGTTCTGGCGGGTCGATGCCAACCCAGCAGGCGGGGTGTTCCCCGATGCTTTGACGGTTGCTGGATCTGTCTATGTCCGGTCTGGGCACCGCGGCGTGACTGGTGAACCGTCCTTCCACCCGACGGTACCCAGGACTCCAAACGAGAATGGCGGACCCGGCGGTTTCCCCGGTGACGCCGCGCTTGACGTTCAAGGCACCCTGCAAGCCAAAGACATCACGGTGATCCGCCGCGACGGCGCCATCGATGTTGACGTTGACAGGCTGCTTGTTCCTGAAGGCGAGACCACCACGATCACAGTTGTCGGCACAGAGCCAGGCGACGTCACGATTGATCACGTAGTTGTCGAGGATGACGCCACGTTGATAATCGACAACTCCCAGGGTTCCATTGAGATCCTCAACCCACCCGATGTTGCCGATACCGGGCAGGTAATTGTGACCAACCCAGGTAACGTCACCGGTGATGGCAAGCCCGGCACGAGCTTCACCGCCAGCACCTCGCTTGTTTCGCCGCTGCGTCTGCCATCCCCGGGTGGAGCGTTCTCCCTTCCGCTGACAGGCACCGGTTTGGCGACTGCCGAGACCCGCGCATTGTTGGGCGGCCAGGTTGTGGCGATAGCCGCTGAAGGCGATTCGACCCGCAGCAACACAGAAGCCTGGTTGCCTGTTGCGTTCCAGGCCAACACAACCACCGCGGCCCAGACCTATACGGTGCTGGTCTCGAATGGCGGCGGCATTTGGATTCCGCTCGCCCTCGATGTTGTAGTCGCGGCGCCCGGCGGGACAAATCCCCCTCTGCCGTTTGTGGTTGTGAACGGCCCGTCAATCAGCGGTAGCCCAGAAGTCGGCGCCCGCCTGACTGTCGATCCAGGTGCATGGGTACCCAATCCCAACTTCGCCTATCAATGGCTGCGTAACGGAACCGCCATCGCCGGGGCTACTGCCGTCAATTACAAGGTGGAGGCCGCCGATGCCGGAACCACCATCACCGCTCGCGTCACCGCAACAGGTACCGGAATGGAACCGGCCACCCGTGTTACACCAGGTCTGGCCATTCCGGCCGGTTCAGGTGGTGGCGGTAATGGTGGCGACGACAATGGCGGCGGCGGAGGCGGCGGCGGTGGTGGCGACGACAATGGTGGCGGCGGCGGAGGTGGCGGCGGCAATGCGAATCCGCCTGTCGGCCCCAGTGACGTGCCAAACCTTCCCCCCGGCATCAACTGGACACCAGTTCAGGTTGCGGTGCCCGGCGGCGTTGCCACAGTGTTCCTCGGAATTGCCGGTACCGCTCGGGTAGGCCAGACATTCACGGCGCGGGTTGTGACGACATCGACGGCGGCCATTACTTATGGCTATCAGTGGTTGCGGTCGGGTAAGGCAATCTCGGGTGCCACAAAGGCGAAGTACAAGCTGGTGGCAAAGGACCGCAAGAAGCGCGTGGCCGTGAGGTTGACCGCCACTCCGGCGGGCGGCGGGGCCGCGGCTACCGTTTTGGCGCCTAGCAAGGTGATCAAGATCGGCGTATTGAAGACCACCAGGCCCAAGATCACCGGCACAGTTCGAGTTGGCCGGACACTGAAGGCGAATGCCACCAAGTGGACCGCCGGCGCTAAGAAGAAGTATCAGTGGTACCGCGCTGGAAAGAAGATTGCGGGTGCCACAAAGGCGAAGTACAAGGTCAAGGCAGCTGACCGCGGCCGCCGTGTGACGGTCAAGGTCAAGGGCACCAAGTCCGGATTCAAGGCTGTCACCAGGGCCTCAGCCTCCAAGCTGATCCGCTGACCATGGCCTTGACCCAATGACCAGGGTTGTCTGACGCCCTGATCCGCGAGCCGCGTCTGCCTGACGGACGCGGCTCGCGGTTGGTTAATCAGGAGGTGGGTGGTTCTTCGGGCTTGGGCTCTTCAGGCTTGGGCTCGGCAGCGGGCTCTTCAGGCTTGGGTTCCGCCGGCTTGGGCTCCTCGGCGGGAGTGGCGGGCTCGGGCTTGGGCTCGGCCGGCTTGGCTGGCGGCGCGGCCGGAGGGGCTGGCCTGGCGAGCGGGGCGGCTGGCCTGGCGAGCGGTGCGGGTGGTGCGGCCGCGGGTGGTGGTGTGTAACCGGCATCGTCGGTACCGGAACCGAAACCGGCACTCGGCTTGGCGGGCTCGGGCTCGGGCTCGGCCGGCGCACCCTCACCTTCCGCACCTTCACTCGGCTCACCTTCGCTTGGCTCGCCGGCCGTTGCCGCGCCATCACCTGGCACGGTCTCAAATGCTTCACCTTCGGGGCCGGCCACCGTCACCTTGCGCTTCTTGGACTTGCGCACCAGGAGGATGGCAATGACGCCGCCAACCACCAGGACGCCAAGCGCAATGAGGCCAACCACCAGCATGGTTTGGGAACCGCCGCCGGAGTTGGCCGTGGCCTCGAACTCATTTGTCTGGCCTGGGACAATCTTCCACGCCACGGTGTTGCCGTTGACATCGCCATTCGAGCTGACAACCGGGCCGGGGAATGTGATGGAAACCTGGACATCGAACCCGCCGTACTCTTCGAGCTGCGCGGGGTCAACATCCTGAGAGGACAGGTCCATTCCACCGCTGACCTTGTACTGCGATCCATCCTTGGCAATGTTCAGCTGCATCCCGGACTCCTCCTGGGAAACGCCAAACTCACTCAACGGCAAAGCGTCAAGGCTGATCAATTTCCCGGTGTAGCCATCGGCTGCGTAGTCTTCAATCTTGGCGCGCCCGCCATAAGTATTGGAAAGCAGCCCCTCCTGCCCACCTTGCGCCATTGCTTCATCGAACGTCGTGCCTGCCATCTCAAGGAGCTGATCGGAGAAGGCAAAGACGGTTTCGCCGCTGATCGTATCGTCGACGTTGACCGTCAGGTCATAGGTCAGGCGCATGCATCCGGTCAGGCTGAGTGCGAGGCCAACGAGGGCCAAAGCTGCTGCGGAGCGGCGCCAAGTTTTACGGCTGAGCTGAGCCATATCGAGGTGCCTTTCTGGTTACGGGTGGCACCTGTAGGCACCGCCTCGCGGCGAATTATCCCCCCAATTGGTGCTCGGCGCCACGCGCGGCGCGTCCCGATCGGTGATCCGCACCGGTTGTTTTCACTGCGGCGGCCCGCGGCGCCTCTAGCGTGGACAGGTGGGTACGCCGCCGGCGAACCCAGGATGCACGATGCCGGCCCGCAAAGTTGAGCATGGTAGACTCAACTTTGGTATTGGTTGGCTTGGCCGGCGGCAACTCCCGATCCCGGCTCAGGCCAGGGCAAGCAAGGGGACAACATGGACGAGACCAAACCGGCCGCCAAGGCGCTGGACCAGTACGGGATTGACCTCACCGCCCAGGCCCGCGAGGGCAAGCTCGACCCAGTGATTGGGCGGGATGGCGAGATCCGGCGGGTGGTCCAGGTGCTGTCGCGGCGGACAAAGAACAATCCGGTGCTGATTGGCGATCCAGGCGTGGGCAAGACGGCTGTGGTGGAGGGCCTTGCCCAGCGCATTGTGGCTGGTGACGTGCCTGAATCGCTGCTCGGCAAGCGGCTGGTGGCCCTGGATCTGGGCGCGATGGTTGCCGGCGCCAAGTACCGCGGCGAGTTCGAGGAGCGCCTCAAGGCGGTTCTGACCGAGATCCGCGAATCCGACGGCCAAGTGGTGACGTTCATCGATGAGCTTCACACCGTTGTTGGGGCCGGAGCCTCGGAAGGCGCTATGGACGCCGGCAACATGCTCAAGCCGATGCTGGCTCGCGGCGAGCTGCGGATGGTTGGCGCAACAACGCTGGACGAGTACCGCGAACGCATCGAAAAGGACCCGGCGTTGGAGCGGCGTTTCCAGCAGGTGTATGTCGGTGAGCCGAGTGTTGAAGACACAATCGCCATTCTGCGGGGAATCGCCCCGCGCTATGAGGCGCACCACAAGGTTGGTATAGCCGACGCCGCGCTGGTGGCCGCCGCCACGCTGTCCCACCGGTACATTGCCGGGCGCCAATTGCCGGACAAGGCCATCGATCTGATTGATGAGGCAGCATCGCGGCTGCGCATGGAACTGGATTCATCCCCCGTGGAGATCGATGAGTTGCGCCGCGCAGTCGACAGGCTGAAGATGGAAGAACTCCAACTATCCAAATCCGACGATGACGGCGCTTCCGCCGAGCGTCTAGCTCGCCTTAGGGCGGACCTTGCCGACAGGTCCGCCGAACTCTCCGGATTGACTGCTCGGTGGGAGCGGGAAAGGGCCGAGCATAACTTGGTGGGTGATCTGAAAGCCCGCCTGGATGAGCTTCAGATTGCTGCTGAGCGGGCCCAAAGGGACGGGGATTTGGAATCGGCCTCGCGGCTGCTGTATGGAGAGATTCCGCAGGTCAGGCGCCAGTTGTCTGACGCTGAAGCAGCCGAGGGGGATGCCGATCTGGAAGCTGCCCAAGGCGCAGCGCCGATGGTCGCTGATCGGGTTGGCCCGGACGAGGTCGCGGAAGTCATTTCGGCTTGGACCGGCATTCCGGCCGGCCGGCTCCTGGAGGGAGAAACAGCGAAACTGCTGCGCATGGAAGAGGCGATTGGTGAACGGTTGATTGGCCAAAGCGTGGCGGTTGGGACTGTCTCGGATGCGGTGCGCCGGGCGCGGGCGGGAATCTCCGATCCGGACCGGCCAACCGGATCATTCCTCTTCCTCGGACCTACCGGCGTTGGCAAGACCGAGCTAGCCAAAGCGCTAGCCGACTTCCTCTTCGATGACGAGCGCGCCATCGTACGCATTGATATGTCTGAATACTCCGAAAAGCATTCGGTGGCGCGGCTGGTGGGGGCGCCTCCGGGGTATGTGGGGTATGAGGAAGGTGGACAGCTGACTGAGGCGGTCCGGCGCCGGCCCTACTCGGTGGTGTTGCTGGATGAGGTTGAAAAGGCCCATCCGGAGGTATTCGACATCCTGCTGCAAGTGCTGGATGACGGCCGGTTGACCGACGGTCAAGGGCGCACCGTCGATTTCCGAAATGTGATTCTGATCCTGACATCGAATCTTGGATCGCAATTCTTGGTGGATCAGACTCTGAGCCCCGCCGAGGCTCGCGAGGGGGTCATGGCAGCGGTCCGCGCGGCCTTCAAACCCGAGTTCCTCAACCGGCTAGATGATTCGGTTGTGTTCGATGCGCTGACCATTGATCAGATCGAACAGATTGTTGACCTGCAGGTGGCGGCGTTGGCGGCGCGTTTGCGTGAACGGCGGCTGGCTTTGGAGGTGACCGAGACGGCCAGGCAGTGGCTCGCCATCGACGGCTATGACCCGGCCTATGGTGCCCGCCCCCTGCGGCGGCTGATCCAGCGCCAGATTGGCGACCAGTTGGCCAAAGCGCTGCTGTCCGGCCAGATCCATGACGGCCAAACGGTCCTGGTTGACAAGCCGGCCACCGAGCCAAACCTAACCCTGACCGCGGCCCCCGGATAACCCGGCGAGGGGCCCGGCCAGCGCAGGCCGACCCGAAGTGCTCAACACCGGCCCCCCCATCTAGGCTCCCTCCCCCGTTTTGAGCACTTACGGCGGTGGCCCGATGGGCGGTCGGCCCCGATCCGTGCTCAGGGGGCGGGTGGTGGCGGGGGCGGGACGACCGCAACTGCCCATACCGAAGGGATACCTCCTGGATTGCCCGTTGTATTGAGCAGTTCAGGTCGCCGATGCCGCCGACGATGACGGCCGGCTCACCTCCCTGAAGCTCAGGTTGCGCCGTTGTCCCGTAGTTGTGGGGTCGTGTTGGCGGCAAGACTGACAGAGATAGTCACCTTGGATTGTCTGGGGATGATGCGTGTGGTCTGGTAGTTCGCAGGTTCGTTCAGTCTTGTCTGCGGTTCAGCAGGTTGACCCCGACTTGAGGAGGAACCCCACCACCCCTTGCCCTCCTTTCGACCGGGGCTGCCGGCTCCCTTCCTTCTTCCGCTCTACTCCTGCCTCCCAAACCACCTCCCCCTGATCAAAGTGACCGCTTCTGCTGGGTAGGGGTGGGGTTCGGGGGAAAGAGGGTCAGTTCCGGCTGCGCCGGATCCGACAAGCAGTCGGGTCCACCGGACCAGGGGTGCGTAACTGACCAATTGGCGAGGAAGGCGGCTCAATTGGTCAGTTAAGCACGTCTGACCGGGCCGTTCACCTGCTGTCTCGTGCTCAGGCCCGTCGGGGTGGATGTGCTTAAGTGACCAATTGACGAGCCAGGCGGCTCAATTGGTCAGTTAAGCACCTCCAACCAGGCCGTTCACGTGGCCGCTCGTGCTCAGGCCCGTCGGGGTGGATGTGCTTAAGTGACCAATTGGCGAGCCAGGCGGCTCAATTGGTCAGTTAAGCACCTCCGATCAGGCCGTCCACGTGCTCTCTCGTGCTCAGGCCCTTCGAGGTGGATGTGCTTAAGTGACCAATTGGCGAGCCAGACGGCTCAATTGGTCAGTTAAGCACCTCTGACCGGGCCGTCCACACACCCTGTCGTGCTCAGCCCCGTCGAGGTGGATGTTCCTAAGTGACCAATTGACGACCAAGGCGGCTCAATTGGTCAGTTAAGCACCTCCAACCAGGCCGTCCACGTGCTCTCTCGTGCTCAGCCCCGTCGGGGTGGATGTGCTTAAGTGACCAATTGGCGAGCGTGGCGGCTCAATTGGTCAGTTAAGCACCTCCGACCGGGCCGTTCGCCTGCTGTCTTGTGCTCAGGCCCGTCGGGGTGGATGTGCTTAAGTGACCAATTGGCGAGCCAGGCGGCTCAATTGGTCAGTTAAGCACCTCTGACCAGGCCGTCCACACACTGGATGGTGAGGTTGAGAGAGACACACCCGCACACCTCCTTGTCCGCAGCCAGGTCCGGGGACCAAACCACTCGACGTCCCCGAACCGGACCACCATCAAACCCACCGACACCACGAAACCCTGGACCACACGCATCATCCCCAGAAGAAATCGGTGACCGCCTTTGAAAGGCATGCCGCCAGCGGCATCGAACCCCCTACCCAACGCACGCACCACAACACGAACACCCAACGTTTGAACGCCATCGGCGGACGGGTGACCGCGACAACCGCAAGTGCTCAAAACGGGACGGAAAGCCTGAGGTGACGTCGTGTTTTGGGCAGTTACGGCGGTGACCCGATGGGGGGTGGGGGCGGATTCGTGCTCCGGAGGCGGGTGGAGGTGGGAGCGGGGCGACCGGAAGTGCTCAAAACGGGTAATCTACAG
>JAIRRT010000142.1 GCA_031255835.1 Bifidobacteriaceae bacterium | reverse complement strand
TGTTTCGCGGGGTGGCGCCGGTGTTTCGTAGGGGTTCGATGCCGCTGGCGGCAAGACTGACAGAGATGGTCACCTTGGATTGTCTGGGGATGATGCATGTGGTCCAGTAGTTCGCAGGTTCGCTCAGTCTTGGTGTGGTTCAGCATGTAGACCCCACCCGGACCTGGGGCAAGTTCCCTCCCGAAACACTTGCCCCCCCCCTTTTCGACCGTCGCTGCCGGCCGGCTTCCCACTTCTGCCCACCTCCTACCACCCACACCAACTCCCCTGATCAAAGTGACCACTCCTCCACTTCGAGGCCCGGTTCCCCGAAGAAGTGGTCACTTCCGGCCAGCCCAAGTTCACGGCTGAGCACAGATCCGGCGCCGAGGTGGCTGACCCTGTGATCAAAGTGACCACTTCTGCCGGGAGGGGTTGGGTTTGAAGGAAAGAGGGTCAGTTCCGGCTACGCCGGACCCGCTGAACAGTCCCATCCACCGGACCAGAGGTGCGTAACTGACCAATTGGCGAGCCAGGCGGCGAGCAAGGCGGCTCAATTGGTCAGTTAAGCACCCCCCACCAGGCCGCCCACCCACCGTCTTGGGCTCAGCCCCGTCGGGGAGGATGTGCTTAAGTGACCAATTGACGAGCCAGACGGCTCAATTGGTCAGTTAAGCACCTCCGACCAGGCCGTCCACACCCCCTGTCGTGCTCAGGCCCGTCGAGGTGGATGTGCTTAAGTGACCAATTGGCGAGCCAGACGGCTCAATTGGTCAGTTAAGCACCCCTGACCAGGCCGCCCACACACTGGATGGTGAGGTTGAGGGAGACACACCCGCACACTTTCCTGTCCGCAGCCAGGTCTGGGATCCGAACCACTCGACGTCCCCGAACCGGACCACCATCAAACCCACCGACATCACGAACCCCTGGACCACACGCATCATCCCCAGAAGAATTCGGTGACCGACTCCAAAAGGCATGCCGCCAGCGGCATCCAACCCCTACCCAACGCACGCGTCACAACACGAACACCCAACCCTTGAACGCCATCGGCGACCGGAAGTGCTCAAAACACCGGGGGGGTCGTTTGGAGCCACCTGCGGGACTCGAACCCGCGACCGTCCGCTTACAAGGCGGGAGCTCTGCCAGCTGAGCTAAGGTGGCCTGGCCTCATGGCGCGGCGCTCCGGAATTGCCGGGCGCCACGCCAGAAGCCTACCGATGATAGTTCCTCTGCCTGACCGGTGGGCCAGGGACTACTGATCGTCTGGGTCTTTGCCTTCCTTGACCTTGGCTACGGCGCCCTTGATATCGCCAGTTGACCAGGATTCCCAACCCTGACGCTTGCCTCCGGGTTGGGTCAGGAAGACCCTCGGGGTGCCGGTGATGCCATCGGCCATTGCCTGGTTGGAGACTGCGGCTACCCAGTCGCTCATTTCCATGGCGCCGAATTTGGCGCTGACCTCGGCAGATATGCCTACCCGGTTGGCTATCTCCACAATTTCCGAATCGCTCAGGCCGTCGGTGTTCTCCTCTGGCTGGTCCTCGAACAGTGCCTCGTGGAAGGCCATGAACTTGTCCGGCTCATCCTTGGCAACTTGGGCGGCGTGGTTCAGCGCCCTTGTGGAGTACTGGGTTTCATTGGAGTAGCTGTCCAGGAACGCCAACGGATGCAGGATGACGCGGACCTCGCCGGCCTCGCGCATCTCGTTCAGCCGGCTGGCGATCCCCTTCTCCAGCATTCCGCAGTAGGGGCACATGTAGTCGGAGTAGATCTCGACCGTCACAGCGTCAGCCGCCGATGGCGCATCGCCCCCGGCCACGCCGTCTTTCCCAATCAGGATGCCGCCATCGCTTTGGGCACCAGCCGGTTGTGCCTCGAGGTTCTCCACCGATTCCCGCGGGATGGTGAAGAACACCGCCAAAGCCAGTGCGACAGTCACCACAACGCCACCGGCGATGGATGCGATGGTGACAGTCCGGCGGCGCCGGGCCCGAGCCTCGCGTTCCTGCTTGAGGCGCTCAGCTTCAAGGCGTGCAGCCTCGCGGGCGCGGGCCTTGGCTGTTGAGGGGCGCTGATCATTCTTGTTGCGTGCCATTTGTCTTCGATTCCTTTCCGCCGGGCCTACTGGCCGGCCTTTTGCGCGACCAACTGGTCAAGCGGTGTGTTGTAGTCCCATTTCTCGGGAGTTGTGTCTGGTGTGGAGATCAAAACTGTCGGTGTGCCGGTGATCCCGGCATCGATGGCAGCCGAAGCGTTCTGCGACTGCTCGGTCATGTAGTCAGCGGCCCAGAAGGTATCGCTCACGGTGCTGGGGACGCCCGCCTCGCCGGCTATCGCCACGATCTGCGAATCATCCAGGCCCGTGGAGTTCTCCTCCGGTTGGGCGGCAAACAGCCCTTCCACAAAGGCTGAGAACACATCGGGAGCCTGAGCGGCAACCACGCCTGCGGCCTGTGCGGTGCGCGATGAGTAATTGGTGCCCATCGAGAACCTGTCCAAGAACCCCAGCGGATGCTGCACCAAGATGATTTGGCCCTCATCGACAAGCCGTTGCAGCTCAGCGCCGTAGGCCTCCTCGAACTGGGCGCAGTAGGGGCACATGAAGTCGTAGAACGTGTCGATGCGAACCTGCGGTTCGCTCGGTATAGCAGCCAAAGCAGCACCGCCGGAACCGACTGCGATGCCAGGAACGGTCCGCGGATCAATCTGGGCGGCGGGCGGCTGGTCAGCAGCACCTTCATCCGCACCTAGATCGCCAGCAGCTGGATCGGCCGGCGGCTGGGCGCCAGCTTGGTCACCTGACTGGGCGCCAGGGTTACCCACAGCGGCTGGGGGCGCAGCGGCATCGTCGCCTCGGTTTAGTGAGACAACCAGGGAGACTACGGACACACCGAGCGCCGCGGTCGCGATGGCTGCCACCACGGCAATCCAGGTGCCGAGCGCTCCGGACGGACGGCCAGCAGGCGCGGGCGCAGCCGGTGGAGGTGGCATGGGAGTTGGAATTGGTTCAGTCATTGTGAGGTACTCCTCATTGGGTTCAGGCGCAGTGCGCCATCAAGCGATAGGGCAGAGCGGGGCCATCGCACAACGATGGCGGCTCCGGCCAAGAACAAAACATCGCGGGCTATTTCCAGCCCGTAGGCCGCGGTGGCTCCAGCAGGCAGAGGCCCGCCGCCGCCAAAACAGCCGCAGTCGATGTTGAGCCCGCGCATCCAGGCTTGAGCTATCCCGATGATGAAAACAACCATCATCAGGCCAAATAGCCCAGCCGCATAGCGGGAAAGCAAGCCGACCAGCAGCAGCAAACCGACGGCCAACTCGACCACCGGCAGCATCACACCAACGATGTTGGAAAGCGCCACCGGCATCACCTCATAGGCGGCGGTGGCCCGCTGCGACTGGCGCAGATCAGCGAATTTCGGAATGGCCGCCGCCAGCGCCACGCCAGCGATGCCCAGGCGGACCAGCAAGGTCAACCACGGTTGGGCACCAGCCAGCCAGGCGCGAAAACGGCCCAGGGGCGGATTTGAGGATTCGGACATGGGTCCCTCCAGTTCGGGAATGGTTGGGCGCAAGACGCAGCTCAACGCCGCCAGGCAGACCGGACTGAAGGTGCAGGGCTGGGCCCTGGGCCGGTGGCTAGGCGGCGGCCCAAGCAGGCGGACCGCGCAGCGCAGCAACCGCCAAAACCGGAAGCGGAGGAGGTACTTCAACCGCAGGGGCGCGCACTGGCCCTTGGCGCCGAGCCACAGGCACCGGCCGTGGTGTCAGCCTTCGGTTCCACCGGTGGACGATGGCGGCCCTCACCCTGCGTAGGCTGGCCACCGAACGGTGGATCAAGTCCAGCGCCGCGAGCGCGGCAATACCGTGGGCCAGCAGCACAGGCAGCGCCACACAGGCCAGCACAGTCAGCATCTGCGAAGGTGCGGCCCCTGGCGCCATTGTGCCTGGGGCACAGTTCGGGTCGGCGTGGACCAAAGCGAACCGTGTGCCCAACCAGCCGGCTAGGCCGGGGACATCAACACAGGAGGTGACACGCAAACCGGTGCGTGCCAACAGGCCGACCCCAAGGGCAAGCGGCAAACCGATGCCAGCCAGGATCAACGCCATCGTGCTCACGGCAAGAGGGCGGCGCACAACCGACCGGGAAGCCGGGCGGCGCACAGCGGGGCGAGCCAGGAGCACGGCTTGCGGCCATCCGCCAAACCGGGTGCCGGCGGGCATGGCAAAACGCGCGCTCCGAGGCGCGCGGCTATCCTGCCCGACTGATCGGCTCATGCCCACGGCCAACACCTTACATCGCTAAGCCTGGATTTCACCGCCCCGAAAGGCCCGCCACCCCGCATCCCGCCACGCCGCCACCCCACCACCACCCCGCACCCCACCTCCGCACCCGGCCCCATTCCAACCCCGACCACCAGGGCCGCAGCGCGCATAGGGAAACCGTCAACTTGTCTTCACCTGCTGTTCACCTGCACGCAGGGACTGATTCACCTTGGCTTGCCACGTTATGGCCGGTGCCAACGGGCACCGATCCAAAACTTGGAAATGAGGAAGCAGTGAACCAAACAGTGCGATCCGCCAAAGCGGCAGTTGCGACGGTCGGAACCGTCGCCCTGGCAACCCTGACGGGTCTGGCCCCAGCGCTACCGGCATCGGCAGCAGATGGAGTGCCGACAGCAAAGAACATCATCGTGTTGATCTCCGACGGTGCCGGCTACAACCACTTCGACATCGCCAACCTGTACCAGACCGGCACCACCATGAATCAGGTGCGAGTCGATCCGGCCAGCGGCGCCATCGAGCACATGGCCTCCATCCCGACCCAGGTGTATGACACCTACCCGGTCCAGGTTGCCCAGTCCCACTACTCGGCCAACGGGCGGGCCTTCTACACCGACAACGACGCCTGGGATTCGTTCCGCTGGGTAGCCACCGGCGCCACCGACTCGGCCGCAGCGGCAACCGCCCTGGGTGCTGGAGTCAAGACCAACAACGGAACCATCGGTTTCAACCCCGCCGGTGACCGCCTGGTGACGATAGTCGAGCACGCCTCGCAGCTGGGCAAGGCAACGGGCCTGGTCACCACGGTGCCGTTCAACCACGCCACCCCAGCCGGGTTTGTGGCCCACAACGCCAACCGGAATGACTACCAGGGCCTTGCCACCGAGATGATCGATTCAGACCTGGACGTCATCATGGGTGGCGGCCACCCCAACTTCACCGACGCCCACACATCGCGTGTGCCCAACTACACCTGGATCTCCCAAGCCGACTTCTCCCGGCTTTCAGCTGGCCAGACGCCATATCGGTTCATCGAGAACCGCGGCGATTTCGAGGCTCTCGCCCAGGGCGGCGGGACGGTTCCTGACAGGGTGTTCGGCCTTGCCCAGGTGGCTGAAACACTCCAGTACAACCGTCCGGGCCTGACAAACAACACCGTCCTTCCCGGCACCGACCCGTACAACGACGTCCCTGATTTGCAGACGATGACGAACGGCGCCCTGAATGTGCTGTCCAAGCAGGACAACGGCTTCTTCTTGATGGTTGAAGGCGGCGCAGTGGACTGGGCAGGTCACGCCAACCAGACAACACGCGTGATTGAGGAGCAGATCGACTTCAACCAGGCCGTCGAGGCCATCGACACCTGGGTCAACGCCAACTCCAGTTGGGAAGAGACCCTGGTGATCATCACCGCTGACCACGAGACAGGCTATTTGGGCGGCCCGGGAGCAGAACCGACCTGGACGCCGATGCTCGGCTCGCCCGGCACATTGCCGCAGGTCTCATGGAAATCCGGTGACCACACCAACTCCCTGGTGCCGCTGTTCGCCAAAGGCGCAGGATCAGAACTTCTGGCCGCACGGGCAACCTCCTGGGACAAGGTGCGCGGCGCCTACCTGGACAACACCGACATCGGCGAATCCCTGTTCGATCTGTTCGGCTTCGGATACTCAGGCAACGAGGGGGCCGTGCCGCTTGAAGCCGCCATCGGTCTGGACACCCAGCCCGGCGCGTTGAGCCTGGCAGTCGCCTCGCTGACCACCCCGGTCGCCTTCACCGACGCCCAAGGCACGATGACGGCCAGCCTGCCGCGCGTAACAGTGCGCGACACCCGCTCCGGCGCCCAGTCTCAGGGCGGCGGTTGGGCCCTGAGCGGCCGAGCCAACAACTTCACCGCCGGCAACCGGGTGATCGGCGCTGAGAACCTGACCTGGACCCCGGCCGTTGTCTCCTCCAACAGCGGGGCCGCAGCCGGCCCGAGCGGCAACAACCTCGCCCAGCCCGCCACCCTGGCGGCTGCCGACGAGAACACCCGCGCTGGCCAAACCGTGCTCAGCGCCGCCTTGGCGCTCGGCATCCCCAACGGCACCGATCCGGGTCTGTACGGATCGGAGATCACACTGACCCTGTTCGCGACTGACTGATCTGCCGCGCAGTGCAGCGGGGTGGGCCGCCGGTTGCTTTGTGACCGGCGGCCCACCCTCACCTCCATACCCATCCCCACATCACCTCGACCCAGAAAGCCCTTGCCATGCTCAATCCGCTCCACCTGGCCCTGCTGACCAGCCTGCTAACCGCCTGCCCACCTGCCGCCGCCCTGTCCCCTGACCAGCCCTCCCCCACCCCCTCCCCCGACGATGCCGTCGCTGCCGAATGGTCCGTGGCCCCATCTGATGCTTCTGGTCCAGATGGGCGGGTGTCACTGCGCCACTCGGTTGACCCAGGCGCCAGCATCAATGACGCCATAGCCGTAACCAATCTGGGCCCTGACCAGGCCACTTACACGGTGAGCGCCGGGGATGGTGCGGTGGGCCCGGATGGCATTTTCGACATCGGCGGCAATCCGAGCGATGCTGGGGCCTGGATCACTGTGGAGGGGCTGGAGAACTCGACAATCACCGTTGAGGCTGGTGAGACGGCCGTTTTGCCGGTCCGCATCGATGTGCCGCCCGGCACGCTGCCCGGTGACCATCCGGCGGGCATTGCGGTCGGTATGGCTGGCGGGCAGGGGGTCACCGTCAACCACAGGGTCGGTGTGCGGCTGCACCTTCGAGTCTCCGGCCAAGTCCGGGCCGATCTTGGGGTCAAGGTGACCAAAACCGAGTTTGTGCCGTCCGTAATACCGTTTTGGCCTGGGACTTTGCGGGTCGAATACGAGGTCCGCAACACCGGCAACGTCCGCTTGGGCACCAGCGGGATGGCCGAGGCGACCGGGCCGTTCGGTTGGGGTTCCAAGGCCCGTCCGGCCGGCGAATTGCGCGAACTCCTGCCTGGTGAGGCTGTGCCCGTGGCCGTGACCGTCACCGCGCCGCCACTGTTCAAGCTCGATGGACAAGTCGAGGTGACCCCCAAAGCCGTTGGTGAGGACGATGTCGTTCCCCCCGAGGCGATCAACGCCGAGTTCCGTGCCACGGCCATCTCCTGGTCCGGGATGGCGGCCCTGGCCGCGGTTGTGATCTGCCTGGTCATCGCGGTTTGGCGTGGCCTGAAGCGCCGGCGGCGGGCCAGAGGGTAGACTGCTTGGCGTTTGTTAGGGCTGACCGGTCGTGTTGACTCGGAAACTTTGTGCGTCCGTAGGGGACGCGTTGGCTTGTGCGATCGGCTGCCGAAGATGGGGGCACATCGGGCCTGCGGCTGGAGCCGATTGGTCGGGGTGCGCCGCGAAACATAGGAATGACACAGCCGATGACGCTTACGAGCGATACAGAAACACGGACTTTTGCAGATTTCGGGGTCGATTCACGGATCGTCGCCGCGTTGGAGGGGGTCGGCATAGTCCACCCCTTCCCAATCCAATCCCTCACCCTGCCGGTGGCCCTCGCGCGCCACGACATCATTGGGCAGGCCAAGACAGGCACCGGCAAGACGCTCGGGTTCGGCATACCGCTGATCACCAGTGTCATCGGGCCAGGTGAAGCCGGTTTTGACCGGCTGACCGCTCCAGGATCACCCCAGGCAGCCGTCATCGTCCCTACAAGGGAACTGGCTGTCCAGGTGGCCACTGACCTCAAACTGGCGGCCGCCAACCGGACACTTCGGGTGGTCCAGTTGTATGGCGGGCGGGCGTACGAGCCGCAGGTCTCATCGCTCAAAGCCGGCGCCGAGGTGGTGGTCGGTACGCCAGGGCGGATGATCGACCTGATGCGGCAGGGCTTCTTGAAGCTCGGTCACGCCAAGACTGTTGTGCTGGACGAGGCCGATGAAATGCTCGATCTGGGATTCCTGCCCGATGTCGAGAAACTGTTGGCCGCCACCCCTGGCGAGCGGCACACAATGCTGTTCTCAGCCACGATGCCAGGCGCTGTGGTTGCGATGGCCAGGCGTTACATGAACCAGCCAACTCACATCCGGGCACAGGACCCAGATGATCAAGGCGCAACGGTCAAGGACATAAAGCAGCTGGTCTACCGGGCTCACGCCATGGACAAGATCGAGGTGTTGGCTCGGCTCTTGCAGGCTGAGGGGCGCGGGAGGACCATCGTGTTTGCCCGCACAAAGCGGACAGCAGCCAAGGTGGCCGATGAGCTGGACCGGCGCGGGTTTGCGGCCGCCGCCATCCACGGTGACCTGGGGCAAGGTGCCCGCGAGCAGGCACTCAGGGCTTTTCGCAAGGGCAAGGTCGATGTGTTGGTGGCCACGGATGTGGCGGCCCGCGGCATCGATGTGGACGATGTCACCCACGTGGTCAACTACCAGGCTCCTGAGGACGAGAAGATCTACCTGCACCGCACAGGACGCACAGGCAGGGCTGGCAACGCCGGCACCGCAGTGACGTTTGTCGATTGGGACGATGTACCGCGCTGGGGCATGATCGACAGAATCTTGGACATCGGTGTGCCTGAGCCTGTCGAGACCTACTCCACCTCCGCCCATCTGTTCACCGATCTTTCGATCCCAACCACTGTGACTGGCTCACTGCCGCGTTCCAGGCGAACAGCAGCCGGCCTTGCCGCCGAAGAACTCGAAGACCTGGGCGAAACCGGCAAACGAGGTCCCCGCGCAGGCCGAGGTGGCCGTGGCGGCGGCCGAGGTGGCCGAGGCAGCGGCGGTGCGGGGTCCGGCGGCAGCCGTGGCGGTGGTCACGGCGGGCGCCACGAATCTGATCGCCACGCCCACCAGGACCGCGACCGGGCGCCGCGTCGCGATGGGGCCTCCACAGGAAGGACCGAGCGCCGCACCCGTCGGCGCCGGCGCACCGACCGCTCCGAATAGACGGAGATTGGTCTGGCTTATTGGTGGGGGCAAGGGGCATATGGAGTTGTTTTAGTGGCCGTCTGGGGGCCGCGAGGGTGCCTTCGATTGTCCACAGGTGGAGTTGTCCACAGGCGAGCGACCTCGGCTTGGCTTTGGGGATGCCCTGCGAGTTAGCGTCGCTGCTTGGCGCTGGGCATGCGGCCTGGTCCAATAATTCGGGAGGGAAGCGCCATGAGACGACGCACCAATGCGCGCGTGTTCGCGACCGTCCGCGGAGACGGCACGGGTGAAGTCAACATTGGCGCTCGCACCATTCCGATTGAGGCCGCAGATCTAGCTCAAGCAGGGCGGCTAGCCGTGGAAGCGGCAGCCTCCCGGGCAGCCCAGGTGGGTCGGTCGGTGTCAATGGTGGCCACCTCGCCGGCTGGTACACGAGTCGTACGGGTTCATCCAGACGGCCGGGTAACCAGCGATCCATCTGTCATGAGGCGCTCGCGGATCGTCCGCGGTGCTGCGATCAGCGCGGTGGTTGTGGCCCTCGCAGTCGGAGGTTGGGTTGTGGTACGCAGCTCGGCCGCCAGCGGCGATCACAACACTGCCCGCAGCACCCAGGCGCCAGCTGTTTCATCGCCCAGCACTTCGCCGTCCGGCCTGAACCCGAACAGGTCGGAAACGCCGGCCGGGTCGGAGTCTGCAGGCGGCCAGGATGCCGAATCGGGTTCGAACATGGTGCCGGTGCCTGCACCAGGCGAACCTCAGGCTCCAGAGGCCGGCCCAGCGGGCCCCGCCCCGGCCGGCGACCCACCGGCTGATCCCGCCGCACCGGCGGACCCAGCCGCACCGGCTGCCGATCCGCCTGCGCCACCGGAACCAGACCCAGCCGGTGAAGCGCCGAATGGTCCGGATCCTGCCGGTCCACCCGGCGGCGTACCGGCCGAGCCAGATCCTGCTCAAGGCGACCCAGCGCAGGGTCAAAGCGAGGATCCGGCACCCAGCCCTTCAGGCAAGAAGAAGGGCGGCAAGAAATCAGGCGCCAAATCGGGCGCCAAATCAAGCTCCAAAGGCAGCACTGGCTACGGGGCAGGCAATTCAGGCTCTTCGCGGCGATGGAGTGGAACGGGCTCACGTTCGGCTCCGCGTGATTCCTCGACGCGAGGCTTCGTATTGTGGCAAGACTAGAACATCCAGTTTCATAGGATTTCGTCAGAAAAGAGAGCAACATGAAAACAACACCGTTCGCACGCCTGCGCGCTCTAATCGGGCAGGTTATAGCAATCGCATTGGCAGTTGTCGCTATCGGAGTGACCGTTGCACCAGCAGCGCAAGCCGCCAATGAATACACTACAGAAACCTACCGACGCGCCTTTACGGACCGGATCGGTGTGAACTACATCATGGAGGTGTATCCCCTGCATAAGAAAGGGGACCAGTGGTTCGCGTTTGA
The DNA here is from genome assembly GCA_031255835.1 of Bifidobacteriaceae bacterium. Lineage (GTDB taxonomy): Bacteria > Actinomycetota > Actinomycetes > Actinomycetales > WQXJ01 > JAIRRT01. The sequence goes on along the minus strand of JAIRRT010000142.1, from coordinate 4,656 downwards.
CGGTGAAGCTATCACTGGAAAGCTCACCTGGTCAGCCGAGACCGCCGAGATCACCGGGGCAATCGACTGCGGCATGGACAAGGGCGAGCGGGTCTGGGACAGGAAGGGCACCTACCGAAGCATGTCCATCGCTGTCTCGTTCACCGCAAGGTCCCAAGGCGATGCGAACTGGTCGGCGTTCTGCGACTTCGACTCGACAGCGACGTGGTTCGAGAAGCACCGGTTCTGGTGGCTCACTGTGCCAAACTCGGTCACACCAGCCATCACAAAGGGCCTGACCGGCGGCGGCAGATACAAAGCTGGTACTCAGGTGAGTGGCGACTTCGCCTACAGCCACAAGACTCTCTTCCCGTTCCAGGCGCCGTCAGTCGGATGGACTATCAGTCCAAACCTTGCGGCAAACACGTTCCAACCTGATGATAAGAAGTACAAGTTCACACCTCGCACCGCCGGCACGTACACAATTACAGCAAAGATTAACGGCGGTGCCCGAACACCTTCAAACCTCACAACCGCCGCCACAATTGTGGTGACGCCAGGCGACATTTCCTCGGTGGTAATCAAGCCGAAAAAGGCTGAGGCGAAGCGAGGTGAGACCGTGATGTTTGATGTATCTGTTCAAGACGCCTACTCGAACGTGATCACCACGAACGCCTCGGACATGTTCTTCGCATCCACAAACTCGACCGACACTCCGGTTCTTGGGGGCATGAAATTCGGTTCAGGCGCGGGAAGAAGGACAATAACAGGAACCTATTCCACGCGCAGCGGTGCACACCAAATGGACGTACTGGGAGAGCCTGTGATCAGCGCGCTGGAGCCGATCAGCGTGATGGCTGGCGAGACCTATGCGGGCTCCGTCACGATGGATGCCTATCCTGCCAAAGTGACAGTCACCTGCATTGGATCGGATGCTCTGAAGTCCTTGACTTGGACGGCGCCATCATTCAAGCTCGCGCCCACGGTGGCCGGGAAGCACAGGGTGGACTGTGTGGCATCCAACACGTCGGGCGCAAGCCCCGCCTTCCCCATGGAAGTGACCGTAACACCCGCCCCGACGGTGTCGCTGGCCATCGACCAAGCTGGAGCACAGCCAACAGGCAAACCAATCGCTCTGAGTTGGACATCAACCGATGCCCATGGCAACAAGACTGATGCGTCGAGGCTGAAGATCGCCGCAATCGCATCGACCGGGCCCAGCGATAGGATCCACCTCGCTGACAGGGCTATCACGCTGGTGGGCGATGGCCCGCGTACGGTGACAGTGACGGTGATCGATCCGGACAGCGACAAAGCCGTGACCGGTGTGGCCACTTTGGTGGGGAGCAAGGCTGCCAGCGGCGATCAGCCATCCGGTGACCAGGACAAGCCAGGCGACACACCCAAACCAGGCGGCACCCCCAAGCCAGGCGACACACCCAGACCAGGCGGCACACCCAAACCCGGTGACGGCACATCCAATCCGGGTGGCTCTCCGAACGCTCCAACCAATCCGGGTGGCTCTCCCAATGCTCCATCCAATCCAGGCGGTTCTGCCGCAGTCACAATGCCCGGCTTGCCCGCTGGCCAGGCTGGCGCCCTGACACCTGTGGGCGCCGGCGGCACCACCCATGTGACGCCCGGTACCACCGTCGGTCTGCCGTCCGGCATCGTCGTGGCACCTGCCGCCGTGAGCTATCAGTGGTACCGCGGTTCCAAACCGATCAGCGGCGCAACCGGTGCCACCTACAAGATCAAGCCCGCCGATGCCGGACACAAGCTGACCGTCAAGGTCACCCGGAAGATCGGCAACCTTGCCGAGACCTTCAACTTGAAGGCGCTATCAGTGCCGAAGCTATCGGCCAAGATCAAGCTGTCGCCTCGTGTCTCAGGCGGCCGGCCGGCAGTCCTTATCAAGGTGTCGGTTGCCAAGCTGCGCAAACCGACAGGCAAGATCGTGGTGCAGGCCGCCGGTGAACGCAAAGTGGTGTCGCTGAAGGCCAAGCACAAGGGAAAGATCGTCGTCCCACTATCGAAGATGCAGCGCGGCAAGACCACCGCCATCAAGGTGACCTACCGCGGTTCCACCCAGACCAAGAAGGCGAGCGTTTCAGCTAACGGCCTGTGGCAATAGGCCACGGCTAGGCGGTAAGAGCTCTGGCGATCTGTTGAATCGCCAAGGCAGCCGGGGACTCAGGTGATGCCAGCACCACCGGGTCCCCGGTATCGCCGCCTTTGCGCACAGCGATGTCAATCGGCACCTGACCCAGCAACGGAACCGGCGTTCCCAAGGCCTCGGATAGACCGCCGGCCACCGCCGCCCCACCACCAGAACCAAACAGCTCCAGCCGTGTGCCATCCTCCTGATCCAGCCATGACATGTTCTCGATCACACCGGCAATCTTCTGCCGAGTCTGCAAAGCCATCGCACCCGCACGGCTTGCGACCTCAGCTGCGGCCGGCTGGGGTGTGGTCACAATGACGATCTCAGCCCCCGGCAGCATCTGGGCAACCGAAAGCGGAACATCGCCTGTGCCAGGCGGCAAATCGAGCAGCAAAACGTCGAGGTCATCCCAATACACGTCCGTCAGGAACTGCTGCAACACCCGGTGCAGCATGGGCCCACGCCACACAACTGGCTGGCCAGGTGGCACCAGCATCCCCATTGAGATGACCTTGATGCCGTGGACCACCGGCGGCAGGATCATGTCATCCACCTGTGTTGGTTCGCTGGTGGCCGCCATCATGCGGGGCAGCGAGAAACCGTAGACATCGGCATCGATCACCCCTACGCGCAGTCCACCTCCAGCCAGCGCAAGTGCCAGGTTCGCGGTGATGGTGCTCTTGCCCACCCCGCCTTTGCCTGAGGCGATGGCCAGCAGCCGGGTTGTCGAATCCGGGCCCGCAAACGGCACCGTCACCTGGCCTGTGGAGCCGCGCAGCTTGGTGCGCAACTCCTCGCGCTCCTGAGGGCTCATCGCGCGAGTCGTGACGTTTACCGAGGTCACGCCCTCAACTTGCGCCAAAGCGTCATGGGCGCCTTGCACAAGCTGATCACGCAGGGGGCAACCTGCCACGGTGAGGCACAACTCCAAATCCACGTGGCCGGCATCGTCGGCTTTCAGGGGGCCAACCATGTTCAGGTCGGTGATGGGGCGGCGGATCTCAGGGTCGATGACGGTACTAAGGGCGGCCAGAAGGGCGGCCTGGGAGGGTGTTGGCATGGGCCCTATGGTAGGGCCGGCTCAGTCCTCGTCCTCTTCATCACGCAATTCCTCCAGAAGATCGCGCAGTTCAGAGCGCACAAAATCGCGGGTGGCGACATCAGCCATCGCTAGGCGCAGCGCTGCAACCTCGCGGGCCAGATACTCGGTATCGGCCAGGTTGCGCTCAGCGGTCACCCTGTCTTGACCAAAGGCAACACGGTCGCGGTCGTCTTGACGGTTTTGGGCAAGCAGAATCAACGGCGCCGCATATGAGGCCTGCAGGGACAGCATCAAAGTCAGTGCCGTGAACCCGTTGGCCGCGGAGTCGAAACGCAGGTGGACGGGCGCCAGGGTGTTCCATGCCAGCCAGATCAGGCAAAACATGGTCATGTAGATCAGGAAATGGGGTGTGCCCATGAACCGGGCAATGCCCTCAGCCCCCACACCGAACACATCGCGGCGCGGCCGGCGCCACACGCGGCGGCGTGAGGCTTTCGGCTGGTCTAGACGGTCAGCCATGGCCACCTCCCATCGAAAGGTCGGTCACGTCGTCATCGCCGGTGCGCCAATCATCCGGCAGCAGGTGGTCGAATACGTCATCGGCGCTGACCGCCCCAAGCAGCCGGCGTTCGGAATCGAGGACCGGCAGGACTGTCAGGTTGTAGGTGGCCAACAATCGGGTGACCTTGCCCAGTGGATCGCCTGGCGCCAAGAAGGGCGCGTCATCATCGATAACGCTGCCGATGGCGCGGTGCGGCGCCTCGCGTAGCATCCGCTGGAAGTGGGCAATCCCCAAAAACCGGCCGGTCGGGGTCTCTGTTGGCGGGCGGGTCACAAACACAACCGACGCCAACGCAGGGCTCAATTCTTGACGCCTGATTGCGGCGAGCGCTGTCGCGATGGGGGTTTCGGGGCCGAGGATGATCGGCTCAGGGGTCATCAAACCGCCAGCGGTCTCCTCCCCGTAGGCCAACAGGCGCCGCACGTCACGGGCGTCTTCGGGCTCCATGCGCTCCAGGAGGGAGGCGGCCTGCGCGGCTGGCAGTTCCTGGATCAGGTCGGCTGCATCGTCTGGGTCCATGGCCTCCAGCACGTCGGCCGCGCGGGCCAGTGGCAGGGCGGACAGCAACTCGATCCGGATGGACTCACCGGATTCCTGGACTATGTCTGCCAGGCGTTCATCATCCAAAGCGCTGGCCACTTCGAAGCGGCGGGTCGGGTTCATCTCCTGAAGCAGGTCAGCCACATCGGCGGGTTTGAGGCCCTCTAGTGAGGCAACCAGTGAACGCACACCTTGGGCGCCGTCATCGCCGGCAAGGTCTACGGCATCATTCACGTCCACCAGAGCGGTTTGGCCGCGGCGGCGCAGCTGCAACGGCCGGGCTGCTGGGGCGTCGAACCGCACAAACAGCTGGGTGATCTCCCAATCGCCGCGCACGTTGGGCTCCATGGCAACGTCCTCGATGGTGAC
>JAIRRT010000129.1 GCA_031255835.1 Bifidobacteriaceae bacterium | reverse complement strand
AGCCAGTGTCGGTTTAGTGTCACCAGCCCAGGCTCCACGTGGCAGCAGCGGGATCAGTGCGTCACCGACAATATCTGTTCCGAGTTGCAGATCACCAGGCAGGCCGTTCAGATAGGCCGAATACAAGAGGATGACCATGCGGCGTGCGGCCGCGACCGCTCGGGCCGCCTCGCCGTCTTCGATCTGCCTGGCAATCTTGCGCAGCCCATCAAATAGCTTCATGTGGCGCTCACCATCCATGACCGGGTTCAGGGCACGGTCAAGCTGCAATGGGAACGGCGGCGCGGCAATAGTGGTCAAAGAGGACCTCCGAGGACCTGCGATGCAGCGACTCTAGATGGCATGGCTAGGCCGCCGCTGGGTAGAGCTACGAATGCTCGCCTGCCGACCCTGGCCGACGAGACGATCCGCCCACAGTAGTACATCAACGAAGCCAGGGCTTTCACATGGGTCACGTCCTTGATCGGATCTTGGTAGTAGTCGAGAACGCTACGAGATATTCATAGCACTCGTGAGCGCGCCCCCCCGGAAGGCTAGGCAGCGCGCCGCGCGTCTCCCAAATCTGACGAGCGGAACCTGCTCAAACCTCCCATCTCCACCTGGCGGGGTGAGTGATGAAAGTGACCACTTTCCGCGGGTGAGCCTGCTCCCCAGGGAGAAATGGTCACTTCGGGTCGTGTCCGATGGCGCTAACGTCAGTTGGTGGGGTGGGTTAGCGGAGGGTGTAGCCGGTTGTTTTGGCTGCTTGGGCTGCTATTGCTAGTACGGCTGGGTGGGCTAGGGGGCGGGAGAAGCTCGGCAGGGTGGGGAACGAGTCCACTGCGGGGCTGAACAGGACAACGGCAGGTTTTCCCGTCATCGCCGATGGTGCCCAAAGACCGTCAAGGTCCGGCCAGGTTTCACGCACGGCGCGTGCCCACGCACGGCACACGGCACGCGGCGCCGATGCCAACGCGTGAGAGGCGCCGTTTCTGAGGGCCCAAGCGCCGGTCAGGTCCAGAAGTTGCAGGGGTCGCGTCGGTTCCCAGGCTGTGAGGTGCGGCCCAAAGCCCACACTGTCGATGACCCGGGTCGCTTGAAATGTCTCCGCTAGGGCGGTTGCGATGTCCGTCGCTGCGTACAGAACGCCCTCCTCGGACTGCCCCGCCGGCGGGGGCTGGGGATCGAACCGCATTGTCGGCAGGGGCCCAAAGTGTCGCAGTCCGTTCCAGGGGACCACGCGCGCGCCCAGTGTGCGGTGGCACCGCCACAAGACGGTGCGGCCGGCGATGACGTCATCGTCCATCCGTGTCAGGGGCACGGGCGGGGTTCGCGGGGTTTTGGGCTTGCGCCCCGAACTCACCACTCGCCGAGCGCTGCGACCAGTGCGGCCACTGCCGCCGGGTCCCCGCCGCAGGCCAGGTAGTCCACGGGGCTGCGGTGCTCAAGTTCTGCCTGGGATGTCAGCATGAAACCGGCCAGCGATGGCGGCGTGATCCCTGCGGGGATAGATCGCACCACAGTGTCCAGGCCAGGGAGCAGCCGGCCGTCAGCCACTTGCCAGCGTGGGATGCACGGGGAGCGGCCAACCTTGAACGCCCAAACCCGTCCGGCCGCCAGCAGGTGTGAGACCCGTGAGCGATCAACACCCAGCACGGCGGCCAACTCGGCGATGCCGTAGGTGCCATGGGCCGTCTCGGCAACCCTGGCGGCCGCCTCCTTTGCGCGCGCATCACCTGGGTCAACGCCCTCTGCGGCGGCCCCTGCCAGCGCCGCACCGATGGAGGTGCCGCCGTGGGCCGCCAAGAATTCCGCCTCCGCCAAGGACAGCGGCCCCTTACCAGCTGCCTCGATGGCGACCAGAGCGGCATCGAGCTCCGCCACCATCTGCGCAGCCGACAGGCCAAGCCCATGCCGCACAAGCACGTCCTCCAAAGCCTCAGCAACAGTCACCCGCACACACTATCACCCAAGTGCCCCAACATGACCCCCCTAGCCGCTAACACACCGGCGGAGCTGACGTCAGTTGGGGGGAGGGTGAAGGTGGTTTTGGTGTGGGGGTTGCGGCATCGGGCCGGCGTCAGAGTTGGGTGGGGGTGGTTCGGCGCTTGTTGCGGCTTCGCGCGGCCGCCACCACTGCGCCTACCAGCAGGGCGGCGCCCGCGGCGAACAGGGCGGCTATTGCCACCAGCTCCACCTCGACTGAGCCGCGTCGCATCCCGGCGGCCAGCACGCTTAGCCCGATCAGCACCACGATTGTCCCCCAGACGATGCCGCCAATCCGCGGGCCTGCCAGCGTGACCGGTCCGTAGCCGGGTGGGGCTCCTGCCCCGCCGCGCCCGTGGGCAGCTTGCGCGCCTGGTGCCGTGCCAGCCGGCGGCGCGCCAGGTGGGTCGGTTGGCCCGCCTGGCCCTGGGGCGGGTTGTGCGGTGTGCACTGTGGTGGTTGGCATTGGGGTGGTTGCGCCGGGTTGTGCGGGCGTGAACTCAGCGGTTCCCATGATCCGGGTCGTCTCACCGGACCCGTTCGGAGTGCCGGACTCACTCGCTGGCCCGGGCAAGCTCGCTGCGCCTGGCCCGCTCGCCGTGTCGGACCCACTCGCTGGCCCGGGCCCACTCGCTGCCCCTGAATCGCTCACGTCGCTGGTGTTGCTGGGGTCGTTTGGGGCGTCGGGGGTGGGGGTTTTGTCTGGTTTGGGGTTCATGACGATGCTCCTTGGTAGATGCTCAAATGCCCGATAGAAAGGTCCACGGTGATGTGCAGCTTTGCGCCATCGCCGTCCTCGTTTGTGCCGGCTGACCAGGCAATTACCTCATTGCCAAGACCTGCCGCACTTGTTGCACTGTGGCCGGCGGTGGTGGTCACAGCCCTACCGCCCGGCTCGCTTTCAATCTGCCAGCCCTCTGGCAGAGTGGTTCGGATATCGCCCACGTCAACCCGGGCGACAATCAGGGTTGGGACATCGGGCGGCAAAACGAGCCGCGCCTGACCGATGCCCACGTCATATGTCAAAGCTTGCTGAGTGGATGGCTTTCCGATGTTCGTCAGATCAAGGCGGGCATCGCCAATCCCCAGCTCGTATTCGCTGCGAATCTGATTTGCCGAGGGACGCCAATCCGCCCGGCCAACCGCTGGCCCGCCGCTGATTCCGACAGTCGCATCGACCGCCGCCAGACACGGCAGACCAAAGAAAATCGCCAACAAAGCGCAGGCAGTCATCCCGCCTATTCGCCGTCCCGCAATCGACAATCCGACGATGGCGAGCCCAAACAACACAATTACCCCGCCTATCGCAAGGGCCGGGCCATAGGAGTGTTGGGCTAGCCATGTTTCTTGCCGGTCCATCAACATAACGCCGCCGATGATGAACAGCGTGAAAGCCAGGACAGTCGCCCAAACAGCACTTCCGGCCCCGCGCCGGCGTGGCCGCGTCTTTGGTGGCGGGCAGTAGTCGCGGTCGCGGCGTTTGCCGTGATATTCCTTGGGATCGCAATTTGGGTCGTAGTACTGCCACCAGGACTGCTTCGAAGACCAGTCCTGTGGCTGATTGGGCCCACCGGGCGCTGCCGGATCAGGCCTCCAGTTTGGGTTGGCTCCCCAGTTTGGATTGGCTCCCCAATTCGGGTTGCCCCACCAGTTGGGGCCCGCAGGCCCTGCTGGTCCGGCCGCGCCCGGTTGGCCACCGGCAGGCGTGCCAGCCCCGGCTGCCTGCCCAGCGACACCGCCGGGCGCGGTCGAACCATCGGGCAGGCCGGAGCCATCACCAGGCCCACCGGCCCCACCCGTTGCCCCAGCATTTCCGGCACCGGGGACACCTGCTGCCCCAGTTCCGGCGTTCCCTGGCACTCCACCAACTCCACCAACTCCACCAACTCCACCAGCCGCGCCCGGCATGGGACCCGGCGCCCCGCTCGCCCCCGCGCCCGCCCCAGCAGCGCTCGCCCCCGAAGCCGCCCCCGGCCCAGGCACCCCAGCGGCCGCCCAGCCGGGCGGCGGTTGGCGTGAACCGGCGCTGGCCCAGGTGGGCAGCCCTATCACCGCCACAACCACCAGCGCAATCACGATGGCGATTGCCCCCCAGCCAGAGGTCATCGCGATGAACGGCGGCATCCCAGACAGCCCTGCAACAACCAGAAGCACCGCGCCAATGAACCCAGCGGTGACCCGGCCGTAGGAGGCCTCCTGCAGGTGAACCCGGCCGTCGCTGGCCTCAGGCAGCAGCAGCCATGCCACCCCATAGACAAGGCAACCCACGCCGCCCAACATGCAGGCAACAACAAACGCACCGCGGATCAACAGCGGATCAACGCCCAAGCGGTGGGAAATCCCGGCAGCCACACCACCAAGCCAGCGGTCATCGGTGCGCCAAACACCGAGCCGCCTGACAGATGAGATGAAGTTGTCGAAGCCAGCACGCCCAGACCCAGCAGGCGGAGGCGGAGGAGACGGATATGCGCTCATGTTGCACATTCCACCGCAACTCAACAGCCAAATCCATCAGGGGAAACCCTGAATTGACCCTGATTATCGACATCGGGGGTTCGTCCACCAGCCTCCGGCATGATTCCATGTCTGCGTGACCCAACCCCAACCCCAGCCGCCGCCACCCAAACCGGCGCAGCCGTCCCCAGCGCATCCCGACGCGCACCCGGGCACGCGGCAGCCGTTGGTTCGCGCGGTAGGAGGGCGCGGCATCGGCGGCGTGGCCCGAGGGGTCGGTGCCCACCTCGGTCTGAAGGTCACCCTTGTGCGCTGGGCCTTCGCCATCGGCAGCCTTGCTGTTGGGGCGGGGGCGCTGCTGTATGTGTTCTTGTGGATGACTGTCCCGCCGCAAACCTCGCCGGATGGCCAGCCGCTGCCCGTGGTGTCCCGCCTGCGCTGGACCCGCCTGACCAGCGCCGTTGTCGCGGGCGCGCTCTGCCTGCTCGCCGCCGCGCTGCTGCTGGCGCAGTGGAGCGGCGCGGACGTGCGCTGGGAGTGGTGGCTGCCGGCTGGCGCGCTGATTGGCGGGGTTGCCCTTGTGTGGAGCCAGCTCCAGAGCCGCGGCAGTCCTCGAAACCTCCCCGCCGATGCCGTCCCACCAGCCACCGGAAGGTCCGCCACCTGGGCGAGCCGGCTGGCTGGGTATGGATACAGAGCCGGGTCCGAAGGCTGGGAGCCGTTGGCGCTGGTCAGGCTGGCGGGCGGGCTGGGGCTGGTGATAGCCGGAGTGGTGCTGCTGGTTTGGCGCAACCAGCCGGCCGGCTCACTTGGCTACGCCATCTTGGCGGGCCTGGCCGTGCTGGCCGGGGTGGCCACGGTCCTTGCCCCCTGGTGGTTGGGGCTGTTGCGTGAGCTTGGGGACGAGCGCGCGGCCAGAGCGCGTGAGGCTGAGCGGGCCGACATCGCCGCTCACCTGCATGATTCTGTCCTGCAGACTCTGGCGGTGATGCGGGCTCGCGCTGAGGATCCGGACACGGTCCGCCGCCTGGCGCGCGCCCAGGAACGCGAGCTGCGCTCGTGGCTGTATGAAAAGCACGTGCCGGCATCGGACTCGGTGGCGGCCGGGCTGAAAGAGCTGGTGGCAGAGGTGGAGGACGCCAGCGGCCTCGACATCGGCACAGTAATAGTGGGCGATGCCGAGCCCTGGCCAGCCAGCGAGGCGCTGCTGCGCGCGGTCCGCGAGGCGCTGGCCAACGCCACCCGCCACGGCGCGCCGCCAGTGGACGTCTACCTCGAGGTGTCCGAACGCGGCGTCGAGGCGTACGTGCGTGACCGCGGCCCCGGATTCGACCTCGCCAAGGTCAGCCCAGACCGGCTGGGCGTGCGCGAGTCGATAATCGGGCGGATTCAACGGGTCGGCGGCACGGCAGAGGTGATCCGCCCCAGGGCCGGCGGCACCGAAGTCCGCCTGTCCGTCCCCTCCGGCGCGGGCCGAAACGGGCAGCGCGGCGGCTGGGATGATTCAGGTGCGGCTGGGGATGCGGCATCGTCGGCATAGGCGGAGGTGAAACGGATGGAACTATCGCAAGGGACGGCTGGCGAGCGGGCGTTGCGGGTCGTTTTGGTGGATGACCACGCGCTTTTCCGCGCGGGCACGCGGGCGGAGTTGGGGGACCGGTTCGAGATAGTTGGGCAGGCCGGCACGGTTGGCGAGGCCGAGGCGGTGATCCGCCAAACCCTCCCTGACGTGGTGTTACTCGACGTCCATATGCCCGATGGCGGCGGTGTGAGCGTGCTGCAAGCCTGCGCCGACCTCCTGGCCACCACCCGTTTCCTGGCCCTGTCGGTCTCAGACGCCGCCGATGACGTGGTCGGGGTGATCAGGGCAGGCGCGCGCGGCTACGTCACCAAGACAATCGGCGCCTCTGAGCTGTCCGATGCCGTCCGGCGGGTGGCGGCAGGGGACGCCGTGTTCTCGCCGCGGCTGGCCGGGTTTGTGCTGGACGCGTTCGGGACCTCGGCAGGCGATGTCGCCGTCTACGAGGAGGAACTGGACCGGCTCTCAGCCCGCGAGCAGGAGGTAATGCGCCTCATAGCCCGAGGCCACACCTACCGCGAAGTGGCCGCTGAGCTGTACATCTCCATCAAGACCGTCGAATCCCACGTCTCCGCCGTCCTACGCAAACTCCAACTCTCCTCAAGAGCAGAACTAACCCGCTGGGCCGCCGGCCGGGGCCTGCTGTAGGGGGCCTAGTAGGGGCATCATTTGGGCGCTGCGGGGAGTCAGCGGCGCCAGTAGGCGGTGGCGTGGAGGTGGGGTTGGGGGAGTCCGGCTGCCAGTAGAGCCCGGCGGATTGTGGCTACTTCTGATGCCTCGGCGCCTATCCAGATTCGCAGG
>JAIRRT010000126.1 GCA_031255835.1 Bifidobacteriaceae bacterium | reverse complement strand
GCAATGGGCAGGCGCATGTCCGGCGGTGAGGCTTGAGCGATGATCGACCCATCGCAGAACAGCACCATCGAGTGGATGGTCGATTGCGGGTGGACCACCACGTCAATCCGCTCGGCCGGAATCCCAAACAGCACCGCCGCCTCGATCACCTCCAGTGCCTTGTTGACCAGCGTGGCGGAGTTGATGGTGACCACCGGGCCCATGTCCCAAGTCGGATGAGCCAACGCACGGCTCGGGTCCACCCCAGCCAGGTCCGCACGGCTCCAACCGCGAAACGGCCCACCTGAGGCTGTCAGGATCAGCCGGTCAACCTCACCCCGCGCACCCCCGCGCAGCGCCTGGGCAATGGCGGAGTGCTCCGAATCGACCGGCACAATCTGGCCTTCATAGCGCTGGCGTGACAGCACCAGCGGCCCGCCTGCCACAAGCGATTCCTTGTTGGCCAGGGCCAAACGGGCGCCTGAATCGAGTGCCGCCAACGTGGGGCCCAAACCGACAGAACCGCTCATCGCGTTCAGGACAATCTCGGCTCCGAGTCCGGCCACCACTGAGGCGGCATCAGGCCCGGAGATGACCGACACACGGGGCTCCGCCACCCCCCGGGCACGGGCCAAGCTGGCAAGGGGGGCGCGAAGGTGAGGGACGGCATCGTCGGATTGCAGGGCAACTTGGGCGGGGGAAAGGTCGAGGATCTGGCGGGCCAGAACGTCTGGACGCGACCCGCCGGCGGCCAGCCCGACAACCTCGAACCGGTCCGGATGAGCGCGAACCACCTGCTCAGCCTGGGTTCCGATGGACCCGGTGGAGCCCAAAATGACCAGGCGGCGCGGCGCCACGCGGGTTACTCGGCGGCTACTAGGACTTCGAGGGCGCGGTCCAAGAACGCGTCAACCGGCGCGATGGCGTAGCCCTTCTTGCCCCTGGTGACGGCAAACACCGAATGGCGTACCTCGGTGGAGGTCAACGCCTTGCCGCTGTTGAAGTAGTCCGAGAGCCGCTGACACAGCAGGTCAACCTGGTGTTTGTCATAGCCCGGCTTGCCGCGCGCCGCGGGCGAGAACTTCTCACCGGCCGGGCGGGACAGGCGGTCATACAACGTGGTGGCGCGTTCCACCACGCGGTCAAGCCATGCCTGCTGGCCGTTGCGCTCTATGAATGCGGCCCGCTCCTTGCGGGTGAAGGCGGCGTCCAACCTGTCCAGTGCCCCATCCACGGCGTCGGAATCGTAGCCGTGAGACACGCGCGTGAAGGACACCGTCCGCACATCCTGCGGAGTCATCCGTTCTGGCGACTTGCCCTCATAGATCGCCTGCGCACGGGCGAAAAAAGCGTTGACTTCTTCGACGTCGTAGCCCCGGGTGCTTCCGCGGGCGCGTCGGAAAAGATCAGCCATGGTCCCTACTTTCTTCAGCGGCCAGTTGGCCACAGGCGCCGTCGATGTCGGCCCCCCGGGTGTCGCGGATGGTGGTCGGTATGCCCTCGGCCGCCAGTCTGGCAGCAAACCGATCGACTGTCTTGGGATTGGGCGCTGTCCAGGGTGACTGAGGTACCGGGTTCAGCCCAATCGGGTTGACGTGAACCCATGCGGTGCCCCGCCTCCTCAGCTCGGCAGCGAGCGCAGCTGCTCGCCACTCCTGGTCGTTGACATCGCGGATCAGGGCATATTCGACACTGACCCGCCGCCCTGTCGCCGAATAATAGCGTCTGGCGGCGTCAAGCACCGCGCCAACCGGATACCGTCGATTGATTGGGACAAGCTCGTCACGCAGATCATCATCCGGGGCGTGCAGTGAGACGGCCAGACGCACGGGGAGTCCCTCGTTGGCCAGCCGGTCCATCCCGGGCACAATTCCGCAGGTAGACACGGTTATGTTGCGTGCCGAGATACCAAACCCGGCCGGCGGTTGTGCCGCAATAGCCCTCACCCCGCCGATGACGGCCCGGTAGTTTGCCATCGGCTCGCCCATTCCCATGAAGACCACATTGCTCAGCCGGGCAGGGCCGCCGGTCAGTTGACCCGAGCGTGCTGCGGCGGCGGCCAGGCGCACCTGCTCCAGGATCTCAGCGGTTGAAAGGTTGCGGACCAGCCCGAGTGTGCCGGTGGCGCAGAACGGGCATGCCATGCCGCAGCCGGCCTGGCATGAGATGCATAGCGTGACCCTGTCGGGGTAGCCCATCAGGACCGATTCGATGGCGGCGCCGCCGGTCAGGTGCCACAGGTACTTGATGGTGGACCCGCCATCGGCTTGGCGTTGGCTGGCCAGGGTGAGCAGTTTGGGCAGGAATTGTTCCACCAGGTCAGCGCGGCCGGTCTGGGGAAGATCGGTCATTTGGTCCGGCTCGGTGGTCAGGTTGGCGAAGTAGTGATGGGCGAGCTGCTTGGCCCGAAATGGGCGGTGCCCCAGGTCAGCAAGCCATTTTGCCCGTTCCAACTCGTCCAGATCGGCAAGATGTTGGGGCGGACGGGCTGGGCGCTGACGCGATGCGAGCGGCACCGCCGGCTGTGGGGTACCGGCGGGCGGGGTGGCTGGTTCGCTGGGAGGGGGCGGCATCGTCGGCATCAGGCTAGTCCAAGGATGGCGTAACCGACGGGAGCCGTCACCAGGATTGAATCGACGCGGTCCAGAACGCCGCCGTGACCAGGCAGCAACGAGCCCATGTCTTTCAAGCCGAGCGCCCGCTTGAGCAGGGATTCCGCCAGGTCACCCAGCGTGGAGGTTCCGACGGCCAGCGCGCCGAGCAAAACGCCCCACCACCAGGGGCGGTGCAGCAGGATCGCCGCGGTGGCGCCGGCCGCTAGGGCAAGGGCGAGCGAGCCGGCCAGACCCTCCCACGTCTTTTTCGGGGAGATGGATGGGGCGAGCGGGTGGCGGCCGGCCAGGACCCCCAGCGTGTATCCGCCGATGTCGTTGGCCACCGGCATGACGATGACGGCCAGCGCCAGCCAGCGGCCCTCGCCTGGAATGGCGGCGGTCAGGGTGACGCAGGAGGCGAGCAGGCCCACGTACACCGCGGCAAACACGGACGCCATTGCGTCCCGCCCGAAGTTGGTCCCGACGCCGTTGGCGCCGACTCCATCGATGAACCGCCAGGTCACAGAGGCAATCAGGGTCAGTACCAGCGCCACACCAACCCCTGTTGGGCCGGCCAGGTAGGCGCAGACCTGCATGCCGACTCCGCCAACGGCCAGGGGCCAAAACGGCAGGCGGATGTGGACGTGATCGAAGGCGGCGGCCAGCTCCCACATGGCCAGCGCAACGGCCACAGCGACCAGCGCCACGAACGGTTCTGGACGCCAGGCCACCGAGGCGACAAGCGCCAAAGCAAGACCGACGCCGACCCCAATGGCGGCTGGCAGATTGCGGCCGGGCGAAGGCATCAGACCTCGAGTAGCTCGGCTTCCTTGTGTTCAAGCAACGCGTCAACCTTGCCGACAAACCGCTTGGTCAGCTGGTCCAACTCGTGCTCGGCGCGGTGAACCTCATCCTCACCGGCATCGCCGTCGCGCTGGATCCGGTTGAGGGACTCGCGTGACTTGTGGCGCGTGGCGCGGATGGCCACCCGGGCCTCCTCGGCCTTGTGGCGGGCCAGCTTGATGTATTCCTTGCGGCGCTCTGTGGTCAACTCCGGCATGACCAGGCGGATCACCGTTCCGTCATCGGACGGGTTGACGCCAAGGTCGGAATCGCGGATGGCGCGCTCGATGGACGTCATGGCGCTCTTGTCATAGGGCGTGATCAGGACGGTCCTGGCCTCGGGCACGGTGATCGAGGCGATCTGTTGCAGCGGAGTGGGGGCGCCGTAGTAATCGACCAGCAGTTTTGTGAACATGCCGGGGTTGGCGCGGCCAGTGCGGATGCCTGCGAATTCCTCGCTAGCCACCGCAATTGTCTTACTCATGTGATCCTCAGCGGTGAGGAGTATGTCATCAATCACAAGTGTCAGTCCTTCGCGTTGGGGCCGTCATGCGACGACAAGGGTTCCCAGGGTGTCGCCATCAAGGGCTCGGGTCACGTTGCCCTCGCCCTCAAGTCCAAAGACAACCATAGGCAGTTTGTTCTCCATGCACAGCGACAGGGCCGCGGCATCGACCACCCGGAGTCCCTGACGCAGCGCATCTGCGTATGTGACCCGCTCAAGGCGCCGAGCGGTTGGATCGGTTTTGGGGTCAGCGGTGTAGACGCCATCCACGCCGTTCTTGGCCATCAGAACCACGTCGCAGTGCGTCTCCAAAGCCCGCTGGGCAGCCACGGTGTCGGTTGAGAAGTAGGGCATCCCTGCGCCGGCGCCGAAGATCACCAGCCGGCCCTTTTCCATGTGCCGGATGGCTCGCAGCGGTATGTAGGATTCGGCAACTTGGCCCATCGAGATGGCTGTCTGGACGCGCGTGGACACGCCCGCTTTCTCGCAAAAGTCCTGCAAAGCCAGGCAATTCATGACGGTGCCGAGCATCCCCATGTAGTCAGCCCGCGCCCTGTCAAGCCCGCGGGTGGACAGCTCAGCGCCGCGGAAGAAGTTGCCGCCGCCCACCACGATGGCCACCTGAATGCCGCGGCTGACCGAGCTGGCGATCTGCCGTGCGATGGCGGAAACCACATCCGGATCCAGGCCCACTGAACCGCCACCAAAGGCCTCGCCCGATAGTTTGAGCAGCACCCGGCGCCGGCGTGTCGGGTCAGTCAGTTCCTGGCTCACATCCAAACCTCCTTGGTTGGGTTGGCGGGTGGGGCTGGGTTGGTGGGTTCTGTCCAGGTCGGTTGGGCGGTCAAGGGTTCATTGTGCCGCCCACGTACGACAACGGCTCCGAACCACCGGTCCGGAGCCGTTGCCTACAAAGTCAGGCTCCCACTCGGAAGCGGGCGAACCCTGTCACCGTACCGCCCGCAGCCTTCAGCACCTGGCCAACAGTCTCCTTGTGCTTCGGATCACGCGCATGAACTTGGTCCACGAGCACGGTCTCCTTGAAGTAGCCGATCACCCGGCCCTCGATGATCTTCGGCAAAGCCGCCTCCGGCTTGCCCTCTGCCAGAGCGATCTCCCCGGCAATCCGGCGCTCATCCGCAACCTTCTCAGCAGGGATGTCATCGCGAGTGATGTAGA
>JAIRRT010000087.1 GCA_031255835.1 Bifidobacteriaceae bacterium | reverse complement strand
CGATCAACGCCTGGGGACCGGAGTCCAGCAGGGCGCCTTGCACGGCCGATCCAGGCAACGCCATGAACGTGCCCGGCTCAAAGGTCTGGTTGGAGTACGCAGCAATTCCCCACGTATCCTCCTCCTGGCCGTTGGGGGCGCTCGTCCAGTTCATGACCTCAGATTCATCCCAACCAATCTGGTCATAGTTGTAGACGATGTCGAAGTCGCCAACATCGCGGCCGGTCTCGCTACTGCGATCAATCAGGAGTAGCTGGAACGTGTTGGTCCCACTCACTCCGTCCTTCGCCGCCTCGACATCGGCCCACTGGACGCAGACCGAAGAGCCATCTGGGGAGGCGCCCCAACTGATTTGGCCGCCCTTCTCCAGGTCGACATCAGCCAGGAATGGAGCAGCATACGAGAATCCCCATCCGCGAGCGCCGTTCGCGTAGCCATCGGCAACGTCTTTCATGGTCTGCCACATGTCCGTGAAGCCCATAAACGTGGGCGGATCGCCGTTCAGGCCGTTGTCGTTGAAATAGACTGTGCCATTGTCAGAAACATAGATACCGTCGAAAGACAGTGGCAGGCCCCCGGAGTCCGTCAAGAAAACGGGTGAAAACTCCAAAGGAATCATATCGGACCAGATGTCCGGCTGGAGGTAGGGGTTGTAGTAGGTGCCGTTGTTGATAGAAGGTGGGAAGCCCCCGTCCGGATCAGGCGGTTCGGGCACTTCCATGATGTTTGCGTCGCAATATGCGAACGGGACACCGGCCACGGTACCCACGGACGGCGACAACTCCGCCGCCGCTTGTGCACCGGCCAGGGGGACCGCTCCAGCGACAATCGATAGTGAACAGGCAGCCAAGCTGCCAAGGAGAGCGCGCGATACTGGGCGCTTCCTCATTGAATAACGCATGACAACTCTTTTCTCTCCCTTGACTAAAGCCATAAAGGAGGTTCGAGGCCAGGGGTGTTAGGTGTGTAATACCTAGAACTGACCATAGCCACTAGGGTGACCTAGGCCCTAGGGACCTGAGTAGAAATCTAGTTTTTGGTGGTCAGAGCGGCACGTTGTGACCCCGATAGACGTCAATACAAGTTGTTGACTGTCATCACTGACTGCCCATCACTCGACCGCCGAGGAGACCACCATGAGGCAGCGTTCCCACCGCGCGCACGTGACCGCACCCCCCACTCAAGGCCGCCGATGCCGGCGCCTAGCCAGCCGCCTAGCCCGCACCTTGGCCGTCGCCGCGGTCTGCGGCGCGCTCAGCGCGCCGCCAATGGCAGGGGCCCTGCCGGAATCCGGCCCCTGGCCGGCTGCTGCCGACCAGGACGAAGGCATGGACCACGATATGGGCCAGGACACAAGCCATGAAGAGGCCCCAGACGGCGTGCACGAGGAGATCGACGATTCCGCTTTGCCCGAACTCCAGACCTACGATCCTTGCTTCGAAGGCAAAATGGCCGTCGGCAACACCGTGACAACTGTGCTCGGGCCGATTGAGGAGCTGTTAGGCCAGGTCCACGTCGAATACCAGTGGATGCGCGATGGCGAAGACATTCCTGGCGCCACCTCCAAGAGCTACACCCTGACCGAGGAGGACGGCGGCGCCAACGTTGCAGTGCGGATCACCGCATCCAAGCCGGGATACCGCACCGAGGAGCGGATCTCCTGCACACGCAAGATCTCAGCCAAACCGGCCGCCGTGCGCGCCCGCCCGGTCCGCATCGCAGGCAGCCCCAAGGTTGGGCGGACCGTCAAGGTTGTGGGCCCCTCATGGGGCAAACGAGTCCGGATGCAATACCGCTGGACCTGCGATCACGACACGATCAAGGTGACCAGCAAACCGCGCCTGACGCTCGGCCCGGAGTTCGCCGGGTGCCGCGTGTCAGTGGCAGTGCGCGGATTCGCCAAGGGCAAGGCATCGGCCGTCAAGGTCTCGAACCATCCTGAGGTGCAGGGCATGGCAATGACCCTGGGCGCCGTCACACTGGGCATTTCCACCACGGCCGGCCCGCAGCCGGTCACCGAAGCCATCAGGGCAGGCACATTGCTCCAGGCCACACTGGCCCAGCCGCAGACGTATCCGGACTTTGCCGTTGAATGGCAGTGGTTGCGCGATGGCGTCCCGATCCCGGACCAGATCGCTGACACATACCTTGTGGCCTGGGCCGATGCCGGACGCACCATCTCGGCTCAAGCAATAGCCACCGCCACCGGCTATGAAGATGCGACCAGCCTTTCAGAGCCCGTCGCTGTGCCCGAGGCCACCCAACCCAAACCGCCACCGGACACCCGCAGGCCATTGCCGCCACGCACCCCAGCACCCGATCAAGCCCCCTGAGCAGGGCATGCGCCAACCCCTACGGGTTGGCGGCCGGGCGGGGAGCAGCTAGCAGCGCCCGCACTGCGGCCGCATCCGGGCACGCCAACGCGCGGCGGGCCAGCACTTTCGCCTCGGCTCGGCTCCAACCGCGGATGGCTGCCTTGACCTCACCAATCGCAGGCGGCGCCACGGACAGCGAGCGCACACCCAACCCAACCAGCACGGGGGCGGCAGCCGGATCAGAGGCCAACTCGCCGCAAACCGACACACTTGCCCTGCCCCGGGCGGACCGGCATAGCGCCTTGATCAGGCCCAACACTCCAGGGTCCAGACCATCGCCCAGCCCGGCCACCGCCTGGTTGCCCCGGTCAGCGGCCATGGCGTATTGAGTCAAATCGTTGGTGCCCACCGAGAAGAAATCGACCGTCGGAGCAAAGGCCGCCGCCTTCATCGCCACGCCCGGCACCTCAACCATCACCCCAACCCGCAGGTGTTCTGGCACCGACCCGCCCTGGCGGAAAGCGGCTCGCGCGGTCAAGATTCTGGCCTGGCGCAGCTCGCCAATATCGGCCACCATCGGGAACATGATCGAGACCGGGTACTCGCGCGCCACCTCGACCAACGCCATCAGCTGATCTCGCAGCACCTCGGGGTATTGGAGCGATAACCGCAGGCCACGCACCCCAAGGAAGGGGTTGAGTTCCGGAGAAACCGGCAGGTAGCTGATCGGTTTGTCCCCTCCCGCGTCCAACGTCCTGAACACGGTGCGCCTACCCCCCATGGCGGCCGCGATGGCCCGGTAGGCCTCGGCCTGGACCTCGCGCGTGGGCGCCTCACGCAGGTTCTGGAACAGAAATTCGGTGCGCACCAACCCGCAACCGTCAGCCCCTGCGGCCGCGGCACGGACGGCATCGTCCAGGGAACCTACGTTGGCTAGCACTGGGATTGTTGGACCTCCGTCAGCCAGCCGAGCAGGGGCGCGCGCAGCCTTGGCGGTTGCTTTGAGCGCACTTCGCCGGGTTTTGGCTTTGGCTTTAAGGTCGGCAATCGTGGCGTCATCCGGTTCCACGGTCAGCTGACCGAGCACGGCATCCAGCGCCAGGACGGTCCCCTCATCCAGCCCCAAAACGTCATTGCCGGCGCCTGTCACCATCGGGATTCCGTAGGACCGCGCGACTATCGCTGCATGTGAAGTGGGTGATCCGTGCGCCAGGACGATGCCGCTCACCGCCTTGGCGTCCAGGCTCGCCGCTTGGCCTGGGTCAAGATCCTCGGCCACCAGAATCCCGGCGCTAGTCAACCTGGCCGGCCCTATTCCGAACAGCCGGCGCAGCACACGGTCAGCCAGGCCGCGAACGTCGGCCGCCCGGGCGCGCAGATATGGATCATCCAGCGCCTCGAACTGGGCGCGCAGCGTGGCAAGGGTCTCGCGCCAGGCCGCTCCAGCCCCCTGACCAGCCTCGATGCGGGCCGCGACCTGGGACAGTATGGACGGATCACGCAGCAATTCGATGTGGGCGTCAAAGATGGCCACATCGCCGCCACCCGGACCGCGCGGGGCTGCCTGGCGGACCTGAAGGATCTGCGCCACCACGGCTTCAATGGCCTCATCCAGCCGGGCCTGCTGCTCAGCGGGCGTGCCGGGCTCGCTGTCCGGAATCTCGATGGCAGCTGACTTCAGCCGCCGCACCGGCCCAACCGCGTAGCCGGGCGAGGCCGCTCGCAGCGCGCTGGAGGCTGGCAGTACCGGGGCCGGAGCCGGGTCAGCCTCACCGCCAAACCCGCTTTCCACGCCTGCCACCAGGGCATACAGGGTCTGGCGGGCATCGGGCCCGGCCGTCTCGATCTCGAGTTGGTGGCCCTTGATGGCGCCCAAAGTGGTCACGGCGGCCAGCGACGCGCCGGGTACCCAATCCGAGCCGGTGCTGACGTTGCGCACCCGGACCTCGGCGTCCCGGGCTCGCGCCTCAGCGACAAACAGGGCTGCTGGCCGGGCGTGAATGCCGTGCTCGCCGGCCACGGTGACGATGGCACTCACGCCGCCGCCGCGCCAGCCGGCCGGTTCGGGTGGTGCGGCTGGTGCAGGAGGTGGGGTGACGGCATCGGACGCTAGATGGGCTTGTTTGGCACTCAGGGCACGCTCGGCTTCACGCGCAACCTCACCGCGATCTGCCCCTCCGGCCGCAGTGACCGCCGCGGCCACCAGCCCCTCAACCAGCGGCGCCGGGATCACCTGGACTCGGGCCGCCACCTGCGGATCTATCAGGTCCAGGGCCATGTCAGTGGACAGCAGAGCCGATCCCAGGTCCACCAACACCACCACCCCGTCCGGACCATCCACCCCGACGATGGCGTCCACCACCGCCAGCGGGTCAGTCCCCAGCCCGCCGTCAGACGTGCCGGCGGCCACGGCTACCGGCACCGTGTCAGCGCCGGCCATCGAGGCGGCCAGCGTGACCGCCGCCTCGGCCAGCGGGCGGGAGTGGCTGACTACAACGATCCCGATCATGCGCCCAGGGTGGCGGCGGCCGCCTCGATCAGCAGCGCCATCGACGCCGCGCCCGGGTCGATGTGCCCGATTGAGCGTTCACCGAGGTAGGAGGCTCGCCCGCGGCGGGCCTGGAGCGGTTTGGTGGCGTCCCGACCGCCGGCGGCCGCCTGAGCAGCCTGGGCGAGCGCAGCGCGGAGGGTTTGCCCGGCGGAGGCAGCGCTCTCCATGGCCTCCACGGCCGGAGCCAGTGCGTCGATCATCGTCTTGTCCCCGCTGCTTGCCTTGCCGCGAGCGCACAGCCCGTCCAGCCCACGGCGCAGAGCCCGGGCAAATTCAGGTGTGTCCAGCTCGGGACCCAGACCATCGGCCATGCGCAGAAACATCGTGCCGTAAAGCGGCCCCGACGCCCCGCCGATTTTGGATATCAAACTCATCGCGACCTGCTGCAACGCCTTGTCCCCCGCCACCAAATGGCCAGATTCGACGGCCGCGGTCAGTGCGTCATCGCCGGCAATCAGTCCGCGGCGCAGGTTGATCCCGTGATCGCCATCGCCGATGGCGCCATCCAACTCGGTCAGGTAGGTCGCCTCAGTCTCGACTCGCTGCCGCCACGCACCAATCCATGCGACCAGGCCAGGCAGGGTCGCGCTACCTGGCATCACATACCCCAGCGCAGACCCGGGGTTGCCACCGGCGCATCCCACAGCGCAATGCGCTCGGCGGTAGCGCGCAGCAGTGTGAACGAGATTCCGGCCATGTCCAACGAGGTCAGATAGTTGCCTACCAGTTGGCGGACGGGCGTGATGCCGTGGGCGCGCAGCACTTTGGCCAGCTCGGCGTACATGATGTAGAGCTCCATCAGGGGTGTGGCGCCCATCCCGTTGACCATGACTATCGCGTCATCGCCGTCCACAAACGGCAGATCCTCCATGATCGGTTTGGCCAGGTCAGCGGCCAGTTGGCGGGCCGGAGCGTGGTCACGGCGTTCGCGGCCCGGCTCGCCGTGCACACCGACCCCGAACTCGATCTGTCCCTCGCCCAGCTGGAAGAACGGCTTGCCCAACTCCGGTGTGATCACGGTGGTCAGCGCCAAACCCATGGACCGGCCCTCGGTCACCACCCCTCGCCCAATTTTGGCGACCTCTTTGAGCGGCAGCCCCTGTTGCGCAGCCGCCCCCATGATCTTCTCGACGATGACGGTCAGACCGACTCCCCGCCGGCCTGCGGTGTACAGGGAATCTTGGACGGCTACGTCATCGTCCACCAAGACGGTTTCGATTTCGCAATCACCTGCCATGTTGGCCAGGTCCGCTGCCATCTCGAAGTTCATCACATCGCCGGTGTAGTTCTTGACGATGTGCACAACGCCGGCGCCACCGTTTGCCCGGTTGGTGGCCTCAAGGATCTGGTCCGGGACCGGGGAGGTGAAAATCTCGCCGCAAGCAGCCGAATCGAGCATGCCGAAGCCGACAAAACCGGCGTGGGCCGGCTCGTGACCCGATCCGCCGCCGCAGACAACTCCCACCTTGCCCGGGATGGGGCCGTCTGCCCGGTAGACAACGCTCAGCTCCTCGTTCAACCTCAGGTCCGGGTGGGCCTCCACAAGCCCAGCCAGGGATTCAACCACCACCGCAGCTGGGTTGTTGATGAGCTTCTTCACTTGTGTGCTCCTTTTGTTTTGTCAGGTGGATTCAGATTGGAGCGGTGTTTGGGCGAGCAGTTCAGCGATTTGGACGGCGTTGAGGGCGGCGCCTTTGCGCAGGTTGTCGCCTACGCAGAACAGCGCCAGGCCGCGGCCGTCGGGGATGGATTGGTCCTGCCGGATGCGGCCCACCAGGACCGGATCGCCACCGGCGGCGCGCAGCGGGGTGGGGATGTCGACCAGCCGGACGCCGGGTGCATCTGCCAGCAGTTGCGTGGCCTCGGCTGGGGTGATCGGGGAGTCGAATTCGGCGTTGACGGCAACGCCGTGGCCGGTGAACACGGGCACACGGACGCAAGTGCCGCTCACAGGCAGATTGGGGATGCCCAAAATCCGGCGCGATTCGTTGCGCAGTTTGGCTTCCTCGGCTGTTTCGCCGCTGCCGTCTGCGTTGAGTGAGCCGGCCATCGGGATGAAGTTGAAGGCGATTGGCTCGGGGAAGGCTTGTGGGGCGGGAAGGTGCACCGCCGCGCCATCGTGCGCCAATCCTGAAATGTCTTGCGGCTCGGTGGCCCGGATTTGGTCCACCAACTCTGCGGTGCCGCGCAGGCCGGCGCCGGAAACTGCCTGGTAGGTGGCGATGACCATCCGGCGCAGGCCAGCTTTGCGGTGCAACGGGCCGAGGGCGGGCATGGCCGCCATCGTGGTGCAGTTCGGGTTGGCGATGATCCCCTTGGGCAGGTTGGACAGTTCATGCCCGTTGACCTCGGCAACCACCAACGGCACGTCCGGATCGGCCCGCCATGCCGAGGAGTTGTCGATCACCTTGACACCGGCCGCAGCAAAGCGGGGGGCGTACATCTTCGAGGCGGTGGCGCCTGCTGAAAACAAGGCGATGTCCAGGCCGGACGGGTCAGCGGTCTCAACGTCCTCGACAGTGATCTCCTGGCCGGCAAACGGCAAGGTCAGGCCGGCCGAGCGCGATGAGGCAAAGAATCGGATGCTGGCAACCGGGAAGCCGCGCTCCGCCACCAGTTTGCGCATAACGCCACCAACCTGCCCGGTGGCCCCGACGATGCCGACATTGAGTTTGCGTGTCATGTGCGTCATCTTCC
>JAIRRT010000069.1 GCA_031255835.1 Bifidobacteriaceae bacterium | reverse complement strand
ATGTGCTTAAGTGACCAATTGGCGAGCCAGGCGGCTCAATTGGTCAGTTAGGCACCTCCGACCAGGCTGTTCACGTGCCCTGTCGGGCTCAGGCCCGTCGGGGTGGATGTGCTTAAGTGACCAATTGGCGAGCCAGGCGGCTCAATTGGTCAGTTAAGCACCCCCGACCAGGCCGTCCACACACTGGATGGTGAGGTTGGGGGAGGCCCACCCGCACATCTTCTTGTCCGCAGCCAGGTCTGGGATCCAAACCACTCGACGTCCCCGAACCGGACCACCACCAAACCCACCGACATCACGAACCCCTGGACCACACGCATCATCCCCAGAAGATTTCGGTGACCGCCTCTGAAAGGCATGCCGCCAGCGGCATCGAACCCCCTACCCAACGCACGCACCACAACACGAACACCCAACGCTTGAACGCCATCGGCGGACGGGTGACCGCGACGACCAGAAGTGCTCAAAACGGGGGGATGACATGCAGGTGGGGAAGTGGATTGAGCACTTGGGGTCACCATCGGCGGGCCCAGCCGCTACGCGGGCCGCGCACCGCGCGACTGGGCCGCTACGCGTGCCGCGGCCGCGGGGGGGGGGCCGGCTAGATGGTTCGGGCTGCTAGGACGCCGTTGATTGCTTTGACCTGGTCTAACAGGCCGGTCGGCAGGGTGCCTTCCAGATCGACGACCGTGTATGCCAGGTCGCCGCGGGACTTGTTCAGCAGGTCAGCGATGTTCAGATTGGCCTGCGCCACCAGCGTCGAGATCTGGCCGACCATGTTTGGCACGTTCGAGTTCACAATCACCAGACGCGTTGTCCCCTGCGCGCGCGCCAGATTCGCGGACGGGAAGTTGACCGAGTTGCGCACCGTGCCGTTCTCCAGGTAATCGCGCAGCTGATCCACCGCCATGACGGCGCAGTTCTCCTCCGCCTCCGCGGTCGAGGCACCCAGATGCGGCAGCGTCACCACCTTGTGCCGTTTGTTCAGCGCAGGAGTCGGGAAATCGCACACGTAACCGCGCAGCTGCCCCGATTCGAGCGCATCCACCACGGCCTGCTCCACCACAATCGGCCCGCGCGCGAAGTTGACCAGCACCGCAGTGGACCGCATCTTGGCCAGCTGCTCAGCCCCAATCAACCCTTCAGTCCCCGCAGTGAGCGGCACATGCACGCTGACGATGTCGGACCTCGCCAACAGCCCGTCAAGGCTGGTGCTCCGCTCCACCAGGGAGGACAGCTTCCACGCATGCTCCACGGTCACCGCCGGGTCAAACCCGACCACCCGCATCCCCAGGCCCGATGCCGCATTGGCCACCTCGACGCCGATGGCGCCAAGACCGATCACCCCAAGTGTGCGGCCTGGCAACTCAAAGCCAGCAAACTCCTTCTTGCCCTTCTCCACGGCTTGGCTCATTCCGGCATCGTCCCCGTCAAGGCGGTGAGCGAAGGCTGCGGCGGGCACAATGTTGCGGGCGGCCAGGAAAATCGCGGCGATGACCAGCTCTTTTACTGCGTTGGCGTTAGCGCCTGGGGTGTTGAACACCGGTATCCCGCGGGTGGAAAAGTCCTGGATCGGGATGTTGTTGACCCCGGCGCCGGCGCGGGCGACGGCCAGCAGCGACGGCGGTATGGGCTTGTCATGCAGGTTGGCTGATCGCAGCAGGATTGCGTGGGGGTCGGATGCTGTCGGGTCCACCTCGTAGCGGTCGGCCGGCAGGCGGCTGAGCCCGGTTGGGCTGATGGCGTTGAGCGTGCGGATGCGGTATGCCATTGGGTTCCTATCGATCCTTCGGGTTGGGCGGCCTGGGGCCAGGTTGGGCGCGGGCGTTGGGCGGGGCCCAGTGTCGGCTAGCCGTGGCGCAGGGCGAAATCGGCCATGTAGTCGGTCAAGGCATGCACACCAGCCAGCGGCATTGCATTGTAGATGCTGGCTCGCATCCCGCCCACCGAACGGTGCCCCTTCAAGTTGGTCAGTCCGGCATCGGCGGCTCCCTGAAGGAAGGAGGCGTCAAGGCGCGGATCAGGCAAAGTGAACGGAATGTTCATCCTGGACCGGGCGTCCAGTGCCACCGGATTGCGGTAGAAGCCCGATCCATCAATGGCCGCATACAGGGCGCCAGACTTGGCCCGGTTGCGCTCGGCTTGCGCCTCCAAGCCGCCCGATTCGATCAGCCAATCGCCAATGAGTCCCAGCAGGTAGATCGCGAAGGTGGGCGGGGTGTTGAGCATCGAATCCGATGCCTCCATCGCGGCGTAGTCCAGCACGCTCGGCGTGGTTGGGCGGGCATGTCCCAGCAGGTCACGGCGGATAATCGCCACACACAGCCCGGATGGTCCCATGTTCTTTTGCGCCCCGGCGTAGATCACCCCGTAGCGGGAGATGTCAACAGGCTGGGACAAAATGGTCGAGGACATGTCAGCCACCAGCGGCGCGCCGCCGGCGTCCGGGATGTAGCTGAACTCCACCCCGCCAATGGTCTCGTTGGGCGTGTAGTGCACGTATGCCGCATCCGCCGGGATGGTGAAGGTGCCGGGCGCCGGCACCGTGGTGTACGCGGAGTCCGCCTGATCAGCAATAACGTCCACGCCGATCTCCTGCGCCTTGGCAGCCGAAATCGCCTTGCCGGACCAGGAGCCAGTCTTGAAGTAGGCGGCCTTCTGCCCAGGCTTGGTCAGGTTCATGGGCACCGCAGCGAACTGCGCCGACGCCCCACCCTGCAAGAACAGCACGGCGTAGTTGTCCGGGATGCGCACCAGATCCCGCAGGTTCTGAGCTGCATGGGCGGCGCACTCAACAAACGCCTTGCCCCGGTGAGACACCTCAATCACCGACATCCCCGAGCCCTGCCAGTCCGTCAGCTCCGCCCCAGCCCGCTCCAACACCTCAACCGGCAACATAGCCGGCCCAGCCGAAAAGTTATACACACGCATACCCCCCATCCTCCCACGCCCCCACCCCCGACCCGTGCCCGCCGGAAGTGCCCAAGACAGGGGGCGGAGCATGGGTAGGGTTGGGGGGTGGGTTTTGGGGGGAGTTCTCGGGGGTATCCGCCGGAGCCGGAGGCGTTGCCTTGGCCGGTGGCGGACAACCACACGCATATCGAGCCTGATCAGCGGCCTACGGGCGGGGCTGAGGAGCTGACGCTGGCTGACCAGGTGGCTAAGGCCGCCTCCGTGGGCGTCAACCGCATTGTCCAGTGCGGCTGCGAGCTGGACTCCGCCCGCTGGACCGCGGAGGTCGCGATCCGCAACCCGGCGGTTGTCGGCGCCATCGCCATCCACCCGAATGAGGCGCCTCGGATCGTCAGGCGAGGCGGCACCGGCTCCCAGGTGGACGCCGCCGCGATCCACCCGAATGAGGCGACCAGACGGACCAGGCAAAGCGGCCCAGGCTCCCAGGTGGACGCCGCCGCGATCCATCCGAATGAGGCGCCCAGACGGGCCCCTCACGGCGACCTGGATGCCCAGATGGACGCCGTCTTCGGGATGGCGGGGGAGGTTGAGCGGATTCGGGCCATTGGGGAGACGGGGCTGGACTACTACCGGACGCGTGATCCGGCTGACCAGGAGATTTCTCGCAGGGCGTTCCGGGACCACATCGCGGCGGCCAAGCAGCTCGACCTCGCCTTGCAGATCCATGACCGCGACGCCCACGCAGACGTCATCGCGATCCTGGAGCAGGACGGCGCACCTGACCGCACGGTGTTCCACTGCTTCTCTGGCGACCGGACGATGTCGGAGCACCTCGCCCGCCGCGGCTGGTACGTCTCGGTGGCCGGCCCAGTGACGTTCACCAGCAACAACGCCTTGCGCGAGGCCATCCGCGCTGTGCCGCTGGAGTACCTGCTGGTTGAGACGGACGCGCCCTACCTCACGCCCCACCCATACCGCGGCCGGCCCAACGCGCCGTACATGGTGGCGCACACCGTTCGCGCGCTCGCGGACCTGCTGGATCAGCCGCTGGAAACGCTGTGCCGCGCCCTGGATGCCAATACCACGCGGGTCTATGGCACATGGTGACTTGCACCCCGACTCGCCGAATCGTTGTAAATCCGTTACGGTTCTGTATGTACGTCTGATTCCCCTACGACCATCAGCATGATTGGGAGAGTTCCACTCGTGTCTTTGCTCAACATCCATCGTGGTGCCGCGCCCGCGCCAGAACCTGCGCCCGTGCCCACCCGCCGTGAGTTGCGCAACCGCCTCCACGCCCGACGATGGCGCACCGTCGCCAAGGTGAGTGTTGTCGCCTTGGTAGCGCTCGGCATCGGCGGGTTTGCGACTCTGAACAAGTCCGTGACTGTAGATGTCAACGGGACTCGAACCACTTTGACCACCCTGGCCTCGACGGTTGGCGATCTGCTCGCGGACCGCGGGGTCTCGGTCAGCTCGCGCGATCTGGTGGCTCCGGCGCTGGATCAGCCGGTCCCGCGCGATGGCGAGGTCGTTGTGCGCACCGCCAGGCAGCTGGAGCTGGAAATCGATGGGCGCAGCGAGCTGGTCTGGACCACCGGAGCGACAGTCGGTGAGGCGCTGGCCGATGTCGGTGTGCGGGCCGATGACGTACGGCTTTCAGTCTCCCGCTCGGCGTCGGTGTCGCGGCTGAGCGAGCCGGTCGAGGTCTTCACCCCCAAGCAGTTCACCGCGGAAGTGGACGGCGAGGTCCTGACCACCGTCACCGAAGCCACCACCGTGGGCGCCGCCCTGCATGAACTGGGCGTGGCCGTCTCCGATGCTGACCGCATCTCAGTACCCCTGGGGGATGCGGCATCGGACGGAATGACGGTGGCTGTCACCCGCTCGGTTGCCCGGGACGGCACCGAGACCACGGTTGTCCCGTTCAAGACAATCGAGGAGGAGGACCCGACGCTGTACAAGGGTGAGAAGAAGGTGGCCCAGAAGGGCAAGGCCGGTGAGCGGATAGTCACCTTCACCACCACAGAGGTCGATGGCGAAGAGGTGGACCGCGAGGTCCTCACCGAAGTCGTGGTCTCGACCCCCCGCAATGAGATCGTCAAAATCGGCACCAAGAACCCCCCGCCCAAGCCCAAGAGTTCTTCCGGGAAAGCGTCAGTTCCCAATGTGTCAGTCAAGGTATCGCCAGGCAGTGCAAAAGCAATTGCCCGGGAATTGGTGAGCGACAACGACCAGTTCAAGTGCCTGGTCGCGCTGTGGGACCGCGAGTCCGGCTGGCGCACCACCGCTGCCAACTCCTTCTCCGGCGCATACGGCATCCCCCAAGCTCTGCCCGGCTCCAAGATGGCCTCGGCCGGATCGGACTGGCGGACCAACCCCGCCACCCAAATCAAGTGGGGCCTGGGCTACATCAAGGGCCGCTACGGCACCCCGTGTGACGCCTGGGGCGTGTTCAAGTCCAAAGGCTGGTACTGAGCGAAGTGAATCCGGGCCAACCTGACCGGCCCGCCCAGGATCGCTCCCCCGTGCGGCTGCTCTCACCAGGCGATATCCGCGACCTAGCCGCCCAATACGGCGTGCACCCATCCAAGTCCCGTGGCCAAAACTTTGTGGTCGATGCCGGAACAGTCCGCCGGATTGTCAACCTGGCTGAGCGGGTCCTGGACCTTGCGCCGGGCCAGCGCCGCGCCTTAGAGGTGGGCCCGGGCTTCGGCTCGCTCACCCTCGGGCTGCTCGCCGCCGGCTGGCACGTCGCGGCCGTGGAGATCGACCCAATACTGGCGGGCGCGCTGCCAGCCATCGCACATGCCAGGGTGCCGGATGCGCAGGATGGGGCGCTGGACGTCATCGTCGATGACGTATTGAAGGTGCGCCAACTGCCAGACCCTCCGCCGATGGCGCTCATCGCAAACCTGCCGTACAACGTCTCGGTACCAGCCATTTTGCATGCGCTGGCGACCTGGCCAAGTCTGCGCGGCGCGCTGGTCATGGTGCAGGCCGAGGTGGCCGAGCGCCTGGTGGCCGGGCCCGGTGGGCGGGACTACGGCGTGCCCTCGGCCAAGTTGGCCTGGTACGCGGCGGCGCGGCAGGTTGGCAGGGTTGGGCGCGCCGCATTTTGGCCAGTGCCGCGGGTTGATTCCGCTCTAGTGGCGTTGACGCGCCGTCCGCCGCCGCCGGCTACCGCACAGCGTCAAGCGGTGTTTCACCTGATAGATGCCGCTTTTTCGCAGCGGCGCAAGATGTTGCGCTCAGCTTTGGCCAATTGGGCAGGTGGGTCGGAGCGTGCTGGGTCTATCCTGGCTGAGGCTGGTATCGACCCGACTTGGCGGGCCGAGCGCCTGTCGATAAGTGATTTCGCCCGTCTGGCCGAATGCAAGGGCGAGTAAGGGGTAAGGCCAATGAACGCGGTGACGGCAATGGCGCCGGCAAAGTTGAACCTGACCCTTGGCGTCGGTCCGCGCGGCGCGGACGGATACCACCCACTATCCACGGTGTTTCAGTCGATTGACCTGTGGGACACAGTGAATGTGCAGCTCAGCGACACTCCAGGCGTGCGGATCAGCGTGACCGGGCGCGATGCCGAGCGCGTGCCTCTCGATGAAACGAACCTGGCCGCGCGGGCGGCCGTCGCGCTGGCGCAGCGCCTTGGCGTGGAGCCCGCCCTGGAAATCGAGATCGAGAAGTCCATCCCCGTGGCTGGCGGCCTTGCAGGTGGGTCCGCCGATGCCGCTGCCACCCTTGTCGCCTGCAACGAACTGTGGCGTGTTGGATCGACTGGTAGGGCCGGAATTGGTCTGTACGGGATGCTTGCCCTCGCGGCTTCCCTTGGCGCGGACGTGCCGTTTGCCCTGGTGGGCGGGTGCGCGCTGGGCACCGGGCGGGGTGAGCGGCTCGAACGCCTGGCCACCGGAGCCGAGACTTGGTGGATTGCCATCACCAGCCAGTCCGGCCTATCCACCCCCGCGATCTTCGCCGCCTGGGACCGCACCCAACCCGGCGATGGCGGCGCAGCCACCGCCGCGGCGCGCACTGGGCTCGGGTTGGCACGGCCGGTCGAGATGATCCGGGCGATTGCCCGGGGTGACCAGCAGGCCACAGGCCGGTACCTCGCCAATGACCTCCAGGCGTGCGCAATCGCCGCGGCACCGGAGATTGCCGGCCGCCTGGACGCCATGCTTGAGGCCGGTGCCCTGGGAGCAGTGGTCACCGGTTCAGGCCCAACGGTGATAGGCCTGGCAGACACGTTCCAGGCAGCCCAGCGCATAGCCGCCCAGGTGAGCCAAACCGAACAGCTAGACGCCGTGATAGTGGGCGGCGCAGTAGACGTAGGCGCGCACCTCGCCTGACCCGCACAAACCCACGTGGACCCCGGAATCCACCCCCGCACGGTTCCCATAGGTTGGCATAGCTTTACCAACTGGCGGATATGGTGCATACTGTCTCAGTGAGGGCCAGGGCGCGCGCGGCGGGTGCGAGACGCGGGCTGGCACGCCATGGCTGAATCGTCGGCCCGTGCCGTCGACCGCGCTCTGGCCCTCCTAGTCTTGACCTGCGAAAACGGTCCAATCTCCCTTTCTGAAGCGGCGCGCCTTGCTGCGCTGCCAGTCTCCACAGCCGCCAGGCTCCTAAGAACACTCGAAGCAGCAGGCTTTGTTGTGCGCGGCCCCGACTCCGGCTACGGACCGGGCCCAAGGATGGTCCAACTCGGCGCAACCGCCCTGTCCAACCAACACCTAATTGGCCTAGCAGCCCCAGCGATGAAGCAACTCTCGGAGCAAACGGGCGAATCGGCCTACCTATCGGTGCCGGGCCACGGCGAAACTGCGCTCTACATCTCCATCACCGAGGGCACCCACTCGGTCCGCCACGTCAGCTGGGTTGGCCGCACCGTGCCCACCGAGCGCTCGGCCGTCGGCGTGGTGCTGCGCGGCGAGACACCCGAGGCCGGATACGTGGCCGTAGCCCGCGGCGTGGAGGATGACGTCACCGCCATCGCCGCCCCAATCAACCTGGGCGGCAGGACCATCGCCGGGCTCAGCCTCCTGGTCCCGTCCTACCGGGCCAGTGACCAGCGCGTCTCCGCCCTGGGTTGCCTCCTGGCGCAGGTAGCCGCAGATCTTTCCAACCAGATACTCCCAACCCCCTCGACGATGCCGTCCCCCACCACCCACGAGCCCCCTCCCCCCACCACCGCCGCACCAGACCCGCCTGACGGCGAGGGCCCCGCAAGCCCCGCAAACTCCGCAACACCAAGCTCGCCCCACAACCTGCTGGCCCTCGCGGGCCGGGTCCGCGCTCGCAGAGGAGACAGGGCCGGCGCGAGATGAGCGGCGGGGCGCCCCGGGGAACGCGACTCAGCGCGAAGTCGTGGCAGACCGAGGCTCCACTTCGGATGCTGCTGAACAACCTCGATCCGCAGGTCGCTGAACACCCAGAGCAGCTGATCGTGTACGGGGGCGGCGGAAAGGCGGCCCGGAATCGGGAGGCGCTGGACGGCATCGTCGGCACTTTGCGGGCGCTGGAGGGTGACCAGACTCTGCTGGTCCAATCAGGCAAACCGGTCGGGGTGTTCACCACGCATGAATGGGCGCCGCGGGTGCTGATTGCCAACGCGAACCTGGTGGACAACTGGGCAACCTGGCCGGAGTTCAGGCGGCTGGATGAGCTGGGCGTCACCATGTATGGGCAGATGACGGCCGGGTCCTGGATCTACATCGGCACCCAGGGGATTCTGCAGGGCACGTATGAGACGTTTGCCGCCATCGCCCGGCAGCGGTTTGGCGGCACGTTGCGCGGAACGCTGACGCTGACGGCTGGGGCTGGCGGGATGGGCGGGGCGCAACCGCTGGCCGTCACCATGAATGAAGGCGCGGTGCTCATTGTCGATGTCGATCCGACGCGGCTGGCGCGGCGTGTGGAGCGCGGGTACCTCGATGAGTTCCACGCGGACTATGAGACGGCGCTGGCCCGCGCGCTGGAGGCTAAACGCGCAGGTCAGGCGGTTTCGATAGGTCTGGTCGGCAACGCTGCCACCATCTATCCGCGGCTGTTGGCGGCCGGCGTCGAGGTGGACATTGTCACTGATCAGACCTCTGCGCATGATCCGTTGCAGTACCTGCCGCGGGAGGTTGGCCTGGATGAATGGCGCCGCCGCGCTGCCAGCGACCCGGCCGGTTTCACTAAACTCGCCCGCGCCTCGATGGCGGACCACGTGGGCGCCATGGTCGGGTTCGCCGATGCCGGTGCGGAGGTTTTCGACTACGGCAACTCGATCCGTGCCGAGGCCTTGGAGGGCGGCTGCGAGCGGGCGTTCGAGATTCCCGGGTTTGTCCCCGCCTACATCCGTCCGCTGTTTGCCGAGGGTAAGGGCCCATTCCGATGGGTTGCGCTCTCGGGTGATCCGGCGGACATTGCCGCCACCGATGCCGCGATCATCGACCTGTTTGGCGATGACCCTGCGCTGCGCCGGTGGATCGAGGGGGCGGCCGCCAAGGTCCACTTCGAGGGTCTGCCGGCCCGGATCTGCTGGCTGGGCTACGGCCAGCGGGACAAGGCTGGTCTGCGCTTCAACCAGATGGTGGCCAGTGGCGAGATTTCGGCGCCAAT
>JAIRRT010000198.1 GCA_031255835.1 Bifidobacteriaceae bacterium | reverse complement strand
GTGGCACTAGAGAAGATGGGTTGCATCGCATTGAGTCGCTAGCGACGTATCCACGGGTGAACATGCAGGCGATGGGCTCTGTGCCGCCTCCGCTCCAGCCGCTGGGGGGTTGCTCCGGGGGGAATGTCCCGCGACAGCGTGTCCCCCGGGCCCCAAGGGGTGGGGACGGAGAGTGCTGAACGCCTCCGATCGGTTGACCGAACGACGCGCGCCGCCGGCAAGGGGGTGGCCCCGGGGGGAGTGCCCCCGGGGCCACCCACGCACCCTCCAAGACCTAGAAGGCGGGGATTACTGCGCCGTCTGTGTAGGTTTCTTGGATGAATTGGCGGACTTGGTCGCTGTGTAGGAGGTCTTGGAGCTTTAGGACTCGTGGGTCGTCCTTTAGCTCGGTTCGGGTGGCCATGATGTTGGAGTACGGGTTGTTCTCGCCCGACTCCAGGATTAGCGCGTCGGTTGACGGCTTCAGGCCGGCCTCGATTGCGTAGTTGCCGTTGATGACTGCCAGATCGAAGTCTTGCAGGTTCACGGCCAGCAATTGCGGGTCTATCTCCACCAGCTTGATGTTGCGGGGATTCTCGGCCAGATCGTTGACGGTCGGGGCGGAACCACCGGTGTCTGCCAGGGCAAACAATCCGTTGGCTTCGAGCAGGCGCAGGCCGCGGGCCTGGTTGGCTGGGTCGTTTGACACACCTACCTGTGCGCCATCGGGCACATCATCCAGGGTGGCAAGCTTTGTCGAATACACGCCCAGGGGCTCGATGTGGATCCCGGGGAAGTGGACAAAGTCATACCCGAACTCCGCCACTTGCTCATCGAAGAACGGGCCGTGCATGTAGTAGTTCGCGTCCAGCGAGCCATCATCCAGCGCCTTGTTGGGCAGGACATAGTCCTGGAACACCTCGATCTGCAAATCGAGCCCAGCGGCCTCAGCCAACTCGTCCTTGACGAATTGGAGGATCTCCCCGTGTGGCACGGGATTGACACCCACCTTCAAAGTGCCGAGAGCCGCATCGGTCCCAGCGCCATCGGAGCAGGCGGCCATTGACAGTGCGGTGGCCGCAACGAGCGCGACCACGCTGAGAGACTTACGCATGATCTTTCCTTTTCTGTTTGAGTCTGCCTGGGCCACGGTCGCGGCCCGCCAAGGCAGTTCCTTTCCTGGAATTTCTTCCATTCCGTCACGGCGCACGATGACGCCGCACGCCTTACCTGGTGTGGTCCAGCCGCCGCGCGGCTAAGTCCCCGGCCATCTGGACCACCTGCACAATCACGAAGAACACGACGGTGACGATGATCATCACGTCGAACATGTAGCGGGAGTATCCGTAGTTGTAGGCCAGCGACCCAAGCCCGCCGCCGCCAACCGCTCCGGTGATGGCCGAATAGCCGATCAACGTCACCTCGGTAACGGTGATCCCGCCCACCAGCCCCGGTAGGGACTCGCGCAGCAACACTCCGGTTATCACCTGCAGCCGCGAGGCCCCAACCATCAAAGCGGCCTCCACTTTCCCCTTCCCAACGCCCCGCAACGCGTTCTCAGCGATCCGCGCAAAGAACGGTATGCAGCCAATCGCCAGAGGAATCGACAACGCCCGCCAACCGATTGAGGTCCCCGCAATCCACCGCGTCACCGGGATGAGCAGGAACATCAGCACAATAAACGGAACCGAACGCCCAACGTTCACAATGAATGTGGTGATGCGATGGACCACCACCTGCGGCCTCAAACCGCCCGGCTCGGTCACATGAACCAGCACCCCAATCGGCAACCCGATCAGCAGCACCACCAGCGAGGCCAGCAACGTCTGTCCAAGTGTCTCCAACGTCCGGCCGGGTAGCGTCTGCCACACATCCCAGTTGATTTCCAGCGCCGCAAACATCATCGGGTCACCTCCACATGAAGTCCAAAGCCCCGCAAACGGTCAATCACCTGCGTCGCATCGCCAGCCTTCAAGTCCAGCTGGAAACGGCCAACCCGCTCCCCCGCCAAACTCTCGATGGTCCCCGACTCAACTCCGGCCAAAGCGTTCAACTCCACCAACAGCGCCAACACATCAGCCACCGCGAAATCAGCAGAAGAGAAGGACACCTCCAACTGCGCCCGCTTGTCCCCCACCGGCGTAGCCGCCAACGGGATCAAATCACGGGCCAATGTGGTCCCATAGTCAGTCACAACGTCCCGCAATGAGCCATGTTGAGCCACCCG
Organism: Bifidobacteriaceae bacterium; assembly: GCA_031255835.1. Lineage (GTDB taxonomy): Bacteria > Actinomycetota > Actinomycetes > Actinomycetales > WQXJ01 > JAIRRT01. The sequence continues at coordinate 17,442 of JAIRRT010000198.1, read as the reverse complement.
CCCACGCGAAAGCAGCGTCACCGAATCGCAAACCTGCCGCACCACAGACATTTCGTGAGTGATTATCAGCACCGTCAGCCCGAGCCTGTCGCGCACCTGCTTGATCAGCTCCAACACCTGGCGCGTAGTGGTCCAATCCAGAGCTGAACTCGGCTCATCGCAAAGCAACACCGCTGGATCGGCCGCCAAAGCCCGCGCAATCCCAACCCGCTGCTGCTGCCCACCGGACAGATACGCCGGATGCGAGCCGCCGCGATCAGCCAGCCCAACCAAATCGAGCAACTCCAGTGCCCGCGCCCGCGCCTGAGCCTTCGGCGTGCCAGCAATGCGCAACGGATACGCGACGTTGTCCAACGCCGTCCGGGCATCCAGCAGGTTGACATGCTGAAACACCATCCCGATCCGCCGCCGCTGCCGCCTCAGTTCACGCTGCGCCAGCCCCGTCAGCTCCACCCCATCAATCGCAACGGTCCCAGAGGTGGGCCGCTCCAAAGCGGTCAAACAGCGCATCAACGTGGACTTCCCCGCCCCGGACGGCCCAACAATCCCGTGAATCTCACCTCGATCCACCGTCAAGTCGATGCCGTCCAACGCCACCACGTCGCCATCGGGCGAGGGGTAGACCTTGCGAAGGTCCGTCAGTGTGATCATCGGTGCTCACTTCCGTGCAGTCATTGAGGGATGCGGCAGAACCAGCTGGCAGGACAAACCGGTCCTGAGGGTTGATGTGAATGAAGCGCGGCGGTCGCGGCACCCAAAAGCCGGTCAGATCCGGCTGGTTGGCTGGCCCAAGGCGGTCAGGACTTGGTCCGGTGCGGTGTCAGCCGCGCAGGCACATTCGGCACACGCACATTCGATGGGCCTCTACGGTTGAGGCGCACCAAGGATGCAGAGCCGATGACACGCCTGGTAGTAAACCACACTCTCGCCGCCAAGCCGAGCCGCCATCCCCACCCGTTCCCATCCAAGAGGACAATCAAGCCCGTGACCCATCCCGACGATGCCGGCCCAAACCACCACCCGAACGTCACCTCAGCCCCCGCCCCCCTGTGGCGCTTTGGCGCAATCGGCCTGGTTGCCGGGCTTGCCTCGGGCATGTTCGGTGTTGGCGGCGGAATCGTCATGGTGCCGCTGCTCATCATGGCCGGCCGGCTCGACCAACGCCACGCCTCGGCTACATCGCTGCTGGCCATCGTGCCAACGGCCGTGGTTGGGGCAACCTCCTACGCGGCCCGCGGGCAGATCGCTTGGGTGGCTGGCGTCATCGTCGGTGTGGGGGCTATGGCGGGGGCGTGGGTGGGGGCGCGAATCCTGCGGGTCATGGCGCTCGCCGCGCTGAGGTGGGGTTTTGTCGCCCTGCTCGCCGCGGTGGCCACCTGGATGGTTTTCTACGTCCCGGTCCGCGGCGCCCAGGTCACCCAATCGGCCGGAGTCAGCGTGGCGATGGCGGGACTCGGGTTGGCGATGGGCCTGGGCTCGGCGCTGTTCGGCATCGGCGGCGGACTAATCGGGGTGCCGGCGCTGATGGGCCTGTTCGGGGCAGGGGATCTCGTGGCCCGCGGAACGTCGCTGCTGATCATGATCCCGACCGCGATAGTCGGAACCGCCACAAACTGGCGCAGCCGCCTGGTCATGGTGCGAGCCGGACTAGTCACAGGGACGATGGCGGCCCTCGCCTCGTGGGCTGGCGGCTGGCTTGCGGGAGTGATCGCCCCGCGCGCCGGCAACCTGCTGTTCGCCGGCCTGCTCACACTGGCCGCCGCCCAGCTAGCCCTGTCAGCCTGGCGCGCCCGCGGCTCCCGCGCAGCCAGCTAGGCGCTCCGCCTCACCCGGACGCCCCAGCACTCCCCCGCACCGCTCGATCCCACAGACCAGCGCGCCCGCGGCTCCTAGCGGCGGCGGGTTGCAGGGGCGGCTACTGATTCGCCCTCGGCCAGGGTGAAGGGGACCTGTAAATGCTGGGGGGTCTTATCGCCAGCCAAGTGGCGTAACAGCAGGTCAACGCCGCGTGTGGCCAGCTCGCGCTCGTCCTGGCGGATGGTGGTGATGCGCGGCACGTAGAACCCGGTCAGGTCAATCCCGTCAAACCCCATCACCGAGACATCGTGCGGCACCGACAGTCCGTCATCGCGCAGCGCCCGAATGCTGCCCATCGCCATGCGGTCAGACATGCAGAACAGCGCGGTCAACTCGGGGCAGCGGCGGATCAGCTCCCCGGCCGCCGCATAGGCACCAGCCAACGAGTAGTCAGCCGTGGCCACGTCGCGGCTCGCGTCGAAGTCAATTCCGTACGCCTTCAGCGCCTGCTCACACCCTTCCAGCCGCAACCGCGAGGTCTGCGAAGTCTCCACCTGTCCCCCGACGATGCCGATCCGACGGTGGCCGCGACTGGCCAGGTATCCGATGGCGCGGGCTGCCGACGCCTTGTCATCAGTGAACACACTCGAAAGGCCGGAGCGGACCACCATCGCAAGCGAATCGCTCACCGCCACGCTTGGAACGGACAGCTCCTCGAACCCACGTTCGAAGTGCCTCGCCTCTGCGCCAAGGAAGAGCAGCCCGCCTGGACGCAATTCCCGCATCAGTTGGATGCCGGTGTTGACCTCGTTGTCCATCTCGTTGATGTACTCAACCGTCGGTGAAAGCCGTGTGACACGCAGGTCGGTTTGAACCCTGTCCAATATGGTCCCGAACATGGGATTGCCCCGGCCTTTGACCACAATGCCGATGGTGGTGGACCGCGACTGCTTCAATCCGCGAGCGAACCTGTTTTGCACGTAGTTGTTGCGCTGGGCAACGTCCGTGACCCTTGCTCGGGTGTCCTCAGAGATGTCCGGGTGGCCCGATAGTGCCCTGGACACAGTCGATATGGAGCACCCTGCCTCCCGAGCAATATCGCGGATGGTTACCACGTCATTTTCCTTCCAACAATAGGTAGGGTGGCACGGGCGTGGGCCGGGCGGCCCCTGCCCGGCCCACGCCCGCATCGGGCACCTGCTGCTGCCAAGCAAAGCGCCCGCCGGGGGGCTCTATTGGTGGCCACGCCATTCGTGACACCCTGACCATGGCGAATTGAACGCCCGCGTGACGCAGCATTCGGAAAGGACCCCATCGATCATCTTCCCCAATCGCACGTTCGTACAACAACACCGCTTGCATTTCCAGAAACGTTACCGCAAACGTTTCCGACTACATCCAGATTAGCGTGCCTTCAAGCAATGCGCAAGCCCCTAGGCGCCTCGAGATGATCTGTGTTTTGAAACTGCTGCCCGCTACCCGACGCACCTGGTCATCGCGCGGGTCTGGTACTTCTGCGCAGCTGAGGGTTTGATGTCCCGGTATCCCAGGTACACGCTGGCTGAGGAGTCCACTTTGCCCAGCCGCAGACCCGGCCCAGAATCCCGCAGGAACTTCCAAATCCGGCTGCCCTTGGCGTTCGAATCGTTCTTCGCGGCCTTGGTGTACGCCCGGTATTCAGCGCGGTCCGGCCTAGCCCCACCCCGGATCAGCCCGACTTTGGCTGCCGATAGGTCCTGCAAGGCCCGGCAGTACTTGCTTTTCAGCGTCTTGGTCTGTTTGGCCGAGGGCTTCTTCACCTTGATGGTGTAGTCCCACTCCCCTGAATCGACGTCCTCAGCTGTCGCCGCTGAAGGCTCGAACGCAAGCGTCACACTGTGCGTTCCACGTGGCAGGTCCTTCGGCAGTGTGTACAAAGCGATGCCATCGCGCAGCCGCACTCGGCCAATACGATCCTCGCCCTCGCGGAACACCACATGCCCGGCCGCCACCCGCGGCCCCACCTTGACCCGAATACCGAACGTGACGGAACTGAGTCCCAAATAGGAAGTGTCCCCACTGACTGAACCTGACAGTTCTGGCGTCGCCTTCGCCATCGGACTCACGTCAGGAGATGGTTCGCTCACCGCAACTGTTGTGGCCCCCTGCGCCCCCGCAGCCCCAGCAACACCAGACGCCGCGCTCGGCAAGGCTCCACCGGACAACAAGACCGCCATACCGACTATGGCCCCTGCACGTTTGGTACCCATGGCACCGAACGCTACACGCACCTAACGCGCTCAGGCCTTCCCCTTGGCTGAACGCCCACGAGCAGCCAGCCGCGTGCCAGCCCACTCCGGAGCCACACTCACCGAACTGGTGGCATGGAGCCCTGCGGTCGAGGCGGCCATGGCGATCTCGCCAGGCGCCACATACCCGGACCGGCCCGCCTTGGGTGTAAGCACCCAGACAACGCCACCCTCCTCCAAGATGGCCAACGCGTTGATCAGCGTGTCGGTAAGATCGCCGTCCCCGTCACGCCACCAAACAATGGTGCCGTCGGTGACATCGCCCCAATCCTCATCAACCAGTTCGGTACCGGTAAGAGCCTCGATAGCTTCGCGAAGGTCGAAATCGACGTCGTCGTCGTATCCCAACTCTTGAACCCATTGGCCTGAGACAAAGCCGAAGCTTCCCGCCAAATCGGCGGCAGTCGCACCCACGGCCGGCAAATTCCTTTCTCTCGACTACACCCGATGCGGGACCCCATACCCGCCATTGCGGGTCTGATCCCGGCGATTCTGCTGGGGCAACGCTATCCCACCTCCGGTGCTTTGGACCACCACCAGCGAAACGCCGCCACCCACCCACGGCCAAGGGCCCCGGCGAGCGCCGTTATGCTCTTGTGTCTATGGCTGTAAGTCCGGGCACCCACTTGGTGCCATCCGCCACAACGGTGCGACGGCTCCGCTCCCACCGCGACCGGTTAGTATCTGCCCTGCTCAAACGGGTGGATGTGGAATATCCGTGGTATCGCGCCCTGTCAGCCAAGGACCGTTCCTTCGTCTCTTTGGTGGCGGCTGCCTCCATCTCAGCGTTCATCGTGTGGTGTGAACGGGCCGATGCCGCCCCGCCTTCCACTGCCGAGATTTTTTCTGTCGCCCCACGTGAGTTGACTAAGGCAATTTCACTGCAACAGACCCTTCAGCTGGTGCGGATCGGGGTGGACGTCCTGGAAGAGGAGACCGAATCCCTCTCAGCCCCAGGCCGTGCCGATGAGCTACGCGAGGCCCTTCTGCGCTACTCGCGCGAGTTCGCATTCTCGGCCGCTGAGGTCTACGCAAGGGCCGCTGAGCTGCGCGGATCATGGGACGCCCGGCTCGAAGCGCTCCTGGTGGACGGGCTGGTGCGCGGCGAACAGGGACGCGCAATGATCTCCCGGGCATCCGCCATCGGCTGGAGTGGGCAGGGGGCAGCCATGGCGATAGTGGCCGGCACGCACCTGCCCCTGGGGGAAGAGGGTGTGGACCAGTTGCGCCGCGCAGTGCGCCGAGCCGCTCCAGACACGCTTCTCGGCGTGCACATGGACCGGGTAATTCTCGTGTTGGGCGGCCCCGGCGATCTGCGTGAGTCGGTGGACGGGCTGCTCGGGTTGCTCGGCCCACATGTGGTGATTGGGCCCACGGTGGACAGCCTGGATGTGGCGTCCCGCTCGGTTCGGGCCGCCTCGGCCGCGCTGGACGCCATCAACGGTTGGCCCGGCGCCCCCCGCCCGGTCCTTGCCGATGATCTGCTTCCCGAGCGAGTGCTGCAAGGCGATCCGACCGCCCGCGTCACCCTGATCGAGGAGGTCTACGGACCCCTGGCAGAGGGCGGCTCAGCCCTGATCGAAACGATGTGGGCATACATCGAAACTGGCCGCAGCCTCGAAGCCTCGGCCCGCACCCTGTTTGTTCACCCCAACACCGTGCGCTACCGGCTGCGCAAGATAGCCGACGTCAGCGGCTGGGACCCCTCCGATCCTCGCGAAGCCTATGTCCTGCACACAGCGCTGACCCTGGGCCGCCTGACCGGCGCAGAACCGGCCCCCTAGCGCCGCCCCGCCCCCAGCGCGCCCAACCACACCTTTGGACAGTTTCTACAACGCCCAAGCCGGGACTTGGTGCCGCCCGGTACGCCGTCAGACCGGCTGACTTGGCAGAGTGGACGCTGTGTTTGCCGTGTTGTGCCCCGGGCAGGGTTCCCAGACCCCTGGACTGCTCTCGCCCTGGCTGACCGATCCGGCCGCCCACCACAGGCTCACCGAGTGGTCCGCGGCCGCCGGGCTGAACCTGATAGAGCTCGGCACCAGAGCCGACTCCGCCACCATCCGCGACACGGCCGTTGCCCAACCGTTGATCGTTGCGACCTCCCTGCTGTCCTTCCAAACCGCCGCCGATGCCGGCCATCGCCTTCCCCCCAGCTTTGTCACCGCTGGCCATTCGGTTGGGGAGTTCGCGGCCGCCACCATCGCTGGGGTGCTCAGCCCAAGCGAAGCGATCAGGCTTGTGGCCATACGCGGCCGAGCGATGGCTGAGTGTGCTGCCAACGCGCCAACCGGCATGGTCGCCGTCATCGGCGGGGATCCGGAAGCTGTTGAAGGTGCTGTCCAGGCGGCAGGCCTGGTGGTGGCGAACGTCAATGGCGCAGGTCAGGTGGTTGCAGCCGGCCTGGAATCCGACATCGCCCGGCTGAGGCCGCCGCCCTCAGCCCGGCTGCGGCGGCTCGATGTGGCTGGCGCTTTCCACACGTCATATATGGCCACCGCGCGGGACCGCCTGGCCAGGGCCGTCGCCTCGCTGCCGCCGCGCCCTGCCAGCGCCGCGCTGCCTGTGCTCAGTTGCCTGGACGGGCTGGCCATAACCGACCCAGCCACCTTGCTGGACCGGTTGGTCCAACAGGTTGTCGCCCCAGTCAGATGGGACCTAGTGATGCGCACGATGTCGTTGTTGCCCTTGACCCTTGCGGCTGAGTTGGCGCCTGCCGGGGTTCTGACGGGTCTGGTTCGCCGCGAGTTGCCTGATTTGCCACGGGTCAAGCTCACCGATCCGGCCAGTGCCGTCGATGCTGCCCGGCAGGTCTCAGCATGACCGGCCTGCATGCCGCGGCTCAGGCCGGAGTCAGCTCGCCCGCTGCCGCGCTTGCCGGCTCCCCCGCTGACGCCGGTTTGCCAGCCGGCGCCCCCACGTGCGCTCAGATCTTGGCGATAGACGCTGTGCGCGGCGAGAACCTGGTGCCGAACGAGGAGCTGATCGGCCCAATCGATTCGACCGATGAGTGGATCAAGTCCCGCACCGGCATCACAACCCGCGCCCGCGCCAACCCTGAGCAGGATGTGATTGACCTGGCGGCCAGTGCCGCAACCAAGGTGATCCGCCGGGCCGGCCTGACCCCAGATCAGATCGACGCAGTGATCCTGGCCACGGTGACGCACTTCTACCAAACGCCATCGGCCGCTGCGATTTTGGCTGCCAGGATCGGCGCAGTCGGGGCGGCCGCTTGGGACATCTCGGCTGCATGCGCTGGCTTTTGCTACGGAATTGCGCAGGCAGACGCGCTGGTGCGTTCGGGCGCCGCACGGCACGTGCTGGTGATCGGCGCCGAGAAGCTGTCCGACTTCATCGACCCAGCCGACCGCACCATCTCCTACCTGTTGGGCGATGGGGCGGGGGGCGCCATCGTCGGGGTGGGTGAGGTTCAGGGGATTGGACCTACCGTTTGGGGTACCGACGGGACAAAGGCCGAGCTGGTGGGCCAGACGCGCGGATGGCTGGAGGAGGGCAGCGGGCAACCAACCCTGATCCAGCAAGGCCCGAGCGTGTTCCGGTGGGCGGTCACGCAAATGCCCAAGTTGGCCAAGCAGGCGATGGATGCAGCCGGCATCGGCGCTTCGGACCTGGCGGCTTTCATCCCGCATCAGGCGAACATGCGGATAGTCGATCAGCTGGTCAAGGTGCTGCGGCTGCCGGACCATGTGGTGGTGGCGCGCGATATTGCCGAGACAGGCAACACCTCGGCGGCTTCTGTGCCGCTTGCCACCGAGAGGCTGCTGCGAGAAGGTCAGGTCCGGCCTGGCGGGCTGGCCCTCTGGATCGGCTTCGGGGCCGGCCTGACGTACGCCGCCCAAGTGGTGCGGCTGCCGGCCAGCCACAAACGTGACACAAATGAGGAACACGACAACAACAAGGAGTAACCGTGGGACTGGAGAGGCAAGAAGTACTGGCAGGTTTGACCGAGATCATCGTCGAGGAGACCGGGTTGCCGGCTGAAGCCGTTGAGGATGACAAGAGCTTTGTTGAGGATCTCGACGTCGATTCACTGTCGATGATGACCATTGTGACGCTGGCAGAGGACAAGTTCTCAGTCCGCATCCCCGACGATGCCGTCAAAGATCTGACCACTGTCGGTGCGGCTGTCGATTACATCATCGGCGCTGGGGAGTCCGCCTGAACGCCAGCGCGAGGGGCGGGCGGCCGGTTGTAGTGACCGGGATCGGCGCCACCACGCCCCTCGGCGGTACGGCTGCGGACACGTGGCAGGCTGTTTTGGCTGGCCACAGCGGTGTCCGGCCTCTGCCCAGCGAATGGATCGAACGCTACGAGCTGCCGGTCAGTTTTGCCGCCCAGATCGCGGTGGAGCCGTCTGAGGTCTTGGCGACCCCTGAGCTGCGCCGGCTGGACCGCTCAGCCCAGTTCGCCATGATCGCCGCCCGTGAAGCGTGGGCCGATGCCGGCACTCCCCAAACCGACCCGACTCGCCTGGCCACGGTGGTGGGCACCGGCATCGGCGGGGTTTGGACGATGTTGGGGGCCTGGGACACGGTCCGTGAACGCGGTGCGCGGCGCGTGCTGCCGATGACGGTCCCGATGCTGATGCCGAATTCGCCCACAGCGAACATTTCGGTCGCGTTCGGAGCGAAGGCTGGGGCACACACCCCCGTCTCGGCCTGTGCGTCAGGGGCTGAGGCCATCTTGCTGGCGGCGCGGACCATCCGCGATGGGCGAGCTGACGTGGTGATTGCCGGCGGCACCGAAGCTGCCATCCACCCGATGCCGCTGGCGGCGTTCGCCAAGATGCAGGCGCTGTCGCTGCGCAACGACTCCCCCGCCACCGCGTCCAGGCCGTTTTGCACCACCCGGGACGGGTTCGTGATGGGCGAGGGTGCCGGGGTGCTGGTGCTCGAGTCGGCTGAGCACGCCGCCGCGCGTGGCGCCCGGGTGTATGCGCAGGTGGCAGGCGTGGGTTCAACTGCGGACGCCTACGGGGTTGCCCCTCCCGATCCGTCTGGACGTGGTCAGCTAGCCGCCATGCGCACCGCCATCGACGATGCCGGATTGGTGGGAGCAGACATAGTCCACGTCAATGCGCACGCAACCGCCACCCCAACAGGCGACACAATCGAGTCCCTCGCCATTCAAGCGACCCTGTCCGATGCCGTCCCGGACCCCGCGGACTCGGCGGACCTCGCGAACGCAGGCGTCCCGGACGCGCTGGTCTCAGCCACCAAGTCGATGACCGGTCACCTGCTGGGCGCGGCTGGCGCCATCGAGACGATCTTCACTGTGCTGGCGCTGCGGGACCGCACGGCCCCGCCAACAACGAACATCGAGCAGCTAGACCCCGAGGTCCACCTCAACGTGGTTTGCGACCGCCCGGCACCACTGCCGGCTCGGGGGAAGATCGCTGCACTGAACAACGCATTCGGATTCGGCGGCCACAACATTGCCCTGGTGTTGACCGCCCCATAGGGCAGGGTCAGCCGACCTGGTGGAGCCAGCGGACCGGAGCACCGGCGCCGGCGTAGCGGAAGGGTTCGAGTTCATCGTCCCAGGCCTGACCGATGGCCAGGTCGAGTTGTCGGCGGGTTGCCACCAGGTCACCGGCAGTATCCAGGGCGGCCCTGATTCTGTCTTCTGGCACAAGGGTGTTGCCGTGGACGTCGATCACAGAGTGGAAGATGCCCAGTTCAGGGGTGTGGGACCAGCGGGCGCCGTCAGAGCCGGCGGACGGCTCCTCGGTCACCTCAAAGCGCAGATGAGCCCAACCACGCAGGGCGGAAGCCAACCGGGCGCCGCTTCCTTGTTCGGCTTGCCAGGAGTATTCGGCCCGCAGGCAGCCGGGAGCTGCTGGCTGCTCGGTCCAGTCCAGTGATACCCGGGCGCCAACAATCTCGCTGGCGGTCCACTCGACGTGGGGAGCCATAGCTCTGGGTGCTGAATGCACAAAGAGCACGCCGCGCGTGACAACACTGGTCATGGCCAGCCTCCTTTGATCGACGAGGTACGTCTTCCCCTACGACCTCAATCGATCCGCTAGGAAACTGATCTTGCCCAGTGAGCGCGTGCGGCGCGCTTGGGCAATCATGCCCTATCTGGACCCCTTTTGTCACCTTGGCGAGGGACTGGGTTGGCCACCTACAGGTCCCGAACGGCTTGCATCGCCTTTTTGCGCACGGCGCGGTCCAGCCGGTCCAGGTACAGCTTGCCGTCCAGGTGGTCCACCTCGTGCTGGAGGCAGCGGGCCATCAGTTGGGTTCCTTCAACCATGACCTCATCGCCGTCCAGGTTGATGCCCACAACCCGGGCGTACCAGGCCCTGCGGCAGGGGAACCACAGCCCAGGAACCGACAGGCAGCCTTCATCGCCATCCTGGTCTTCCTCAGACAGCTCCACTATCCGCGGGTTGAGGACGTAGCCAACCTCATCTTCGATGTTGTAGGAGAACGCCCTGAGGTTCACGCCAATCTGGTTGGCGGCAAGCCCTGCGCGCCCTTCCTGGTCCACGGTCTCGACCAGGTCGGCTACCAGAGACCTGACCGAATCATCAATCGGACCTATCGGATCGCACGGCGTGCGCAACACTGGGTCGCCGATGATGCGGATGTCCCGAATCGCCATGTCGTTACCCTTTCGCACTCGTCATGTCCGCTGGTTGCCAACCCGACGAGGCTCAGGTGAGGGCCGGCATCGTCTGGGTGGTGCTGGCTGGGCGGAGCCTCACTTGTCCTTGGCAGCCTCAAGCACTGCATCGATCCGGTGAGACGGCATCGGCTCGTGACCCAGGTATTCGCGGGTGAACGATCCAGTGCCGCGGGCCATGGACCTCAAGTCCACCGCGTAGTTGACCACTTCAAACTCCGGGACCTCCGCTTTGACCATGGTGCGGCCGCCGGCCACCGCTTCGGTGCCGGTCAACCGGCCACGGCGGGAGGACAGATCGGACATGATCGTGCCGACGTGCTCGTCATCCACCACGATTGTCATCGCCGTGACTGGCTCCAGCAGGCTGACCACCGCTGATCCCTTCGACGCGGCGTCACGCAGCGCGAGCGAGCCGGCGGTCTGGAACGCGGCATCGGAGGAATCGACTGAGTGGGCTTTGCCGTCGTACAGGGTCACCCGGATGTCCACCAGCGGATAGCCGGCCACAACACCCTTGGTCATCTGGGCGCGCACACCCTTTTCGACTGACGGGATGAACTGGCGCGGCACCGCACCGCCAACCACCTTGTCCACAAACTCGAAACCCGAGCCTGCGGGCAACGGCTCCACAATCACGTCACACACGGCGTACTGGCCGTGGCCACCGGACTGCTTGACGTGGCGCCCACGCGCCTCAACCTTGCTGGTGAACGTCTCGCGCAGCGGCACCCGGTAGGGCATCCGCTCAACCGGCACGCCGAACTTCTCCGCCAAGCGCTCAAACGTGACGTCAGCGTGGGCGTCACCCATGCACCACAGCACAAGCTGGCGGGTCTCAGGGTTCTGCTCGATGCGCAACGTCGGGTCATCTCCCACCAGGCGGTTCAGGCCGGTGGACAGCTTGTCCTCATCTGCCGCCTTGGCTGCCTTGATCGCGATTGGCAGCATCGGCTCAGGTGGTGACCACGGCTTGACAATCAGCGGCTTGGCCGGGTCAGACAGGGTGTCACCAGTCTCTGCGCTGCCCAGCTTGGCCACAGCACAAAGATCCCCGGCGATGGCGTACGGCACTGGCCGTTGCGTCGCACCTAGCGGGGAGGTCACCGTGCCTGCGCGCTCATCGTTCGAATGGTTGGCTGAACCGTCCGGCCTGGTGCCGTGGCCGGCAACGTGGATGGTCGAATCGGCGCGCAGTGTGCCGGAGAACACCCGGACAATCGAGATGCGCCCCACATATGGATCGGCCGTGGTCTTGACTACCTCAGCCACCAGCGGACCCTTTGGATCGCACTTGACCTCGACAGTGTCACCTGAGGGGGTTGTGACCTCGGGGATCGGAGCATTCTCAGGCGAGGGGAACGCCTCAGCGATCAGCTGGAGAAGCTCAACGGCGCCCACGCCGCCCGGCGCCGCCATCGGCATGATCGGGAAGAATGTCGCGCCGGCAACTGCCACTGCCAGGTCCTTGCGCAGCAGCTCGCCGTCAAGCTCGCCACCCTCCAGGTAGGTGTCGAGCAGCTCGGCGTCATCGGACTCGGTGATCAGGGTCTCGATGAAGGACTCGCGGTTGCGTTCCAGCTTGGCGACCTCATCGCCCTGCGGATCACGCATCTTGCGGTCACCTGAGGTGTAGTCGGCAACCTTGCCGGTCAAGATGTCCATCAACGCGCCCACAACAGCCTCAGACTCATACAGCGGCAGCATCATGGGCAGCACGGAGGCGCCGAACGCTTCGCGGCAGGCCTCGACAACTGCGTCATAGTCGGCACGCGGGTTGTCCAGCTTGGTGATGAGGATGGCGCGAGGCAGGCGGGCTGCGGCGCATTCGTCCCACAGCACGCGGGTGGCGCCGGATACGCCATCAATCGCTGAGATGGTGAACAGGGCGGCATCGGCAGCCCTGATCGATGCACGCAGATCGCCCAGGTAGTCGGCGTAGCCGGGGGCGTCGATGATGTTGATCTTGGTGCCCTGGTAGGACACGGGAGCCAACGCTGTGCCAACGGTCCTGTGGGTGCGGTGCTCGGCATCGTCGTAGTCGGTGACCGTGGTCCCCTTTTCTACTGAGCCTGCCCGCTGGATCTCCCCGGTGGCGACGAGGAGCCCTTCGACCACGGTTGTCTTACCCGATCCGGAACCCCCCACCATCACTACGTTCCGGATCGCCGATGGGTCGGCGGGAGTCGGGTCCTGTGATTTCGCGGCGGCGGCAGCCGCGCCAACTGATGACATACCTAGGCCTTCTTCCTTGTCGTGCGTCATCGCGGATCAAGAAACGATGAGGACCGGCGCTCCGCGCTCGCGTGGCCGGTCCACCGCCAAGAGGGTACTCCAGTTCGCCCCCAAGGGCGAAGGCGCCCAGGTGGGGGGTGTCTTGGGATTTGGTCAACGGGGGTGGGTGGGGTGTTGGGGGGTGTGGGGAGACATAGCGTGAGGGCGGCGGCGCACTCGGCGCTGCGGCACCAGGGGCACTGCCAGCGCGGCATGGGGCATTGCCGTGTATTCGCCAAGGAGGACACCATGAGTCATTCAGGACGTATTGAGCCAGATGAGGCCGGCTCGACATTTTCCGACAATCCATTCGCTCCGGTTGGCACCGTTGTACCTTCGCTGCGCCGGCTGTTGATTGTGCGCGGCGTACTGGCCACGATTGCCGGCATTGCCATACTGTTCCTGCTGGTCTGGAGGCCGGTTGGTACGTTGACGGCGTTCGGCATTTTGGCTGGGGCGTTCTTTGTTGCTATCGGGGTGATTCGACTGATCACAGGGATTGTTGCGGCGGGAATGGGCGGCGGGGTTCGCGCATTGAACATCGTGTTCGGCGTACTTGTTGCGCTGATCGGGTTTGTTGCCGTTGTCAACCCTGGTATTGGTCTTATGACCATTGCCATCATGGTCGGGGTGGCCTGGGTATTTGAGGGAGTTGCAGCACTATCGACGATGCCGGAATCCCACCGGGGCGTATGGATCATGTTTGCCATAGTCTCGCTGCTGGCCGGCCTGGTAATCGTGGCTCTTCCCTGGGTCAGTGCCGCGCCACTGATCATTGTGACCGGGATCTGCCTGGTGGTGTTCGGGATTCTCGACATCGCCAACGGGATCAGGTTGAGCAAGATGAGGTAGGTGGGCGCGGGGCGCCGGGCGTGGGCCGACTGCGAGTTGCCGGGGTGGACGCGCAGGGCGTGGGCCGGCTGCGAGCTGCCGGCCCTGCCGCGCCTACATCTTCAGGAAGGCACCTGAGGCGAACATCTCGTCGGCAAACCCTTCCAGGGTCTCGGTCCGGTTCCAATCGCGCTGCAGCTCACACAGGATCTGCGGCACCGACGTCAGGTGGGCGCCGGCCTGCTCAATCCGGTGCAGCGCCATGTGGTGCGCCATTCGGGAGGTGCCGCCCACGGCATCGGTCACCGGATAGACCTCATAGCCTTCCAAGATCATGTCCAGTGTTGGGAATGTCAGGCAGGCTTCGGTCCACAAAGCGCATGCGATGATCCGCTTGCGGTTTGTTGCGGTGACCGCGTCGCGGAACTGCTTGTCCTCCCAGGCGTTGATTGCCGTGCGGTCATAGGAATCGACACCTGACAGCACTGACTTCAGCGCTGGGATGGTGTCGGCGTTGCGGCCGTTGGCCACGTTGACGGTTGAAAGCACAATCGGCAGCTTGTACAGCAACGCGATCTTCGCCACCGTCACGATGTTTGCCACAAGTTGGGCCTTTGGCATGGAGTTGATTGAGTCGATTTGCGTCGGCTGATAGTCGATGATCATCAAAGCGGCGTTACCGGGCGCCAACAGTTCATCTTTGTTTGGATCCCTGACAGGCAGGCTGGTCATGCAGTACTCCTTCGAGTTGGTTGAATCTGGCAGGGCACCGCACGTACGAGGCTAATCAGCCAGTGGGCTGGCGCAGCTTTGGAGTCTGGGGGTCCACGCTTCGGGACGGCCACACCGCTCAGATGGGGCTTTGGGGCGGCGCTAGGAGGCGAATTGTTTGGTCCTGGGCTGGAATACGCCAGCCAGTTGCGGAGTGGCCAATACGGCCGTCTCGGTCACAAGGACAGCCTCAAATTCGGGGTGAGCTGCGTGGATCCTCGCCAGTCCGGACCAGCCCAGAACTATCGCTGCGGTGCTCAGCGCCTCGGCTGCCATCCCCTGGTCAGCCAGAACTGTTGCCGAAAGGACCTCAGTTGCCGGCGCACCACGCGTTCTGGGGTCCAAAATCATCGCCCGCCGATGCCGCATCCCCCTTCCCTCCTCGGCTTGCCTGACGTAGTCCCCGGAGGTGGAAAGGGCCCCAGATGCCAACTCGACAGTCCCGAACGTCTGGTCCGGCCCGTGCCCCGGGGCGCGCAGGCCGATCCGCCAGACCGTTCCATCGCTCGGCCGCCCGGCAGCCGAGATCGATGATCCGCCCATCACCACCAGCGCTCCAGCAGCGCAGGTGTACAGGTCACGCAGTAGATCGGCCACATAGCCCTTGGCAATGCCGCCCAGATCAAGCTTGGCTCCCTGGGTCAAACGCCACCTGCCTGAGGCGTCGCTGGACAACTCGCCACTGCCCAGGCACACGTCAAACGCCTTGCCGGTCACCTCGCGCCATCGGACGGATGCTTCAAGCACCTCAGCGGTGCGGGAGTCCACCCGGATGAACTGGCCGCCGGCGTCTTGCAGGCGGCTCACGTCGCTGCCGGGGTTGAAGCGGCTCAGCAGCGCCTCCAGCTCCGCCGTCAGCCTCTCCGCCTGCCGTGCGAGCCGGGCGGCCTGGGCTGGATCAATGCCGTCCGCCCGCAGCCGCACAACAGTGCCCATCGCCTCGAACTCGGCCCACTGTCCAACCAGGCCGGCCGGTTCCTGCCCGCCCCCCAGCTCAACGCCGCCCTTTGGGCCAGGCGGCTGGCTCATTGCCCGTCCAGGCCGAGTTCTGACAGGTCCGGCTCGTCATCGCCGGCCTCCGCCACACCCTGGGAAGCCTGAAGCGCCTCGGTTGAGGCCTCGACAAACTGCTCATACGCCCACGTAGCACCGGAGATCACGTCAACATCGCCCGGATAGCCGACCTCGATCAACTGGGCTGCGTAGACATCGAACGCCTCGACGGCGGCCTGGGCTTTTGCGTAGTACTCGGTGTTGGAGATCTGGCCGTCAGAATCCTTGCCGTACTCGGCATCCTTCGGTGTGCCGTCCGATTGGACAACCTCAAAATCGACCTCAGCCACCTTGCCCTGGGCAACGGTCAGCGTGACCCTGCCCACCGCGCCTTCCTCGTCCTTGCCGCTCAGCCCGGAAAACGTGCCATCGGTGAACGGGATATCGCGGTCCAGCGGCGGCACAGATGGCCCGCACCCCGCCATAGTCAATCCGACGATGGCGCACGCCGGCACACCCATCGCGGCGCGCCTGACCGCCTGGCCACCTTGGGTGGTGGGGCCGGACGTACGGGTGGTGGGGGACGGCATCGGCGGGGGGAGTTTGCTAGGCATGGATCACCTCTCGCACCACTCGGCCGTGGTCCAGGGCGACTTCCCGGCCACCTACCTCGGCGACCTCAGGATCATGGGTGACCACAATCAGGGTGGTGCCGTCAGCGTGCAGGCGGCGGAACAGGTCCAGGACAATCTGCTCATTGGCGGCGTCGAGGTTGCCTGTGGGTTCATCGGCCAGCACGATGCGAGGGTAGTTGATCAGCGCGCGGGCTATGCACACGCGCTGCTGCTCGCCGCCTGAGAGCTGGCTGGGCAGGTGGGTGGCGCGGTCAGCCAGGCCAACTCGGTCCAACGCGGCCTTTGCCTCAGCCTCATCCGGCATCGAATGGTAGTACTGGGCAACCATGACGTTCTCAACTGCTGTCAAATGGGGGATCAGGTGGAACTTTTGGAAGATCAATCCGACTGAGCCGCGCCGAAGCTCGCTCAACTCGCGGGCGTTGAGTTTGGCGATGTCCACCCCGTCAACCACCACTTCGCCTGAGGTTGGCCGGTCCAGGCAGCCGACGATGTTCATCAACGTGGTCTTGCCTGAGCCGCTCGGGCCCACAATCGACAGCCACTCGCCGGCCGGTACATCCAGCGACACCTGGTACAACGCGTGCAGGTCACCGTATGACTTGGTCACTTGACGCAGACTCAAGATCGGTTGGCTCATCATTCGCCTTTCAGCAGGGCAGCTGGGTCGATTTGGGATGCGCGCCGCACCGGCCAGGCTGAGGCCAGCCGCGACACCAGCACGGATGCGGCGACGGCGGCCAGCGCCAGCCAGGGTACAAACCCGACTGAGCGGTGGAACACGTTGAGACTGATGATTTGGGCTAGGCCGTAGCCGGCGCCTGCCCCGAGCAGACCGCCCATTGCGCCGAGGACCATGGCCTCGCCGAAGAACTCCCTGGCTATCGATTCGACGCGCGCCCCGAGGGCGAGCCGCAGGGCGATCTCGGTGCGCCGCTCGGTCACCACCGCGACCATCGTTGTCGAGACCCCGATCATGGTCAGCCCCAGCACGATGGCGGCGATCAGCCCGAGCAGGGATTGCAGCATGTTCAGAACGTCGGCATCTGTGCTGGTCAGCCGGGTGACTGGCCCGGCGGCTGCACCTGGGACGGCGGTCTCGATGGCGGTGGCGAGGTTCTCGATCCGCTCGCCTGGTGCGGCTATGGAGTATTCGATGCTGTCCAGCCGGTCCGCCTGGCCGGTGAGGGCTTCGAGGTCGGTTG
>JAIRRT010000195.1 GCA_031255835.1 Bifidobacteriaceae bacterium | reverse complement strand
CGCCCAGCGCCGACTCCACCGGCACCAAATTGGTGCCTTACGAGCGCACCGACCCCGACCAAAACCCGAGGTCAGCGAACCACGCCTTGCTAAAGCGGTGCAAGCTGACCCAACCTAGGTCTGACCCGGGACCCGGCCCGGCGGACGGGCATTATCACAGCGGGCAGGTGATTGCAAGGGTGCGATTTGACCGTGCCTAAGGGCCCTGAGTTGGCCCCTGTTTGGACATATATGGTTGGTCGATGAGCAGTGCGTTGCCCGGCCCTGTTTGGCCGCGCCCCAGGCAGTCGCACACCATCGAACCCAGGGCACGTCAGAGCCTCTCTAGCGCTCCGGCCAGCGGTTCGACAGGTGGTGAGGTGGTTTCCATTCGAGTCTGCCGCCGTGCAGCCAGCCGATCACCCAGGTGGTTGGGCGGCTGGGCCGGTGGCTCATGGGGGCCCAGTGCGTGCGATTGCACTGGTGGTAGGTGGTCGGGAAGAGCGGATGTGACAAAGCTCTCACCCCAGAGCCCGGCGGCTGCCGGGTCCACCGCCGGGAAGGCCACGAGGTGGGCGAGGCGTTCTGGGCGGGGGCTGGCGTGAGACTGACAGTAATTGGATGCTCCGGCTCAATGGCCGGCCCAGATTCGCCGGGCTCGTGCTACCTGCTGCAAACCGAGGACAACACCGACCGCACCTGGAGCCTGGTTCTGGACCTTGGATCAGGTGCCTTCGGCGCGCTGCAGCAGCACATCGACCCGCGTGACATAGACGCGATCTGCCTATCCCATCTGCATGCTGACCACTGCGCAGACCTGGTGGGTCTGGCCGTTTGGGCACGCTACGCCCCAGGCGGTCCTCTGCCACCCATCCCGTGCTACGGACCGTCCACCACCGTGTGGCGAGTGCGGCAACTGGCGGACCACGGCCGGGGGGAGAGAGGCGGCATCGACGCATACGCAGCCGCCCCTGCGCGCCCAGCACCAAGCAGTGAAGGAACCACTGCCCGCGGCACCATCGTGGCTGGCGGAGCATTTCGGGTACGCAACTGGGTAGCAGGACGCCAGGTGCAGGTTGGTCCATTCACCATTACGCCATCGTCGGCACGCCATCCGGTTGAGGCGTACTCGATACGGGTGGTCACCGCGATGGACCACCCAAACCAAGCTGTCTTTGTCTACAGCGGCGATAGTGACCTGGTCCCTGAGCTGGAGGATTCGGCTCGCGGCGCTGACCTGCTGCTTTGCGAGGCCGGGTTTGTCCACGGGCGGGACACCGTTGGCGGGGTCCACATGACCGGACGCCAGGCGGGGGAGTTGGCCGCCAAAGCAGGAGCCGGCAAGTTGGTGGTGACCCACGTCGCTCCGTGGGATGACAAGGCCACGGCGGTGGCAGACGCCAGGCTCCGGTATGACGGGCCAATCGAAGCTGCAAGTCCAGGCGCGGTCTACCAGGTGGACCCGGTCGAGGCGGTCGCCAAGTAGCTCAACCCCCAGCGCAAATCCCCCACACGTGGAGTTTTGAGGTTCTGGCGCTATCGTGGCCCCTGGCCGCATCTGACAACCCTGTGAAAGCCGAGCCCCATGGACACGCCCATCCCTGACGGTTTCCCATTGCCTTGCGCGCCGTCCGCGCAGCGCGGTGCAGCTGCGGCGCGTCCCCGGCGGCCCCGAAGGTGGTCGCGGTGAGCCCAGCCGCACTGCGTCTGGGGATCGACATCGGATCCACCACTGTCAAAGCCGTCCTGCTGGACGGGCCCAGGGTGGTGTTCGAGGACTACCGGCGCCACCACGCTGAGATTCGCATCGAACTGTCCCGCCTCCTGGCCGATGTCGCAGCTACCCGCCCAGGTGCGGCCGCCCAGGTAGCTGTCACCGGTTCAGGCGGCCTGGGAGTGGCCGACGCTTTGGGTGCGCCATTCGTTCAGGAGGTCATTGCTGAGACCACCGCCGTCCAACACCTTGACCCTGCGGCGGACGTGATCATCGAGTTGGGCGGTGAGGACGCCAAGATCACCTACCTCAAACCCCAACCAGAGCAGCGAATGAACGGCACCTGCGCTGGTGGTACGGGTGCGTTCATTGACCAGATGGCCACGCTGCTCAGGACAGATGCCGCCGGGCTGAATGATCTTGCCTCGCGCTACGAGACGCTCTACTCCATCGCCTCACGCTGCGGGGTGTTCGCCAAGTCCGATCTCCAACCGCTGCTCAACGATGGCGCCCGCCACGAGGATCTGGCCGCCTCGATCTTCCAGGCGGTGGCCACCCAGACCATAGCCGGGCTGGCATGCGGGCGCCCCATCCGCGGCCGCGTGCTGCTACTCGGCGGCCCACTGCACTTCCTGCCGCAGCTGCGTGAGGCCTTTGCTCGCGCCCTGCCCAGCGACAAAGTCGAGCTGGTTGCCCCTCCCCGCGCGCAGCTGACAGTCGCCTACGGAGCAGCCCTTCTAGCATCCGCCGATGACGTCGAGCTGGCTGAGCTGGGCAGACGCGCCAATGCGCACAGTGGCGGAGCAGGCGCTGGTGGCCCAGGCCGAATGAGGGCGCTGTTCAACGACGAGTCCGAGCGCGCCGAATTCACCGCCCGCCACGCCCAAAGCCGCCTGGAGCGGATCGACATAGCCGACGTTCGCGGCCCGTGCTTCTTGGGGATCGATGCCGGCTCGACAACCATCAAGGCAGCGCTGATAGATGATCAGTGCCGAATCGCCTACACCCACTACGCCCCGAACGGCGGAGACCCAGTCCAGGCTGCTGCCGCCATCCTGACCGAGGTCCGCTCAGCGCTTCCTGGCGAGGCAGTGATTGTCCACTCCTGCGCCACCGGCTACGGCGAAGGCCTGGTCAAAGCGGCTTTGCATGTCGACCAGGCCGAGGTCGAGACCATGGCCCACTACCGCGCGGCACAGTTCCTTGACCCCGAGGTCACAAGCGTGATCGACATCGGCGGGCAGGACATGAAGTACCTGCGAATCGCCGATGGCGTCATCGACTCGATCTCCGTAAACGAGGCCTGCTCCTCTGGATGCGGCAGCTTCCTCCAGACGTTCGCCCAGACCCTGAAGCTGGACATCGAGTCATTCGCCGAGGCCGCCATGGCGTCATTCGCGCCGGTGGACCTTGGGTCGCGCTGCACGGTGTTCATGAACTCCTCGGTGAAGCAGGCCCTGAAAGAAGGCGCCACCATAGGCGACATCTCTGCCGGCTTGAGCTATTCGGTCATTCGCAACGCGCTATACAAGGTGATCAAGTTGCGTGATCCAGATGACCTGGGTGCCAGGGTGGTGGTCCAAGGCGGCACCTTCTGCAACGACGCCGTCCTGCGGGCCTTCGAGCTGTTGACCGAACGTCAGGTTGTCCGCCCCGACATCGCCGGACTTATGGGGGCGTTCGGCGCCGCCTTGATAGCCCGGTCACGTTTCACCCCAGGCCACCCCTCCAGACTCTTGCCGCCGTTGGCGTTGCGGACATTAAGCGTCAAGACCGAGACAACCTCATGCCGGCTGTGTCAAAACCACTGCCAGTGCACAATCTCGACATTCCCAGATGGTCAACGCCACGTCTCAGGAAACCGCTGCGAACGGGGCGCAGATAGTTCCAAAGCACCATCAGATGTGCCCAATCTGTACGATTTCAAGTACCGGCGGCTATTCGGATATCGCCGCCTGACAGAGGCGGCCGCCACCAGGGGCGACATCGCTGTTCCGCGTGTGTTGAATATGTATGAAAACTACCCGCTATGGTTCACCATTCTGACCTCACTCGGATTCCGCGTGACCATTTCAGGGCGCTCCAGCCATGAGCTGTTCAACCTAGGAATGGACTCGATCGCCTCAGAGAACATCTGCTACCCAGCCAAACTGGTCCACGGGCACATAGAGCAGCTGTTGGCACGCGGAGCCAAGGCCATTTTCTACCCCGCTGTTGTCTATGAGCGTGAGCTTGTTTCCGGCAGCGACAACCGGTTCAACTGCCCGGTGGTGGCCTCATATCCTGAGGTCATCGAAAACAACATCCCGGCCCTGAAGGGCACCGGCAAGCAGGTCAGGTTCCTGCGACCCTTTGTCAACCTCGGGCTGCCGGACAAGCTGGCTGAACGCCTGGTCGAGGTGTTTGCCGATTGGGATGTCACGTTGGAAGAGGCTCAGCAGGCTGTGGCCGCCGGCTACGCCGAACAGGAATCCTTTGCTGCCGATATGCGCCAGGCTGGGCAGGACGCCCTGGAGTGGATGAAGCAGCACGGTCAGGCTGGCATAGTCCTGGCGGGGAGGCCATATCACGTGGACCCCGAGATTCACCACGGCATCCCGCAACTGATCACCGGGCTGGGAATGGCTGTGCTAACTGAGGACTCCATAGCCCACATGGGGCACGTTGAGCGGCCGCTGCGGTCGCGTGACCAGTGGGCTTACCACTCACGGCTGTATGCGGCAGCGCAGGCGACAAGCCAGATTGAAGGGCTGGAGCTGGTTCAACTCAACTCGTTTGGATGCGGACTGGACGCCATCACAACCGACCAGGTGGCAGAGATCCTTGCCGCATCGCATGGGGTGCACACGTGCTTGAAGATCGATGAGGTGTCAAACCTGGGAGCCGCCAGGATCAGACTGCGGTCCCTGGCCGCTGCTGCAGCCGAAAGAGCCCGCCAGGCTCCCCAAAGTGAACCGGCAACCGCCAATCAGGGCAGCTACGCGTTGCACAGGCATGAGTTCACCAAGAAGATGAAGAAGCAGCACACGTTGGTTGCGCCACAGATGTCGCCAGTCCATTTCTCGCTGCTACAGGCCGTGTTCAGCACCGCCGGCTACACGATGGAGGTGTTGACAAAGGTCGATCCAGGCGATGTGGAGACTGGGCTGCGGTTTGTCAACAACGATGCCTGCTATCCGGCCATCATGGTTGTGGGCCAGCTTGTGGCCGGCTTCAAGAACGGCCGGTTCGATCCTGACAACACCTCCGTACTCATCACCCAGACCGGTGGAATGTGCAGGGCCACAAACTACACCGGCCTGTTGCGCAAAGCCCTGGCCGATGCCGGGTTCGGTCACGTCCCGGTTGTAGCAATATCAACCCAGGCGTTTGAGAAGAACTCCGGCTTCAAACCGGGCCTCCTCGACATGCACAGAGCCATGCAGGCCATCGCTTTGGGGGACTTGCTGCAAGCCGCTGTGCTGCGGGTCCGTCCCTATGAGGCCGAGCCGGGCTCGACAATGGCGCTGTACAGAGTGTGGGACTCAGCCGCCCGGCAGTTCATCGAGTCCAAAGAGCTGCTCGGCTACAGCGCGCTGATTCGCGGAATGGTTAGGGACTTTGACCGTCTTCCCAAACGCAACATTCCGCGGAAACCGAGGGTCGGCATCGTCGGGGAGATATTGGTGAAGTTCCATCCGGATGCCAACAATCATGTGGTGGATGTGGTGGAGGCGGAAGGGTGGGAGGCGTCGCTGCCAGGACTGATGGAATTCGTTGTGAACGGCGCCTATGCCGCGGAATGGAACTTTGCGAATCTCGGGACAGGCAAGAGCACCAGGCGTATGAAGCGGCTGATCAGGTGGGTTGCTGAGAGGTATCGCGACCCGGTGAGACGCGCGTTGGCGCGGGCGAGCATCGACATTCCTGGGCCCGGCAACATCCCGGCCATGATCAGGGACGCTCAGCCGATCTCCTCGCTGGGAAACCAGGCGGGGGAGGGCTGGTTGTTGACGGCCGAGATTGTGGAGTTGATCGGTCAAGGGGTGACATCGATCATCTGTGCCCAACCGTTCGCCTGCCTGCCAAACCACGTGACCGGCAAGGGTGTGTTCCGCGAGATCCGCAGGCACCACCCGCAGGCGAACGTCGTGGCCATCGAGTATGACCCAGGCGCCAGCCAGGTCAACCAGCTCAACCGGATCAAGCTGCTGCTTGCAGGTAGGGCCGCGTCAGGCCAGCTGGGCGCTTGCGCGCCGGAATCGGAAGGGGCTGTAGGGTTCGGCCCATGACCGCAATGACACCAGGAGCCCCAGTGCCTGCTGGGGGCCCGCGATCCGATGGGCGCCTGGCGCACCAGTTGCGACCGGTGAAGATGAAGCGCAAGTGGCTGGACAAGGCCGAGGGCAGCTGCCTGATTGAGTTTGGCCGCACGCGCGTGCTGTGCGCGGCATCGTTCACTGAGGGAGTGCCGCGGTGGCGGCGAGGTTCAGGCGAAGGGTGGGTGACCGCGGAATACGCCATGTTGCCGCGAGCCACCAATGATCGGTCAGACCGTGAGTCTGTCCGCGGCCGGCTGGGCGGCAGAACCCACGAGATCTCACGGCTCATTGGGCGTTCGCTGCGGGGGATAGTCGATGTCCGGGCGCTGGGGGAGAACACAGTTGTGCTGGACTGCGACGTGTTGCAGGCCGATGGCGGAACCCGCACCGCAGCGATCACCGGTGCCTATGTCGCGTTGGCCGATGCCGTCGCCTGGGCCAAAGCACACGGTGCGGTCAGGCCGAACGCCACGGTACTGAAGGATTCTGTGGCGGCGGTGAGTGTCGGCATCGTCGGGGGGAAGGCCTTGCTGGATCTGCCGTACGAGGAGGATGTGCGGGCGGACACAGACATGAACGTGGTGGTGGCTGGCTCGGGGAGGTTCATCGAGGTTCAGGGGACGGCTGAGCATGCGCCGTTTGCCCGCGATGAACTCGACGCGATGCTCGATTTGGCGCTCACCGGGACCACTCAACTGGCCGCGCTACAGCGGGCCACCCTTGAGGCTGAGGCGTGAGCCCGCGGCTTGTCCTGGCCACCCGCAACGCCCACAAGCTGCGTGAGGTGGGGACCATTCTGGGTGAGACGTTGGGGCCGCTTGGGGCCGTGATAGTTGGGGCCGATGAGGTGGGCGGGCCGGATGTGGCCGAGACCGGCGTGACGTTCAAGGACAACGCCCTGCTCAAGGCGCGTGCCCTGGCCAACCACAGCGGACTTCCGGCGGTTGCCGATGATTCTGGGCTGTGCGTCGAGGTGTTGGGCGGGGCGCCTGGGGTGTTTTCTGCCAGGTGGGCAGGGGTCCACGGCGATGACGCAGCGAACCTGGAGCTGTTGCTGGCCCAGCTACAGGATGTGCCGATGGCGCACCGCGGGGCGTGGTTCGAGTGTGCGGCGGCGCTGGCGTTGCCCGGCGGCGAGACCGCTGTGGCCACCGGACGGCTGACCGGCACGCTGACAACGGCCCCACGTGGTGTGGGCGGCTTTGGCTATGACCCGATCCTGGTGCCGACGGGCGGGGCACGGACGTGCGCCGAGCTGTCAGCTGAGGAGAAGAACGCCATCTCCCACCGCGGCCGGGCCTTCCGCTCCCTTGCGCCTAAGGTGGCTGCGGCCCTGACTCCAACCCGGTGATTACTGGCCGCACTCCATCTTCCAGCCGCCATCTTCAAACTTCCAGGCCATGGTGGCCTCGTTGCTGCCGTCGGTGACCACGCCGGACCCTGCCGCCGCTGGAACCTTGAGGACAGCTGCGGATTCATTCAGCTCGACAACCGATGGGTTTGTCCAGTCCAGCGCTGCCGAGGCCTCTTTGTAGGTTGTGGTCATCTCGGACATCTGAGTGTCCGTGACTGACTGGTTGCACTGGACGGTCATCAAAGCGCGCAGCGCCATTGCATCGCCACCGGCCCACGCCCTGCCGTACCCGAGAAGGGCGGCGCGCAGGTCAGCCTCGTGCTGCGGGACCTCACGAGTGGTCTCCTCAACAGCCGGAGGTTCGGCGGAATCTGAGGTGGCGGCATCGGCCGGGGGATCAGTGGGAGCGGAGGGCGAGTCGGTTGGTGCGGACTGGGAGTCAGCGGTGGCGTCTTGGGGGTCGGTGGACCCGCCGGGTTCAGGTGAGGCATCGCCTGCCGAGTCGCTGGGAGCTTGGAGCGTGGCGGCATCACCGGCGGGAGGGGCGGGGGGTGAGTCGCTGCAGCTGGTGAGCAGAACGCCAGCTAGCGCGACGGCGGCAAGGCCAGCCAGGGCGGACCGGGTGCGGTTGTGGATGGACATCGAGGACCTCTCTTGGCTGGGGCGGACCGGACCGGGCGCGCGGTGGCCCGATTGCAGCTTGTGCGTGCGCGAGACGGGACTTGAACCCGTACGCCCGAGGGCACAGGAACCTAAATCCTGCGCGTCTGCCAATTCCGCCACTCGCGCCCGGCGCCCCAGCTTACGTGACTGAGCCTGAGTGTGCGCTGGGAGCCAGCTTGGGGTTGCCGGTGACTGGGGTTGGGGGGGCAGGGGTGCGGTGGGCTGGGTTGGCGCGGCGGCGGCATCGGGCGCGTGGGTGAGCAGGACCGGGGGAGATGCTGGTGCGGCGGGTAGGCGCGGTAGCGTGGACGTTCATGGAGAACCAGTCCTCGCCGGCAGCCATCGCGGCACGCATTGCGCGGCGCCAAACCGAACTGGCCGACAACGTTGATCAGCTCAAAGCAGAACTCAGTCCCAAGTCCCTGGCGGCGCGGCTGGCGGCCGCTGCCAAAGCACAGCTGCGCGCCTTCACCCATGACGAGTCCGGCCGCCTGAGCACAACTTGCTTTGCGCTCGTAGCCGGACTGGTTGTGCTTGTGGGCGGCGCAATCATGTTGCGCGTAGTCAAGCGCTGAACCCCCGCCCGCCGATGCCGCCCCCCACCCGGCCCGGGGAGAGCCGGCGGAGGGTTAGGCGGCCCGTGGGGCCCGGGGGGTGCGAACATGGCGAGAAAGGGGAAGGTGCCGGCGGCCTGTTGACCGCCGGCACCTTCACTCCGTCGAAGTGACTAGATCGGTTAGCCGATCCAGTTGGCCTGGTTGGGCAGGTTGACTGACTGGACAGCGTTGTGGCGCGTGACAGTAGCCAACGGGTTGGCCTGGGCGCCCGGCGCGGCAACTGCCACCGCGGAGGATTGACCCAGGTTCAACTCCCCGACATACAGCAACTGCTCACCGGCCAAAACCGGGCCGGCCCAGTTGTAGAGCACACGCCCTGAATCCTGGACATTGAGCACACCCACGTCGAAGTAGGAGTTGTGGAACTTCGTCTTGGGGAACTTCTTGCCAAGAGTCGAGGCGGTGGTGTCGATCAACAACTCGGCACCGCGGCCAACAGTCCAAGACGCCAGCTGCGCGAGTGAGGAGTTCTCACGAACCAAGTCATCAACCACTGGGCCAGTTCCCTGGTAATCCAGCACAGACATATCGCCCATAACCACCTTGGAGGTGTCAGCCGATGGTGCCCATGTGCCGATGAGACCCGAATACTCCCAAGCCGCAAGTGACTTCAGCTTGTGTGTAGCCGGGGTGGCCTGGTTGTCGACAGTCAGCTGAGCTTGGTTGGCCAGGACAAGATCGGAGTTCTTGTACAGCAGCAAGAAGATCTCGTCATAGTCCTCGTTGAATGCCGAGCCATACCGGGTGATATCTACGTTGCCCTCGATGACCGTGTGACGCGAAGAAACCGCTTCAGATGCGCGGTCATACTTCGAGGCTGTCGGATCGAGAACAATGGTCGAATCCTTCACCACAACAGTGTTGTTGGACGCCGTGCCGTAGGCCACGGCCAGAGCCGGACCGCGGTAGTTCACGTTGTCGAACGTCACCGTGATGTTGTTCCCGGCCAGATCGTAGATATGGACGATGCCGTACTCCTGAGTTCCCTCAATATCGATGTTCTGGAGGGTGATCGAGGAGATGTCGGTGTTGGCGTTCCGGACGCCCAGGATGCCCGCACCGATTGCCGTGTTGCCAGTGGCCTCGGACAGCGTGTGGCGCACTCCATCAGGACCGACGCCGTCAATCACCACGTCAGCCCGCTTCTTGGCGAACGTGTAGGTGGTGTCGTTCTTCTTCATCGTGATGTCCTGAGTCAGCCTGATGAAGGTGACCGAAGCATCACGGACAGCCGCCTTGAATTCAGCCTCTGTGGCCACATCGACTGCGCCAACTGGCAACGCGGTCCGCACCTGGGTTGGCGCCGATGGATCGGACGCCGGCAGGGTTGGAGTTGGCGCCATACGGGCGTAGAACACATAGTCGGTGTTCGCGCTGAGCCCGGTGAACACTGGCGAACTCTGCCAACCGCTCGGCCGGCCAATGGCATATTCGGCGCCAGCAATTGGTGTCAATGCCACCGTTTCAGCAGTTACCGAATCAACCTGCGGCGCGCTCGGTGCAGGCCGTGTGCCACTTGTGCTGCCAAGTGTGACTGCGACCGTCTCGGCGCTGTGCGCAGAGGGATAGTTGGTGGCGGTCTGGGCATAGCGTGCGTAGAAGCTATACGGAGTCCCGGCGGACAACCCGGAGAAGACCGAGCCTGTCTGCCAGTTGAGTGGCTCGCCAATGGCATATTCGACGCCCTCAACTGGGAGCAACACAACCGTGTCGGTTGACACAGCACTCACGAGAGGTGCGGGTGGTGTGTCACCGCGCGGCGTCAGAACTGGCGGCACCGACGGCTCTTCAACAACGCCCGCCCAAATGACACGGGTGAACGGGAACGTGAATTGGTGGAGCTGACCGTCATCGGCCATGATTCCGTCCACGTTGCCCTCAACCACCCTGTGACCGGCGATGACGGCACTCACCTCAGAGCCGGCAGCGCCAGCAGGGATGGCGAGCGACGGTCCGGAAACAGTATTCGCGCCGATCTGCCAACCGACAGAATCGATAGTGACGTCACCTTCCCACAGCCCTGGATCAAGGGTGAGGGTCTGGTTGGTCTGGAGCGTTCCAGAGATTGCCGGTTCCGAGGTGGGCACTGGCTGGACTGGGTTGGGGACTCCAGGAATCTCGAGCACCATGGCGGTGCGCTCAGGGTCAACCCTGTAGGCCGGGGTCAGATAGGCCGGTGCTCCAGGAACTTCCACTTGGATGCGATACCAGCCCAAGACCGCGTCCCAATAGAACCGGCCGTCAGCTGCGGTGACCTGCGGATTTGTCCTGGTGGAGGGAGCGAGGAGATCCGAGCCGTCCGGGATGGCTTCGAATACGCCATCGGACGTGTCTGAACGCAACAAGGTCGCTATGGCACCGGTGATCGGTGTGCCATACCGGTCAACAATCACACCGGACGGATCGATGTAAATGTCAATGATGACCGTTGTGCTCTCCCCGGACGGGCAGGTGATTGTGTAGATGATCTGGCCAGAACCGCTCAGCGGATACAGCGGGGCGATGTTGGCCGTGTAGGTACCGGGAGGATTCTCGGTGAACATGCCGGAACGAACAGTGGCGCCGCGGACTGTCACCTCATAGGAGGCGGTAGCACCGGCGCACTGGTTCCGCACCGTCAAGGTGAGCGGTTGCGTCCAGTACAGGTTCGGGACACCGGCCGAGTTGTAGGTGATGTTCCAGGTTCCGTTGGTCAGCGTCGCAGAGCCATCCGGCGGCAGACCTGCCGGGACACGCAAATGAATGTCCGGAGCCTGGGTTACAGCGCCAGCCACAACTTCAGCGCTGACAGGAGCGGCGATCTCAGGTCCGGTTGTCTGGACCCGGATTGCGTAGATGCCCGGGCGGACTGAGGACAAGGAGTAGCTGCCATCAGCCAAGGTCCTGGTCCAATACGACGCGCGATCAGCCCTGATATCAACTAGCGCGCCTGCAACGCCCTGTCCGGTCCGGTCATTGATGACCCGACCGGTCAAGGTTCCGACAGTGTGTTCGGGGCCGTCGTTGCGGACCTCGAAGTTGAACCGGCCCTGCACCTGGGAACTCTGGCTGCGCGAGATTAGGGACTTGGGACCGCCATCGAGCAGTGCGCCGTTCTCCAGCGAACCGTCGATCTGGAAGTAGGTGCCTGCCTCGCCGGTGCCGGCAGTGTAGCCAGCGGCAGCACTGGTGCCGCCCAGGCCGTTGGAGCCTCCGGAGGCCTCGCCTGTCTCCCAGGCGATGGAACCGTAGTTGAACTGGATGTCGAAGTCCTCAGCCGAACGCCCTTCGGTTCCCGCCCGCGATGTCAGGATGAGCTGGAACGTGTTGAGCTTGTTGGACCGGACGGAGTAGTAGCCAACGTCCGACCAGTTGACGCAGAAGGCGCTCCCATCTGGGGATTCACCATAGGTGACAGTTCCATTGCCACTTCTGGTGTCGACATCGGCGAAGAACGGGGCGATCATCGGCGGCACGCCCTGGGAGCCCTGGAGGCTGTGAGGCGTGTACTGGCCTAGCGCGGACGAGAACGTGACGTTGCCGTTGTTGTTGACGTACAGCGATGAGTAGCTGGCGCCGAAGAACCCCAGTGTGAATGGCAGCGGGACCAGGGGCGACGAGCCGTCGTCGTTACCCGGGATCACGTTGGTGCCGCAGTAGGGCAGTTCTTCGATGGCGCTATCGGGACTCGCAAGACCCGCCGTTGGGATGGCGGCGAGCCCGAGGGCTACCGTGAAAGCGACAGCGGCCCCGACCGGCCGAAGGCGCGCAGACAAAATAGAGGGACGTTTCACGTGGTTTCCTTTCGAATCTGTCAGGTAGTGGCAGGGGAATCAGGTCATTGTCAGCGCGCCGCCGAGCGCGTCTGACGGTCCCCGGCCGTTCGGTCAACATACAACACGCTCTGCATTACACCAACCCCCACCCACCTCGGCTTGCCCGGCGTGTTTGGGCCTTCTGTCCTATGTTTGTCGGCATTTTGGGCCCGCTGTAGCCGATTCACCTGCACCTTTTGCCCCCGCCGGCCGCATCCGCCCCTCCACGCACAACCCGAGCACGCCCCAAGCACAAGCCCACATCCCGACACACCCCCCGCCCAAACTCTGAAATCCCCTAGGTGAAAACCCTCACCGCCCCCCGCCCGCACCTGTCCCCAACCCGCCCAGAGCCCGCCGCAGGGTGGCGCGTGCGCCTGAGCGGGCGTGGGTAGCGCAGTAGCGCGCCCTAGCACGCCGGAGCACGCCGGAGCACGCCGCGTGCGCCGGAGTGGTGTCAGCACTCATGGCCTGAGGGGTGCACGATGACGGAAGTGACCACTTCTTCCTTGAGGGCGTCCCGCCAACCAAGAAGTGGTCACTTTGATCAGGCCCACCCGACTCCAGGCGCTAGGTCGCGCTGTGGGACGGGTGCGTCGGGCCGGGGACCAGGCCGAAGACGAACAAGGGTTCTTCGCGGTTGACACCGTCGCTCACTGCGGGCCCACACTCAAAGGCGAGTTCGCTCGGTCGGTGGGCTTCACCGACGTCAACACCGGATGGGTCTTCGTCATCGCGATCCGCAACAACGCTCACAAGCGCATGCTCGCCGCACTGGCCGCAGCCGAGCAGGCGATCCCGTTCCCTATTGCGGGCCTGGACTGCGACGACCCCGCAGCCCTTCTATGCTGTGATTTGGGGTGTCGCCGCTGGTGGGGGTCGGTTCCCGGACGGGTTCCGCTGCATAGCTCCCGGGGCGCTGGAGGCTTGCCTGACCGAGGCCGGTCTGCCGGCCGTGCTGACACCGGTGGACGGTGGAGAGGCGCGTATCGATTGGGAGGAGAGCCACGAGGTCTTGGCGCGCGACTTCGAACAGTGGACCACTACCTTGCCGGGCCCCACCGGAATCGTCGACCCCGCCACTCACGACGCTTTCATGGACGTGGAGGAAGACCCTGGAACATTCGCCCTGGCCCCGTCCTTGTGGGTCGACGGCGAGGACCACACGGACACTTGGGTTGGATGCCTCGAAGAGTCCGGCTACACCAACCCAACTGTCTATCTTGAGCAAGACCCCGGGGATGTGACCCTATGGAATCAACGCATGGCCGAGGCTGCGAACGACTGGATTGCTTGCGCCCGCGAACATGGCATGTCAGCCCTGGCCGATGTCAACGCTGAGGGTGACGACTCCGGATATGGGCCACACGTGGAAATCCCGCTGGACACCGAGCCGGCTTTGCTGCGTACCGTGATCGATGCGTGTCCAAGCTTCAACGAAGAGGTTTTCAGGCGCCAAACCGAAGGAGATCCAACCGTCGATGACGACATCCGCAACGGCAAAGTTGCTCCCAACCCGACCATCCTTGTGGAGGAACCAGAGGGGATGCAAGAAGAGGGGTTCGACTTCGAGTCTCCGGAGTATATGCAACGTTCAGAGCTACTCACCATCGTACTTGAAGCCGAGCACGAGTTCGCCGAACGCTACGGACACGAGCAGGTGCGAGACGGAAACGAAAACGAGGATCTGCCGGTCCAATAGGTGGAACCATGGATAGGTGTCCCCATGGCCTTGATGGCACGTTGAAGGAGTTGATACCCTTCAAGGGCGGCGCCGCCCTGGCGTCCAGGCGTTGTTCCCGAGCAGCTTGGAGATACCGCATGAGACACCAATCATCGCTTCGTTCGATCATTGTCGGCGTTCTTGCCACTACCCTATTGACTGTGGTGGTGCCAGCGGCCCCGGCCTCGGCAGACACCACCGTCGATCAGTCAGATCTTGCCGCGTCCGACTCGTCGGACGCGTGGTGGGCCGACCTCTTGGAGGGGTCTGGCTACACGGAGGAGTCACTTCTGGCGGACACGGGTTACACGCCCGAGTCTCTCGATGCCGCGATCAAGCTCCACTCGGAGGAGACGGGTGGCGGTCACGCCTTCATCCCTCCAAAGCACTCCGAAGAATCTATTGACTACCTCGCTGAAGCATTGGTCAACGGAATGGCCGGGGGCTTGATTTCGCAGCAGCAGGCGGTCGAGAGCCTTCAGGCCAATGGCGCCACGGCGCCGAGCGCCGAGCTCAGCCAGGCATCCGCGAGGATTTCGGGGGCCAGGGCGAGCGTCGTGCTGCCGTCGCTGCAGGCCTATTCTGCTCTCACGCTCTCTATGACGCACCGCGCGCAAACGCAGACATGGAGTTGCGGACCGACTGCGGGCAGGATGATTCTGAACACTGCCGGAATCACAACGAGCTCGTACACGGGTGCAACCATCACGGCCGGTGTCCTCGCTGACTCCAGTCACATGAATACCAGCGCGCTTGGACAAACCCCCTGGTCTCCAGCGAATTTCGCTCTCGGATTGAATCGAGCTGCTGGCGGAAGGATTCACACTTACTATCACACCACCATCCCAGACACCTCAGCTGGAGCGGCTTCTCTTCGGTCCCTGATGGTCACGCGATTGCTCACCTATGGAAGTGCTGCGGGACTCAATACACAAGAGAGACCTGGGAGGACGTACAACAACCATCCCAGTCCCAACGGCGTTCGGGGCCACTGGATCGCCGTGTATGGATACACCGCCGACGTGGCTACCGCTCGCGTTGACGACCCGGCATCCGGTTCAACTGCACTCGGGTGGTCTGGGCTGAGTGACAAGTTTGGCATGTCGACGAATGGATTGACGAAGTACTTTGAGAACACGTACGGCATCGCGGCATAAGCCCGAATTCCACATGGTGTTTCGTCTTGCGGGACAGCACAGGGCGGCGGTGGCCGGTGCTACCGCCGCCCTGTGCTTGTGCGCCCTG
>JAIRRT010000146.1 GCA_031255835.1 Bifidobacteriaceae bacterium | reverse complement strand
AACGCATGAGGGTGGGGAGGTGGTTTGGGCACTTGGGGTTGGCGTCGGCGACAGTTGGCGTCGGCGGAGGGGGTGGGGTGGGGCTGTGCTCAGGGTGCGAGGGTCGGGGGTGGGCAGGCGACCGGAAGTGCTCAAAACGGGGTGAACCGGGTTGGCGGGGCGAACCGGGGTGCTGGGTGCGGATGCGGGGTGCTGGGTGCCGGTGCGGGGTGGGGGTGCTGGCGGCGGAGTGGGCTGGGTGGGGTGCTGGCCAGGGGGGGTAGCTTGGGTGGGTGGATTTGCCTGCGTGTGTTTCTGAGACGTTTGCTCCTGCCCGGTGGCGCACGGTTGCCGGGTTTGAGGACCTCGCTGACCTGACGTTTCACCGGGGCGTTGACCGCTCCCAACCTGGGGCGCCGCGCGATCTGCCGGTGGTCCGCATCGCGATTGACCGGCCCGAGGTGCGCAACGCATTCCGGTCCCGGACCGTCGATGAGCTGATCGCCGTCCTGAGCGAGGTCGCCCAGACGCCATCGGTCGCCGCGGTTCTGCTGACCGGCAACGGGCCCAGCCCCAAGGACGGGCAGTGGGCGTTCAGCTCGGGCGGGGACCAACGCCACCGCGGAAGGCGCGGATATGAGGATGGGGAGGGGCCGGCATCGTCGGCTGGACGTGCGGGGACCGGCCGCCTTCACGTCCTGGAAGCACAACGAATCATGCGCACGATGCCGCAGGTAGTTATCGCGGTTGTGGACGGTTGGGCTGCTGGCGGGGGGCACTCCCTGGCGGTCGTGGCGGACTTGACGTTGGCTTGCCGGCAACATGGCCGGTTCAAGCAGACCGATGCCGATGTCGCGTCCTTCGATGCCGGTTACGGTGCGGGGTTGCTGGCGCGGCAGGTGGGGCAGAAGCGGGCTCGGCAGATCTTCTTCCTCGCTCAGACGTATTCGGCCGAGGAAGCGGTGGCTTGGGGGGCGGCCAACGGGCTGGCCGATCATTCCGAGATTGAGGATGCGGCGCTGGAATGGGCGGAGATTGTTGCCGGGAAATCGCCTACGTCGATCCGGATGTTGAAACTCGCGTTTAACCTGGTCGATGACGGTTTAGCGGGCCAGCAACTCTTTGCCGGCGAGGCGACCCGACTCGCATATGGCACCGGCGAGGCGATCGAAGGCCGCGACGCCTTCCTCGAACGCCGCCCACCCGACTGGACCCCCTTCCGCCAACAAATCCTCTAACCGCCGCCGGCTAGCTGGGGGAGGGGGAGGTGGAGGAGGTGGGGCTTGTTGTGCTGGTTGCTATCTCGCTGACGCTGCCGCTGGGGGTGGATTCTGTGGCGGATTCTTCGGCGCCGGTGGTTTCCCAGGAGCCGCTGGTTGGGACCAGCTCAATCCAGGTTTGGCCGGGGGAAAGGGTTACTGGATTTCCGGCATCGTCCACTATTGCGGGGACGGAGGTGGCGGATTCTTTGGACCACTTGACGTGCAGGATCTTTCCTGCTGAGGCGACAAAACCGGTGCCCTCGCCTATCACGATTGACTCAGGGATCGAGTTGCCTGCCGGATCGCGGCCTGGCGCCGTGCGCACCTCGACCTTCATGGCCACAACGTTGGCGGCGGTCAGGCGCTTGCCGGATGCGGCCTCGGCGGGGTTGTCGCCCTCGGAGCGCTCCCAGACCTCGTCATCGGCGTTCCAGGTCCAGTTGGGGTGGGCCCCGGCCGACATGGTCAGCGCGATGTTGGTGGCGGCATTTCCGCTGGTAGCGGCCGTGGACCCAGCGGCGCCGGCGGCGTAGACAAACTGCGGCACGGGCGGTGCGGAGTGCTTCTTGTCGGCCTGCTTGATGAAGTCAGCGGGATCGGCGTACACGTTATGGGGGGCCGGGCGGGTGCGCACGCGGTAGAAGCCGGCATCGCCGCCGTCCATGGTGACGAGCTGGAGCTTGGCGTCACGTGCGGAGGCGAGGAACGGCGCCTTGCCGCCGGAGCAGACCATCAGCCCGTGGAGCGGCCCGGCGATGTTCCCATCCATTGGCCGGATGGAACGGATTGGCCCAATCTCGCTGGGCAATACCGAATGCCATACCGCGATGTACCGCGGGATTCCCCCCTCAACAATCTCTTCCCAGACGATGTCGGCATCCTCCAACCCGGTCTGGGGGCGGGATTCGGGGGAGTTCTCGATCTTGACCGCCAGCGCCGGCCGCTCAGCCACCTCACCAGGCATCCCAGTCAGCGGCCACGTCTGTGTGGGCGAGGGGGGCGCCTGCTTTGTCACGCTGGGCGAGGCTGTGGCCGTCTTTGTGATGGTGGGCGTCTCGCTCGGCGCGGCCTCACCGGCACCTGCGCCGCCGCAGCCCGCCAGCGCCAACGCCGCCGCACTCAGCCCTGCAGACCAAACCAGGCCGGGCCGTACCCGATGCTTGATTGTCATGATCGTGTTTGCTCCTCGGTGGTTGTCCAAGCCGCACGGCCTGCATCAGCCCGCTCACTCTATGCGCTGACGCACACGTGGCCAGGGCTGACGCGCCCGTGTCAGCGCATGAACGGCTAGCCTCGCATCCGTGAGCAGCAATCCCGCACCAATATCGCTTGGTGCGAACAATCCCGACGATGCCGCCCCACACCTGCACCCACTAACCCACCCCGACCGCTGGGACCAGGTCCGTAGCGCCCTGGCGGGCGGGCCGCCAGCCGTAATGGTGCCCGGAGTGCGGCCAGCTGATCTACCAGTCGCCGCGGCTTTCGCCGTGGCGACATCCGGCTCAACAGGGCAGGCGCGGATTGTGACGCTGAGCTTGGACGCAACCCTGGCGGCGGCCAGCGCCTCCGCCAGGAGGCTGGGCGGTACAGGGCGCTGGTTTGTGCCGCTATCCACCGGCTACATTGCCGGACTCAATGCGGCCGTCCGTTCAATCCTGGCTGGTCACGATCCGGTGGCCCTGCCGGCCACCAGCGGACCGTTCAGCGCCGAGACGTTCGTGAAGGCGTGGAGGGCTGACTTCGACCCACCGGCGCGGTTTGTGAGCCTGGTCCCGACCCAGCTGACCCGGCTCGTGGAAGCTGCCGCCAACCCTGGCGCAACAGACCTGCGCAACTGTTTGACCAGCTTCGAGGCCATATTGGTGGGGGGCGCGGCGTGCGATCCAGCGCTGCTGGACGCCGCCCGCCGCATAGGCGCCAGGGTGGTGGCCACCTACGGCATGGCCGAGACCTGCGGCGGAATTGTCTATGACGGCTTCCCCCTGGACGGCGTGGACGTGCGGATCAATGCGGACGGCCGCATCGCCACCGCCGGCCCAACCCTGGCCCAGGGCTACATAACCCCAGCTCACCCCACCAATCCCCCCGCGCCAGGCTCGCCGCACGCCAACTCGCGCGCACCGGAGCCGCCCCCCACCAACCCGACTACCGCGGCAGGCGGCACCAGCCAACCCGACCACCACGCCCCAGCCCACTTCGAGCCGCTGGACTGCTTCACTGCCGAGGGGAAACGGTGGTTCACCAGCCGGGACTTGGGCTCACTCGACGCCAGCGGAAAGCTGACTGTGCACGGGAGGGCGGATGACGTCATCGTCTGCGGGGGAGTCAAGCTGGCACCCAGTCCCATCGAGCAAGCGCTGCGCGCCCACCCAGCAGTGGCCGATGCCGTAGTGGTACCCCTCCCCGACAAAGAGTGGGGCCAAATCCCCGCCGCCCTAATCGAACTCACCCAACCCGCGAGCACCCATACCACGCCCCCACCAGGCGAGTTGCGCCAGCTGGTCGAGGAGCGCTTGGGGCGCTTCGCTGTGCCGCGGCGGATCATCACCGTCCCGGCGCTTCCGCGGCTGCCCTTCGGAAAAGTCGACAGAGCCGCAGCGCTGAAGTTGGTACCCACATCCTCTCCGGCGGGACCGGGGGGCCTCCCCGGGTAGGGGGCGCGCGAACGGTAGGCTCCCGGCACGTGTCAACCACTCGCGCCGCATGGGTTGAAGGCCTGCGTCTGCGCACACTGACAGCCGCCATCGCACCCATCCCTGTGGGGGTGGGGGCTGCGTGGGCCGAGGGCAGAGTCGACTGGCTGCGCGCCGGCTTGGCGCTCATAGTTGCCCTGGGCCTGCAAATCGGCGTGAACTTCGCCAACGACTACTCCGACGGCGTCCGCGGCACCGATGCCAACCGCACCGGCCCGCAACGGCTGGTCGCCTCCGGCGCCGCATCCCCAGCCGCCGTGCGAGCCGCAGCCTGGGCCGCGTTCTGCGTGGCAGCCGCCGCCGGGGTCAGTTTGTGCTGGCTGTCCGGCCACCCGTGGCTGGTGCTTGTCGGGGCCGCGGCCATCGCGGCGGCCTGGCTCTACACCGGCGGCCCGCGCCCCTACGGATACATGGGCCTGGGCGAGGTTGGCGTGTTCGTGTTCTTCGGGCTGGTGGCGGTGCTGGGCACCATGTTTACCCAGGTCTCGCGGGTGACGGCGCCGGCAATCCTGGGTGCATGCGGCATCGGCCTGCTTGCATGTGCCATTTTGATGGCGAACAACATCCGCGACATCTCCGCCGATTCCGCCTCAGGCAAGCGAACCGCCGCCGTCCTGCTGGGTGACCGCGTGGCCCGCGCCGTCTACCAAGGCGAGTTGCTCGGGGCCTTTGCGTGCGCCGCCGCCATCGCCATCTGGAACCCGCGGGCGCTGGCCACCCTGCTGCTGCTGCCGTCCGCAATCCGGCTGATCGGCCCGGTAGGCCGCGGCGCCACCGGCCAGGACATGGTTGGCGTGCTGCGCGTGACCGGGCAAATCGAACTCGGCTATGGAGTGATCCTCGGCCTGGCTCTCGCATTCGCATAGACCGCCACTGTTGGGGCGGGAGAACTCGAGAGCGACTACCCTTGACTGGGTGAGAATCGTTCTGCTGTATGTCCTGCCCCTGGCGCTGATGATCTACGCGCTGGTCGATTGCGTGCAGGACACAGACGTGGAACGCACCTCTGTTCCCAAGCCGCTTTGGATCGCGTTCATAGTGATCCTGCCCTATTTTGGGCCAATCGCGTGGCTGGTTGTCGCCAAGATCGCCAAACCTGGCCTGCCGCGCCGTTCCACCGGTCCGCACCCGCCCTTTGGGGGCAGTCCGCGTCGCCGTGGCCCAACCGCGCCCGATGACGATCCGGACTTCCTGCGCAAACTGGACGAGCGCACAAAGCGCCGCCGTGGCGGACCAACCGATCCCCCCACCTCCACATAGCGACCCACCTGAGTTTGGGGCCTGGGGAGCGAGCGGGGCGCTGATCCGCTAGGCTTGCGGGGCTAATGGCCTGCCAACCCCGGCGCACGGCCACATTCGACTACAGAACAACCAGCATGTGAGGAATCTATGGGCTCGGTGATCAAGAAGCGTCGCAAGCGCATGGCGAAGAAGAAGCACCGCAAGCTGCTGCGCAAGACGCGTCACCAGCGCCGCAACAAGAAGTAGCTCACTGCTCCCCTGCGCACGCTCCTCGTCAGCGACGACGCAAGCGGCGGACCAGGGAACGCACTACGGCATACAACGCCCAGCTGGCTCCAACGCGCCACGCCGCCCCAAACGAGTGGCGCATTGCGCGGCGCTTGCCGCGGAAATCGCGAACCGGCCAACCATGAGCTGCGCAGTAGGCCCGCAGCCGGCGGTCCGGGTTGATCCCGCAGGCGTTGCCCACCACATCCAACAGTGGGACATCGGACGCTGAGTCGCCATACGCGAAGGATGCCGGCAGATCCAGCCCACGCTCGGCGGCCAGCTGGGTTACGGCATCGGCCTTGGCTGGTCCGTGAAGCAGACCACCCACCAACCGGCCGGTGTAGAAGCCGTCCTCCCGCTCCGGAACCGTGCCAAGTGCACCGGTTGCGCCCAGCTTGTTAGCCAGCAGTGAACCGATCTCGATTGGCGCGGCTGAGACCAACCACACCTCGTGCCCAGATTGGCGGTGCTGGTCCAGCAGGCGTTTTGTGGCCGGGAAGATGCGGTGCGCCAAGACCTGCTCGTACAGCTCCTCACCAACCCCCACCACCTCAGCCACTGAGATTCCGCGGATGACCTCCAGGCGCTCGGTCTGGAATATGGCCAGGTCCTTGACCCGCTCACCGCGCCACAGGTACTGGGCGTGGCGCAAAGCGAACTCCGCGATCACCTTGGTACGCAGCAGGCCGCGCCGGCGCATAGCCCGCGCCAGGTGGAACGTGCTTGCCCCACGGATCAGGGTGTTGTCGATGTCAAAGAACGCCGCCGCTGTGCTGGCACTGCCTGGGATGCCTCCGGACACCGGTCCGCCACTTTGAGTGGCGTCGGGAGCCTTGGAGTCAGCGGCTATCGACGCGGTCATGGACGGTTAGACACCTCGGACGGTCGGTCGTTTGGCATGGGACGGAAAGCTAGACCTGGCGGACAGCAGCGATGTCGAGTTGGATGGCTACGGCATCTCCGACGATGGCGTTGCCCGCACGGGACCGGCCGGCCCACTCTAGGCCAAAGTCACGCCGGCTGACGCTTGTGGTGGCGGTGAACCCAGCAATCTGGTGGCCGCCAAGGTCATCCCCCAACCCCTCAAACAGGGTGTCAAGATCGACAAATCGCTTGCGCCCGCGGATGGTCAACTCGCCGCGAACCACATAGTGGCCCGAGGGGCCAGGGAACACGTCTGTCGACTTGAATGTCCAGGTGGGATACCGGTCCACGTCAAAGAACTCAGACGAACGCAGATGCGAATCCCGCTCAGCGGAGTGGGTGTCGATGAGGGTTGCGTCCAGCGAGGCTTCGACCGATGAGGTCGCCAAAGTCTCGCCGACAATGATTTCGCCTTCGGTGATAGACACGGTGCCCCGAACAGTCGAGACAGCCGCGTGCCTGACGGCGAACGATGCGCTGGAATGAATTGGATCGATTGTCCAGATGCCTGGAGTCAGGTCTGGCGGTAGTGCCGCCAGATTGGCGGGCTCGACACTCATGCGCCGTCCTTTCGTGCGCTGGGATTCTTGTCGGAATGCGACACCACTGGTGACGCTGGCTTGGGGGCGTCCGCCAGGTTCATGTTAGCGAACGCCGCCAGCGGATCCCATAGGTTCCGGCATCGTCCAACTTGACCGGGTGGTGCGGCGCGGTCAGGGACCTCACCCCTCAGGCCCCTACGCACCAAACTGTTGTTGGCCAAGCCCGAGGTCACCATCGCCGGCCGCTGCCAGGAACTCTTCTACGGCATCTTGGGGAACACGGAATGAACGGCCCACACGCACCGCCCGCAACGCCCCTGCATGGATCAGCCGGTATACGGTCATCCCGGACACACGCATGTGGTCGGCAACCTCGGCAACGGTCAAGAAGCGGGGCCGGGGCGCCGGCAGGTCCGGGACCATGTGTCTCCTAACGTGTGAGACGGCATCGGGCCGAACCCTGACATGCCGCGCCCACTATCGAGCGACTTACAGATGTGACTCTAGAGGCTGGTGTGACTGATGTGAAAGCCGAGAATCGTTCTATCACGATCCGGCCGTCCAGAAAAGGGACCCCGGGCGGGACCGCCAGCGCGCCTGCGCCCGGAACCACCAGGGCAACCTCCCGCCGGACCGGCAAAGCGAACCCGCGCGGGGCCACGCCGCAGGCTGGGCTGCGGGCGGATCGCGGTCTGATGGATCGGATCAGGCGGATCAGGCCAGCCAGGATGGCGGTGGGGGCGTTTGTCGCGATCATCGTGGTGGTGACCGGACTGCTGATGGCGCCGTGGGCAACCGCGTCCGGACGGCCAGCCAACCCGATAGATGCGCTGTTCACAGCGACATCGGCCGTGTGCGTGACGGGACTGACCACGGTGCCCACCGGCGAGTATTGGTCCACCTACGGGCATGTTGTGATCCTGATAGGCATCAAGGTTGGCGGCATGGGCATCATGACCATTGGCGCCCTGTTCACGCTGCTGATTGTGCGGCGCCTGCGGTTGCGGCAACGCCTGCTGGCCGCCTCGGAGACGCGCACCGGGCTGGGCGAGGTCGGATCGCTGGTGCGCTCGGTGGCGGTGTTCTCCACCGTCATCGAACTGGTCATTGCCGCCACACTCGTCCCGCGGTTCTGGGCGCTGGGCGAGCCGATGGGTGACGCGCTTTGGCACGGGCTGTTCTACGGCATCGGCGCCTTCAACAACGCCGGGTTTGTGCCCACAGGCGCTGGTCTGCGGCCGTTCGCCTCGGATGCGCTGGTGCTCCTGCCCATCGCGTTGGGGGTGTTTGTTGGCGCGCTGGGGCACCCTGCACTGCTAAACATCTTCCAGCGCCCGCTCCAACCGCGCCGCTGGACACTGAGCACCAAACTGACGGTGACCACATCGCTCATCCTGCTGGGCCTCTCGGCGCCGGCTTTCGCCATCGGCCAGTGGAATGATCCGGCAACGTTCGGTGACATGTCCGGTCCGGCCACCGCTCTGAACTCCCTTTTCGCCGCGACGATGACGCGTTCAGGCGGGTTCGCGACCGTGGACATGGTGGGCTGGCACCCTGCCACCAATGTCCTGACCATGGTGTTGATGCTGATTGGCGGTGGCCCGGTCTCAACCGCCGGCGGCATCAAAGTCACCACATTCGCCGTGATGCTGCTGGCCATCCGAGCCGAGGCCCGGGGCGATCGCGACATCGAAGTCTTCCGCCGCGCCATCCCCGCCACCGTGCTGCGGGTTGCCGTCACCGTCACCACGGCCGCGCTGGCGTTCATCCTGGTCGCCACAACCATGGTGGCCACCCTGAGCG
The DNA here is from genome assembly GCA_031255835.1 of Bifidobacteriaceae bacterium. Taxonomy (GTDB): domain Bacteria; phylum Actinomycetota; class Actinomycetes; order Actinomycetales; family WQXJ01; genus JAIRRT01. The sequence goes on along the minus strand of JAIRRT010000146.1, from coordinate 6,985 downwards.
ACGCGCCGCTGGACCAGGTGGCATTCGAGGTCATCTCAGCCTTCAGCACGTGCGGCCTGACAACCGGCCTGACCGCCACTCTGCCCGGCGCAGGCAAGCTGGTCCTGACCGTGATGATGCTGCTTGGCCGGCTCGGCCCAATCACACTTGCGTCAGCTTTGGCGCTGTCCAACCGGCGGCGCGTCATCCGGTTGCCTGAAGAACGGCCTATCGTCGGGTAGGGCACCGCGCCCACCTGACCGCCACCCACCAGAAAGGACACTCCCATGGACGATGCCGGCCCTCACCGTGGCAAGGACATGGACCCTGGGCAGGGAGGTGTGCTGGTCATTGGGATGGGCCGGTTCGGTTCCCGGCTCGCCCTACGGGTCGAGGCACTGGGTCGAGATGTGCTCGGCGTCGAGAAGGACCCAGAGCTGATACGCCGCTGGAGTGGGCGTTTGCCGTTGGTTGAGGCTGACGCCACCGATCCGGACGCGTTGGAGCAGCTGGGGGCGCAGGATTTCCCGGTGTCGGTTGTTGGGGTGGGCACCGCCATCGAAGCCTCAGTGCTGATCACCTCGAACCTTGTCGATCTGGGCACCTCGCAGGTCTGGGCCAAAGCGATCTCGACTGAACACGCACGGATTTTGCAGCGGATTGGCGCCCACCACGTTGTCCTGCCGGAGACAGACGCAGCCGAGCGCGTGGCCCACCTGGTGTCCGGCAAACTGCTGGACTACATCGAGTTTGAAGACGGCTTCACCATTGTCAAGATGCGGCCACCCAAGGAGACCATCGGCTTCACGCTGGGCAAACTGGAGTTGCGCCGCAAGTACGGAGTGACGTTGATAGGCGTCAAATCCCCAGGTCAGGAGTTTGAGTACGCCACGGACCAGACCCGCATCTCCTCAGATGACCTGCTCATAGTCTCTGGCGATACAACCCTGCTGGACCGCTTCGCCTCCCGCCCGTAGGGGCCGGCTACATCGGGAACAGGGCGGCGATCTTCTCTGCGGCTTCAGGGGACTGGGATGTTGCCTGGAACACGGCGGTCTCGTTGACCCACTGAGTCGATGAGGTGCCGGCGCCCGCGGCAGTCCCGGTGTCAGCTTCCGCGGCTGCCCCAGCACTTGGCCATTGGCCGGCGATGACGTTCACCGTCACCGATCCGTCGGAGTAGACCAGGGCATAGGCCTCGGTGGCGCCTTGGGACAGCCAGTCGGGGTGGAACTGAGCCTCGACCAGGGCAAACTCGGCCAGTGTGCTCGGCAGCGCCTGCGCAAACGCGGTCTCGGCCGGCAGATCAACCGGGCTCACCGTGGGCGTTGGCGGCGGGGCCGTCTCGGTCACCACCACCGGCTCAACCTCAACAGGTTCCTCGGGCGCTGAACGCCCCCGGGCCACAAAAAAGACCACCACAGCCAGCACAATCGCCAACAGCCCAACTCCGCCGCTGATGAACCACACTTTGCGCTTGGACTTGGCCGCCTCACGGGTGGATTTGCGCGTGGCTTGGACATCGGCAACCTCCACGGGAGGTTCGGGTGCCTGCGCAGGGGGCGGGACGGCATCGTCCACCTGGTAATCGGGTACTGGCTCGCTTGGGATCGCTTCAAGGACTTCGGTATCGGCAGCGGGGGGTAGGGGCTGACGGTCGTCGACCATGGCGCATCCCTTCGTTTCGGGCGGGCGGGCGGCAGTGTGGCAAGCCTAGAGGACCGCTGATCAATCCCCGAGCAACCACCACTGCGCGCCGGGTGCCGGCAACCCCGGCGGCTTGCGGGACCGCGGCGGGGCGAGCAGGCGGGAGATGGCCAATAACCGATACCCTCGTATTTGCCGCGCGCCGGCCATGGCCGCGGGAATTGGGGAGTTGAGACACGATGGAGCCTGGCCAGTACGACTTAGTTGTCGTGGCCAACCGCCTGCCAGTAGACGCCACCGTCGACGATGACGGCGAGTTGACTTGGCGGCGATCACCCGGTGGTCTTGTGGCCGCCTTGGAGCCGGCACTCAGCGCCGGCGGAGCCTGGGTTGGATGGCCGGGCGCACCGGATCTGGAACTGGAACCATTCGAGATTGACGGCATCGAACTGGTGCCGGTGACCATCTCAGAGGCAGAGGCGGCCGAATACTACGAGGGATTCTCCAACGCCACCATCTGGCCGCTGTACCACGATGTCATCACCCCGCCGGAATACCACCGCGAATGGGCCGAGGCCTACCGGACGGTAAACCGGCGGTTCGCCCAAGCGGCATCCCAAGTGGCCGCGCCAGGAGCCACAGTCTGGATCCATGATTATCAACTCCAACTAGTGCCGCGGATGCTGAGGGAAATGCGGCCTGACCTGCGGGTTGGGTTCTTCCTCCACATCCCATTCCCAGGGGTGGACCTGTTCTCACAACTGCCCTGGCGCAAGGAAATCCTTGAAGGCGTTCTCGGGGCGGACCTGGTCGGATTCCAGCGGGCGGCAGACGCATCCAATTTCCGCCGGGCTGTGCGGCGCTTGACAGGTATGCCCACCCACGGCAACACCATCATGGCGAGCGCACCCGGGCTTCCCACACGGGCCGTGAAGGCACAGGCTTTCCCAATTTCGATTGACTTTGCCGGGGTGGATCAGGCCGCCCGCCGGCCGGACATCCAGCAACGGGCAGCTGAGATCCGGGCGGAACTGGGCGATCCAGAGATTGTGTTTTTCGGGGCTGACCGGCTCGATTACACCAAAGGAATCCGCCACCGGCTCAAAGCATTTGGCGAGCTGGTCGAGTCCGGTGCCCTGCCGGTGCCGGGTGCGATTCTGGTCCAGGTCGCCTCACCCACACGCGACAATGTCGTTGCCTACCAGGAGCTACGCGAAGAGGTGGAAACGACAGTTGGCCGCATCAACGGCGATTTCGGGACTCTGACCCAAGTCGCCGTCCAATACCTCCACCAATCCCAACCGTTTGAGGAAATGGTCGCCCTGTATCTGGCGGCTGACGTACTGCTGGTGACAGCCCTGCGTGATGGCATGAACCTTGTTGCCAAGGAGTACGTGGCCGCCTGTGTGGATCAGTCTGGCGTCCTGGTCTTGTCGGAGTTTGCCGGTGCGGCTGACGAGCTGACCCAAGCGATCATCGTCAACCCCCATGACATCGATTCAATGAAGGAATCGATGCTGCGGGCCGCCACCATGCCTGCTATCGAGCGTCGCCGCCGGATGCGCGCATTGCGCCGGCGGGTCAAAGACCGGGACGTCGCATATTGGGCGTCCAGTTTCCTATCGGCATTGGGGGATACATAGATGAGTCGAGATCATTGGGCCACGGCCCTGGACCAGATGGCAAATGCACACCGTCCGCTGGTGGCATTGGATTTTGACGGCACACTCGCGCCGTTCCAGGTCAACCCGTCACTTTCCCGCATCCCGCCGGCCGGGGTTGCAGCCCTGCGCCGCCTTGTGGCCGTTCCCGAGTTGGCGCTCGCAGTGGTGACCGGCCGCAGCCTGACTGACCTGATGACAGTGGCTGACCTGCCCGTAGGCACCCGCCTTGCTGGTGATCACGGTGCCCAGTTCGGTGTGATCGACGATGCCGGACCAATACTTGAACCCGTCCACCTCACCCCTGACCAGTCCAGCCTCCTCACCGCGGTCATGGCCGCCCTGAACGAGTTGGTGGGCGATGGCGCATGGGTGGAGCCCAAGACGACCCGAGCTGTCCTGCACACCCGGCCTATGGCCTCAGCCGAGCAGGCTTCAGCTAAGCGCGAACTAGCCCGGCAGATCGGCGCCGAGTTGGGCGCAAACGTCCTGGACGGCAAGGAGATGGTCGAGCTGGCAGTGGTCAAAGCGACCAAAGCACAGGCATTGGCGAAGTTGCGGGCTGACCACAGGGCCGGCATCGTCCTGTTTGCTGGTGATGACGTGACGGATGAAACTGTCTTGACAACTCTGACCAGGGATGATGTCGGTATCAAGGTGGGGCCGGGGCATTCGGGTGCCACGGTGCGCCTTGCCGATCCAGCCGAGATGGTCCAGTTCCTGACCGACCTGGCGGACCGGCTGGACGCACGTCCCTAGGACCAAGGCGGGTACCACCTTGCGCGAAAGTGTGTAAGGATGGTCGCTGCGCCCCTTCCGTCTTGGTGGTTTTGCCTTGCATGGTGGGCTCCGGGGCGCGAAGCCGGGCTGGGGATAACTCCAGCACCTTTCACAACGGATCGTCCGGCACGTACCTGCCGGTGAAGGGATGTTTTTCCATGGCTACCGTTACATTCGACGGCGCTACACGCATCTATCCAGGGGCCACCAAGCCCGCCGTCGACAAGCTCGATCTCAGCATCGCTGATGGCGAATTCCTCGTTTTGGTTGGTCCATCAGGCTGCGGCAAGTCCACCAGCTTGCGAATGCTGGCAGGACTAGAAGAGGTCAATGAAGGTCGGATCTTCATCGGTGATCGCGACGTCACAGACGTCCAGCCGAAGGATCGCGACATCGCAATGGTGTTCCAGAACTACGCGCTCTACCCCCACATGACAGTGGCGGACAACATGGGTTTCGCGTTGAAGATCGCTGGCCTGCCAAAGGACCAGATTCGCTCTCGCGTTGAAGAGGCCGCCAAGATCCTTGATCTCGAGGAATACCTGACGCGCAAGCCCAAGGCACTATCCGGTGGGCAGCGCCAACGCGTCGCTATGGGGCGGGCAATCGTCCGCCAGCCGCGCGTGTTCCTGATGGATGAGCCGCTGTCCAACCTCGATGCCAAATTGCGGGTCTCAACCCGCACGCAGATCGCTTCTTTGCAGCGCCGGCTCGACGTCACAACCGTGTACGTCACCCATGATCAGACCGAGGCTCTGACAATGGGTGATCGGATTGCAGTGCTGAAGGACGGCCTGTTGCAGCAGGTCGGCACGCCACTCGAGCAATACGACACCCCAGCCAACGTGTTTGTCGCCTCGTTCATCGGCTCACCTGCCATGAACATCGGCACGTTCCCGATTGTCGATGGCGCGGCCCAAGTTGGCGATGCCAAGTTGCCGCTCACCCGCACCACCCTTGCCGCCGTGACCCCGGACGATGACGGAAAGATCGTGGTCGGTTTCCGGCCAGAATCGCTGGACATCGTCACGGAGGCTGCGCCGGGCGCAATCGCAGTTGAGGTGGACATTGTTGAAGAGCTCGGCTCTGACGCGTTTGTCTACGGGCGGGTGCCCAACCTCGATCCGCGGGCGTCATTCACATCTGACCACGTCATCGTCCGGGCTGATCCGCGCGATGTGCCTGCAAAGGGTTCGGTTGTCCGCGTGACAGTCCGCCCCGGTGAGCAGCACATCTTCTCGGCAGCAACCGGTCTGCGTCTGCCTGCCTAGCGCACTAGTGCACAGTCCCCATTAGACCCGCACTCGGAGGTTGGCCCTAGTGGCCTTCAATATCACCGCTGCGGCGCCTGATCCTGCGCTGCTTGATCTACCTTGGGCAACCCCCCTGGCCGATTGGCCACCGGACGTGGTTGCTGCGCTTCCGCGCGGCATCTCGCGGCACGTTGTGCGGTTTGTCAAGCTGTCTGACCGTGTGCTCGCGGTCAAGGAGATAGCCCCGAGGGCCGCCCACCACGAGTACCGCATGTTGCGGGACCTCGCTGCGTTGGGCGTGCCCTCGGTGACAGCCGTTGGAGTTGTCTCTGGCCGTGTGGATGAGTCAGGTGAGCCGCTCGATGCCGCACTTGTCACCCGGCACTTGCAGTTTTCGCTGCCCTACCGGGCGTTGTTTGCCAACCAACTGGTGCCGGACACTGCTTCACGGCTGCTCGATGCTCTTGTGGCGCTGCTGGTCCGGCTCCATCTGGCCGGCTTCTACTGGGGCGATGTCTCGCTGTCCAACACGCTGTTCAGGCGTGATGCCTCAGCGTTCGCGGCGTATCTGGTTGACGCTGAGACCGGTGAGCTGCATCCGGAGCTGACCGAGGGCCAGCGGATGTATGACCTCGACTTGGCCCAGACGAACATCATCGGCGAGCTGATGGACCTGGAGGCTGGGGACCGTTTGGACCCTGGCACCGATCCGTTGGCGGTGGGCGAGGATCTGGTGACCCGCTACCTAGCGTTGTGGGATGCGCTCACGCAGGAGGAAACAGTCACCGACAATGCAAAATGGCAGGTCGCGGCCAGGATTGCCGAACTCAACAGCCTGGGGTTCGACGTCGGCGAACTCACCATGGCAAGCGATGAAAACGGGTCGGCTCTGAAGATCCAGCCCAAGGTGGTTGAGCCGGGCCACCATGCCAGGCGGCTGGCCCGGCTGACCGGGCTGGAGGTTCAGGAGAACCAGGCTCGGCGGCTGCTGAATGACCTCGACGCCCACCGCCATGACCGCGGCATGACCGACGAGTCAGAGGAGTTTGCTGCCCATGACTGGGTGGCGAACGTGTTCGAGCCGACCATCAAGGCCATCCCACTTGACCTGCGCGGGAAGCTCGAGCCGGCGCAGATTTTCCACGAGGTCCAGGAGCACCGCTGGTTCATGTCCCAGACCGAAGGCCGCTACGTCCCCATGGACCAGGCCGTCCAGCACTATGTAGACCACGTCCTGCGACACCGCCGGGATGAAGCATCCCTGATAGGTGTGGACACCCGGACCCTCCCCCCGGTACCCGACCTACCCGCCGGCTAGGTCTCCCTCACCCGTTGTGAGCACTTCCGGTCGTCCCAGTCTCCCGTCCGCCGATGGCGACCCCAAGTGCTCCATCCACCTCCCCACCAACCTGTAGATCACCCGTTTTGAGCACTTCCGGACGTCCCACCCCCACCGACACCTGCTCGCTGAGCACGAATCCGCCCGCACCGCCCATCAGGTCACCGCCGCAACTGCCCAAAACACCACTCCGCCTGCGGGTTTCCATCCCGTTGTGAGCACTTCCGGTTGCCCTCGCAGTCTCCCTTCCGCTGGTGGCGTTCAAGGGTTGGGTGTTCGTGTTGTAGCGCGTGCGTTGGGTAGGGGGTTCGATGCCGCTGGCGGCA
>JAIRRT010000145.1 GCA_031255835.1 Bifidobacteriaceae bacterium | reverse complement strand
AGTCCAACCAGCGCCAACCCGCCCGCCAGCACCAGCGCGGGCCACAGCCCGAGCGTGGCGCCGATAAAGCCGACAGTCGCCAAAGGCACCAGCAGCGCCGTGATGGCCGGCGCCAGAGTGTGGGCAAAGAACACCTCGACCCGGTCTACATCCTTTGTCAGGCGTGACAGCAGGTCACCGGTGGATCGGCCGTCGATGGCGGCCGGCGCCTGGGGTTCGAGGGCGTCATAGAAGAACAGTCTGATCCGGGCCAGTGCCTTGAAGGCGACATAGTGGCCAGCGAATTGTTCGGCATACCTGGCCCCGCCCTTGACCAGCGCCAATACGACCATCACTACCGCAATCTGGCCTACGGGTGGGGTGGCGCCGCCGCTGGCCGCGGCCGCACCGACGGCCCAACCGCCCAGGCCAAACATCGCGATCCCGGCCAGCAGGCCAACAATGCGGCTCAGGATCGACCACCCCAAGGGCGCCATCACCGGCCTGGCGATGGCCAGGAGCCGGCGCCGCAGCACCGCGGGAGGCAAGGGGCTCTGGGCGGCGGCGTTGGCGGCGGAAGGTGGGGGCGGCATCGTCGGCTTGCTGGTGGGTTGGGTGTTGGGAACAGGTGGGGGCGTCATGGGCGGCCTGCCTGGGGTGGGGGGAGGACTTGGGCCGCGCCATCGTGCAGGCTGATCAGGCGGGTGGCTGAGGCGATGGTGGCGGGGCGGTGCGAGATGGCCAGGACGGCGCGGTCGGCCGAAAGCCGATCCAGTGCGGCCAGGATGGCTCGCTCGGAGGCGAGGTCAACGTGGGCCGTGGGCTCATCCAGGATCAGGATCGGGGCGTCCTTCAGGAAGGCGCGCGCAATGGCGAGGCGCTGGGCTTGGCCGCCGGATAGGGCCAGGCCGCGCTCGCCGACCATAGTCTCCAGGCCGTCCGGCAGCGACTGGACAAACTCGGCCAAATCAGCGGCCGCCAGAGCCTCCCATATGGCCGAATCGGTGGCGGCGGGTGCGGCAAGCTGCAGGTTGGAGCGCAGGGTGCCGGTGAACAGGTAGGTGTGCTGGGCGACAACGGCAATCTGCGCGCGCTGCCAGGCCAGGGGCATGTGGGCGGCATCGCGGCCAGCCAGGCGGATGGTGCCGGCGTCCGGGCGCAGCATTCCCTGGGCAAGATCGGCCACCGTTGTCTTGCCGATCCCGCTCGGACCGACCAACCCAACCCGCTCACCAGGGCGAACAGTGAAACTCAGCCCACGCAGAACAGGCACGTCCGCGGTGTAGGCGAAATCGACATCGTCGAACTCCAACAACGCACCAGGCGCACCGGCTGCCTCCGGACTGGCAGGGTCTCCGGCGGGGTCTTGGATCACGGGGGGTTGGGCTAGGAACGCGTTGATCTCGCGAATGGAGGCCAGGCCGCCCATCGCTACGTAGAAGAACTGGCCAACCCGATCAAGCGGGTCCAGCAGCAGCGAGGACATCAGGACCAGCGCCAGCCCCTGCCCCGCGCTCAGCACGCCCGCCCGGTACTGCGCCAACGCCAGCACCGCCGCGGCCGCTACAAAGGCCAGCGAGAACAGCGAATCGACAATGAGCAGCACAAGCTGGTTGCCGGCCAGCAGCCGCATGACGTGACGCCGCACGTCCTCCGCGGCCAGGGCCAGGCGCCGGCCCATCTGCCGGCTGGCGCCGATCAGCCGCAGCGTGCCCAGCCCCTGTATGGCGTCCAGAAACTGCGCCGAGGCCGCCCGCGAATTGGCCCGGTACGCCATCGACACCTTGCGGAAGATCGCGTTGAACGCACCAAGGGTGATCGGGATGGCTGGCAACGCGATGGCCAGCACCGCCGCGCTCACCCAATCCAGCTGCACTCCGACGATGACGAGCACCGCCACCGGCAGCGCCATCGACCCGAGAGTCGGGGCCAGGAACGTCGAGCGGTAGGCCGCCGCCCGCTCCACCCCGTCCGTGGCGGTCGAGACGATCCTCCCGGTCCGCTCACGAGTCCGCTCGGCCGCACCCAGGGCGAAGATGTGCCGCACAAGCCGGGCGCGTTCATGGTGTTCACCTCGCGGCTGATCGCGGCCTGCAAGCAGCGGAATCGCCCACGAAGTCAGCGCCGCGACAATCACGCCACCCGCCATGGTCAGGTACTGGCGCCCGGTGGGTCCACTCTGGGCTATCAGCCCATCAAAAGCGGCTCCGACCTGCAAGTACACCACCGCCAGCGCACACCCGCCCACAACCGCAAGGACGATGGCGGCACCGCGGCTGAGGGCCGAGCGTCCAGCGGCAAGGCGGGCAGCTGGGCGCGGAGCCGTGCGGGCGGTCAGGTGGGGCATCGCCGCTAAGTCTAGAGCAAAGTTAGGTTCACCTAACTTGGGTTGCATTTAGCTCCGGTCCGGCACCCAAACCATCCCCCAAACCATCCCCGAAACCATCCCCCAAACCGCCCCTTAAACCAGCGCTGCCGGTGACCCGAAGGCCACCGGCAGCGCCGCATCATAAACAACAAACGAAAACGTTAGCCGCCTACCTCACAACGGTCAACGCTGGGGATGACGCGGAGATTGTCAGGCCCTGGTAGGTCATCTTCTGCGTGAGTTCGATGACGTTGCCAGCCTTCTCGGTGCTGGGCAGCTTGTAGGACGCCGCCGTGGAGAACAGCGTGCCGTTGCGAGTCCAGCGCCGGGTGATGGTTGGCCAGCCAGCTGGCGGCTGAGCCTTGAGGGTCGAACCTGGTGTGGCCACACCATCAATTGGCGCGCCCAGAGCCGATGGGTCGAACACCTCGACGCTCGCCGTGCCGCTCACTCCACCGAACGTTCCGGTGATGGTGCAGGTCCGGCGGGACGGAGCCTCGCCTGTGGTGAAGGCGCAGCCATCCTGCTCGGAGTAGGTGTAGACCGTCCCGGTCTCGGCCGCCGGGATCTTGTTGCCGTACGCATCCTTGGCCACAGCGGTCAGCACCACGCCGCCGCTGTTGTCAATCGCCTTGGCCTTCGGGGTGATCGTCAAGCTGGCCGGCGCACCGAGCGCAACCGTCAGAGCCGGAGAGGTGCCGGAGATGGTCAAGCCGCGGTATGTCATCGTCTGGGTCAGGGCAATCGAATTGCCGACCTTTTCGGTGCTGGGCAGCTTGTAGGAGGTCGCGGTGGAGAACAGCGTGCCGTTGCGAGTCCAGCGCCGCGTGATGGTTGGCCAGCCAGCCGGCGGCTGAGCCTTGAGCGTCGCGCCGGGTGCAGCCTCGCCCGCGATGGGCGCGGCCAGCGCTGACGGATCAAACACATCGACCGTGGTGGTGGCGCTTACGCCCTGGAACGTGCCGGTGATGGTGCAGGTCCGCCGTGCGGGCGCTTCACCAGTCGGGAAGGAGCAGCCATCACCCAGCGAGTAGGTGTAGGTGGTGTCCGTGGCACCGGCCGGGATGGTGTTCTTCAGCGCATCCTTGGCCACCGCAGTCAGCTCGACACCACCAGCGTTCGTGATGGCCTCGACCTTCGGCTTGATCGTCAAAGACGCCGCCGTGCCCGTCGCAACGGTCAGATCGGGAGCCGAGCCTTCAATGGTCAGGCCCTGGTACGTCATCGTCTGCTTGAGTCCGATGACGTTCCCCAACTTCTCCGTGGTGGGCAGGCGGTAGGAGGCGGCCGTGGAGAACCTGGTTCCGTTGCGGGTCCAGGCGCGGGTCACGGTTGGCCAACCCTGCGGCGCGGTTGCCTTGACGGTGGCGCCGGGGATGGCGTCGCCATCAATCGGTGCCGCCAGAGCGGACGGGTCAAACACCTCGACTGAGGCCTTGGCCGTCAAGCCGTTGTAGGTGGCGGTGACCGTGCAAGTGCGGCGCGAAGGAGCCTGTCCATTCGCGAACTGACATGAGTCGCCGTATGAGTAGGAATACTGAGCAGCCAGCTGTGCGCCGGGCATAACGACCCCTGCGTCATCCTTGGCTACCAGTGTCAGCGCCGGAACATCGGTGTTGGTCATCGCCTTGCGGTCAAAGGAAACCGTCAGCGATGGGCCGGCTGGCTTTGCTGGTGTGGCGCCGCTGCGGCCCCGAATCAGGTCAAGCCAGTTGATGTTGTGCAGCAGACCCCACAGGTAGGAGGCGCCGTAGTTCCAGATGCCCATGGCGATGCTCAGGTAGGAATCCCCTGGCTCGCCCAACGGCACGCTCAGCGGCGGCAACGCAGCGAGCGCTGCATTCAGCCTGTCCTGCGCAACCTGGTTCAGCGCGGTCACAATCTGCTGGCCAATGGTGATCCAGGAATCGGCCGGGTTGAGCGTCACGGGGACATCGATGCTGGCCAGGCCCTCGGTGATGTACTCCAGGAGCTTGGTCTTCAGCGTCAACAGGGCTGCCTGGACGCGCTCGGTGATCTCATCACGCAGTGCCCTTGAGCCGGCGTCCATCAGGATCGAGACGTAGTCCAGGGACGCCAAAGTGGCGATGATCGAATCAGCCTTCGAGCCAGCGCTGACCACTGCCACACCCGAGGCGAGCAGGTTGATGTTGCCGGCGTTCCAGCCTGTGACCTGGATTTCCTTGGGGGTGTCGTTGATCATGACGATGACGCGACGCTGGTTCCAAGCGGTCACGTTGTAGCTGTAATAGGACGTGTTCAGCCCTATCCCCATGCCGTAAGCAGGCGAGCCGAGATCGCTCTTAACCTTGGTTGGAGCTGTGCCAACGGTGACGCGGGGGGCGTTCCAAACGCGGGTGACCAGCATGTCCGCTGTTGCTTGCTGGTCCGCGTCCAGTCCGAGGGAGTCGATGATGTCAGCAACGGCGTAGCGCACAGTCCGTTGCAGCACGGCCTGGATGAACTCGTTGTCCACCACGGCCGCAATCAGTTCGGAATCGGCGATGGCGTCGACTGCACCATCGATGATGGAGTCGATCCGATCGTCTTGGATGTATTGGCCAATCGCGCCCTTGACAGCCGCCTTGATCAGGGGGGTCGCGAGGGCGATGACGGCCTGGGGGTTGCCAATTGCACTGTTAACTGTGCCTGCTACCAGGTCATTCACTGTCGCCTTGACACCGGCGTAGGCGGAGACGACCTCACGGTTGACTATCTCCACTAGCTGGTCATAGGTAGCGACGGTCTGGTCGATCTCTTCATCTGTTTGGGCCGCCACCGCGGGGCTGACGACCAAGCTGACCGCGGCGACCGCGGCTATGGCAGGGATTGTGAAGCGTCGGAGCATGGAACTACCTGAGTCCTTGTCTCAATTTGAAAATGTGTCGGGATACAGCGCTGCTACGCGCTGCTGCGAGGCTACCCCAACACTGCCAAACATGACATGGGACAAACGGCCGTGCTCTGCAGCAATCCACCTGGACAGGCCGGCACAAAACGTGTCAGCCGCCCCGGCGCAGGGGCGCCAGCGCCCTAGCCCAACACCTCCCGGACAGCCGCCGCTGCCGCCCTGGGGGTGCGGCCAACGGGCACACCAACCACCGCCAGCGCCTCGGCTTTGGCGTCGGCTGTGCCGGCCCTCCCGGACACGATGGCGCCGGCGTGCCCCATGGTCTTGCCCTCCGGCGCGGTGAACCCGGCAATGTAGGCCACCACAGGCTTGGACACATGCTGAGCGACGTACTCGGCCGCCCGCTGCTCGCCTTCCCCGCCAATCTCACCGATAAGAACAATCGCCGCGGTCTCAGGGTCAGCTTCAAATGCGGCAAGGGCGTCGATGTGGGTTGTGCCCACAACCGGGTCTCCCCCAATCCCCATGCACGTGGAGAATCCGACATCGCTCAGTTCAGCCATCAACTGGTACGTCAACGTCCCTGACTTGGAAACTAGGCCAATCGGCCCTGGCCCTGTGATGCCAGCCGGCGTGATGCCGACGTTCGATTTGCCTGGCGAGACAATCCCAGGGCAATTCGGACCGATGATCCGTGTCCCACGCGCGTGCGCATATGCGATGAAGTCGACTGAATCTGCAACCGGAATGCCCTCGGTGATGACAACGAGAAGGGGGATTGCGGCATCGGCGGCCTCCATTGCGGCGGCTTTGGCGTAGGCGGGCGGAACGAACATGACCGACACGTTCGCGCCGGTTTCCGACATCGCCTGCGCAACGGTGCCGTACACCGGGATCTGCCGCTTGGAGGTGGGCCCGCCGCCGGGCGGTGTGACGTCGAATTCGGCGGTCTGGCCGGCTTTGCGCGGGTTGACGCCCCCAACAATGTCGGTGCCACCTGCCAGCATGAGCCGGGTGTGGACCCGCCCCTCTGATCCAGTCATTCCCTGCACGATGACGCGTGATGCCTCATCGAGATAGATCGACATCCCTTGCCTCCTCCTAGTTGGCGGCTGCCAGGCTGGCCACCAGCTCAGCCGCCTGTTCCATCGTCTCGGCCATGTGGACCGGCGCGAGGTTGGCCTCAGCCAAGATCGCTCGCCCGGCGTCCACCGAGTTCCCTGCCAGGCGAACCACAATCTGTTTGCCGCCCGATCCGCCCAGTGCCGCCAGCGCAGCGACTATGCCGCGAGCCACCTCGTCACATGCCGTGATGCCACCAAACACGTTGACCAGGACCGCACGGACCCGCTCATCGGTCAGGACCACCTCCAGGCCGGCCGCCATCACCTCAGCCGAGGCACCGCCGCCGATGTCGAGGAAGTTGGCTGGTTTGACCCCGCCATGCCCCTCACCTGCGGCTGCCACCACGTCGAGGGTGGACATCACCAGTCCAGCGCCGTTGCCGATGATCCCGATCTGGCCGTCAAGCTTTACGTAACCCAGCCCGGCCGCTTTGGCTTTGGCCTCCAACGGATCGGTTGGCTCGGCATCGGCGAACTCACGGTGATCTGGGTGACGGAACGCGGCGGCATCGTCCAGGGTGATCTTGCCGTCCAGGGCCAGGACTTGGCGCCCGGATGTCACCGCGAGTGGGTTGACCTCAACCAGCATGGCGTCCTCGCCGCGCATCAGCTCCCACAGCCGCAACAGCGTTTGGGCCACCTGGCCTGCCACATCGCTGTCCACTTGGGCGGCTGCCACCAGGGCGTTGGCTGCTGCCTCGTCGAACCCCTGCAGCGGGTCAATCGGTGCGCGGATCAGGGCCTCTGGCCGCTCGGCCGCCAACGTTTCGATGTCCACGCCACCTTCCGAGCTGGCAAGCGCCAGGTAGGCCCGGTTGGAGCGGTCTATCAGCAGCGAGACGTAGTACTCCGCGGCTATGTCCACGCCTTGGGCAACCAGTACCTGGCGCACCGGATGGCCTTTGATGCTGGAGCCGAGGATCTCAGCGGCAGCGGTGCGCGCCTCCTCAGGGGACCTGGCCAATCTGACGCCGCCTGCTTTGCCCCTGCCTCCCACTTTGACCTGCGCTTTCACCACCACGGGCCCCGGCCCGAGCGCAAGGGCAGCATCGAAGGCCTCCTCAGCGTGGGTGATCACAAGGGCATCGATGGTGGGTACGGCGTATTTCAGGTAGAGCGTGCGGGCCTGGTACTCGTAAAGATCCACCTGCTGACCAGCCTTCCGCGGTTGGAATTTGTGCCCGTTCCGTTAGCCATTATGGCCCGGCAGACCGGCCTGCGGGGCTATTTGCAGATGCGGTCTTTGCGGGGCAGCTTGCCTGTCAGTAGATAGCGGTCCACCACCGAGTTGACGCACTTGCTGCCGCGGCCGTAGGCGGTGTGGCCCTCACCGTGGTAGGTCAGCAGCCGTGCGGTGCGCAGCTGCTTGGTCAGCTCCACAGCGTTGGTGAACGGTGTGGCCGGGTCACCGGTGGTGCCGATGATGAGGATTGGCGCTTTGGTTTTCGACTTCAGTGCCCGCGGGTCATTCTTCGCCTTGTATGGCCAGTGGGCGCATTGGGATATGCCGTTGCCCATCCAGAATTCACCCAGGGTTGGGGCGGCTGCTATTGCGTTGTCGATGGCGGCCTGGGCCTGTTGTTGGGTGACGTCTGCCGAGGGATAGTCCAGACAGTTGATTGCCTGGTTGGCCATCAACATGTTGTTGGAGTACTTCTCGCCATCGAACGAGTTGTAGGCATCGGCCATCATCAATAGCACGGTGCCGTCATTGCCTTGGACGGCGTTGGACACCCCAAGTGTCAAAAGCGGCCAATACGAATCGTCATACAGGGTCAGCAGGACCCCAGTGAACGCCATCGCCGCTGTCAGTTTGCGGCCCTCAAAACCGGTTGGCACAGGCTTGGTGACAGTGCGTCGCAGCAGTTCACGGACAGTATTCAGCGCCTCCTCGGCAGTTGTGCCGACGGGACAGCCATCCGCGGCGGCCACACAGTTGGCTGCCCAGGCCTGGATGGAGTTCTCGAACCCGCGCAGCTGTGAGGCGGCGGTCTCGCCAGCGCTGGATGCTGGGTTCAAAGCGCCATCGAGCACCATCCGGCCAACCTGTTTGGGGAACAGTTCGGCATAGATTGAGCCCAGCTTTGTGCCATAGGACCAGCCAACAAACGACAGTTTCCGCTCCCCCAAAGCCGCCCGAATGATGTCCATGTCCTTGGCGGCCGAGACCGTATCAACCTGCCCCAGCAGCGGCCCGGTCAGTTTGCGGCACTGTTTGCCCCAGGACCGCGCCGCCTTCTTGGCGGCCACACGCCCAGCATGGTCGTTTGAGAACCATTCGGACAGGTGACGGTGCATTTGTGAAGCCTTGCTAGCACACTTCACCGACGATGACGCCCCCACCCCTCGCGGATCAAACCCGACAATGTCGTAGCGGGCCGCCACCTTGGTGCCGAACATGGCCGCCAGCCCTCCAAGCGCATCGATGCCAGAGGCCCCGGGGCCCCCAGGATTGACGAGGATGGCGCCCCTGCGGGACTTCGGTTTTGTTGCCTCCACCCGGGCCAGTGCGATGTTGATCCGCCGGCCTCCCGGTTTGCTCCACTTCAGCGGCGCCTTGATGGTGGCGCACTCGAAGCCGATCTTGGGGCAGTCCTTCCACTTGACCCGCTGCTTGTAGTACCACTGCAATGCCGCTGACCGGGTCACCAAACCTGTGTCGGCTAGCTGAGGGCCGGCATCGGCGGGGACAGCGGTGCCGACTACCAGGCATGTGGCCAGGATCAGGCTGGAGAAGACAGGCGCAAAGCGCCGGGTTGCATCGCGTGGCACAGGTGCATGGTACGGGTCCTGGCTGGAGGCCGGGTCAACCGGCCAGGACCCGCCCTGCGCAATTGGCCTATGGTTCGCCGGCCTCCTGAGCGGCAGTCGCATCAGCCAGAGCTTGGGCCAAGGCGTCCTGGGCTTGGCCGTAGGCGGCCCAATCCCCGGCCGAGAGCGCTGCCTGCGAATCGGCCATGGCTTGGTTTGCCCGTGCCAGGGCGCCGGCCAGATCACCGGCTGGCGGCTCCGGCAGGGTGCCGCCCGGCGGTGCAGGCGGCGTGGTTTCGGGCTGATCCGGTGGCGTGGACGCGGGGGCGGTTGTCTCGGTGGTATCGGGGGCTGGCGGCGTTGTCTCCACAGTCTGGTCCGGCCCCGCGGTGGCCGGGGTGTCCGGCTCGATTGGCGGCGACTCGTCCTCAACGGCCGGCACCTCGCCGGTCCCGGTGGGCCGGTCAGCGTCCCCGGCACTGGCTCCAGAATCACCAGAGAACACCTGGTCAAGTGCCTCATTCAGCGTGTCAGCAAACCCAACCTTGTCGCCAAATGACACGAGCACCTTTTGCAGCGACGGGAAGCGGGTGCCGGTGGCGGATTGGACGTAGACCGGCTGGACGTAGAGCAGGCCGCCGCCCATGGGGAGGGTCAACAGGTTGCCGTTGATCACTTCTGAACCGCCGTCACGCAGCAGACGCAGGGTCTCTTGGACGGTGGCGTCAGAGTTGAACAGGTTCTGGACTTGGCCAGGGCCTGAGACCGTGGCGCTTTGAGGCAACTGCAACAACCGCAGCTTGCCGTAGTCCGGGTCCACCTTGCCTGGAGTGTCCCCTGTCTCGGAGTTCACCGCCAAGAAGCCGGTCAGAATGTTCCTATCGTTGGTGCCCGTGCCGATTGGGATGTATGTCGATGTCAAGGAGAACGTCGCGTCATCCTGGGTTGGCATCTTCAGCGTCAGGTAGTACGGCGGCTGGACGTTATCGGACTTGGTCGGATCTGACGGGGTGCGCCAGAACCCTTGGCCCGAATAGAACGCCGTGGCGTCTTGGACGTGGTAGGTGGCCAGCAAGGAACGCTGCATCTTGAACAGCGACTCGGGGTAGCGCAGGTGACTCATCAGATCACCGGAAATCTCCGACATCGGCGTCAGGGTGTCGCCATACACGCTCGCCCAGGCTTGGAGGACTGGATCGGTCGTGTCCCACGCGTAGAGCGTGACAGAGCCGTCGTATGCGTCCACAACGGCTTTGACCGAGTTGCGCATGTAGTTGACGGTCTGCGGTTCTATCGGCCTAAGGCCGGTGGCCAGCGTGGATGCCGTCAGCGAATCCCGGGTCACCTCGCCCAGGTCCTGGAACCTGGAGTAGGGGTAGGAGTTGGTGGTGGTGTAGCCATCCACAACCCAGACAACCCGGCCGTCCACAACGGCGGGATAGACCCGCTCATCCAGGGTCAGGTAGGGCGCCACTTTGCTTACACGGGTCTTGGGATCGCGGTCATACAGGATCTGCGATTCGCCAGTGACCCGCTCAGAGAACAGGATGTTGGTGGAGCCGAACTTCAGTGCATACAGGATCTTGTTCAGCGGGTTGCCTACGCGTGGCCCGCCATCTCCGGTGTAGGTGTTGTTCTTCTGACCCTGGGGGGCGGCATCGTCGGGATAATCCAGCTCCCACGGTTCGGTGTCCTCGGGGGCTCCAACAATGGAGTACTCCGGGCTGGACTGGCCAAAGTAGACCCTCGGCTCGTATTCACCGAGTTCCCCTACGGGCGGGATCTCGCCTTCGTAGAAGGCTGGGCGGCCATCGGTGTTGGTGGTGTTGCCGTAAGCAGCCACAACGCCATAGCCATGGGTGTAGACCGTGTGCTGGTTGACCCATGTTTGGGAGGAGGCGTCGACGCCTGAGAGCTTGACATCACGCACCGCGATGACGGTGTCGCGTTTTGTGCCCTCAATCTCGTAGCGGTCCACCGCCAGGACATCAGAGAAGTCGTAGTACTGCTTGTTTTGCTGCAGCTGCCGGAACGTGGGCGGCACAACGGTTGGATCGAGCAGACGGATGGATGCTGTCGATTCTGCGTCACCGCGCAGGGCGCCGGCCTCGGCCGTTGTCTTGGCTGAATACGCCGTGATTTCCACGTCCTCCAAGCCGTAGGCCGCCAGCGTCGCGTCGATGTTCCGCTGAATGTAGGGGCTCTCCTTGGCCTGGGCGTTCGGGTTGACTGAGAAGTTCTGGACCAACGCCGGATAGGCCCAGCCGATGGCGATCCCAGACACAACCATCAGGCCCACCCCGAGGGCCGGCAGCTTCCAGTTGCCGCGCACCGCAGTGAACGCGAACAGCGCCGCGATGAACACCGCGATGATCGCCAGAATCGTCTTGGCCGGCAGGTTCGCGTTGATCGCTGTGAAGCCCGCCCCATGGAAGCGGCCTGTAGAGCCCAACAGCATGGAATAGCGGTCCAACCAGTAGGAACAGGCCAGTACCAGGCAGACCAGCGCCGCAAGGATTCCGAGCTGCGCCCGGGCTGCCCGCGTGATCCGGTCACCAGGTCCCGGCAGCCCAATCCGGATCCCGCCATACAGATAGTGCATGACGACGGCCCCCACCAACGCCACCACGATCAGCGCCATGACGAATGTGGTCAAGAACCGCAGCACAGGCAGCGTGAAGACAAAGAAGGACACGTCCATGGAGAACTGCGGATCGACTGTGCCGAACGGTTGGCGGTTGAGGAACAGCAGCACCTCAGACCACTGCCCTTGGGCAGCCCCACCGGCAAACAGCCCAACAACCACCGGCACACCGATCATCGCCACGCGTCGCAGCGGCTCGAACGCCTCGCGGTAACGGTCCATGGCCTGCAGCGATGCGGTGGTCGGCACATATACCGGGCGCGAGCGGTAGGCGATGGTCAGCGATGTCCACGTTGTCGCCGCGGTGATCAGCCCCGCCACCACGAACAGCACAATCCGCGTCACCCACTGAGTGGTGAACACCCCGAGGAAGTCGACTTGCTCAAACCACAGGATCTCGGTCCAGACCCGGGATGCCCCGACAAGCAGCAGCGCCAACGCCGCCAGCGCCAGGACAGTCCAGACCAGGGGCCCGCGCCGCAGCGGTGGGGCTGCCTGGCCCTTGGATGGTGGTTTGGGGCGGGAGGGGAAATTGAACGTCGGGAACACGGAAAGTACCTAGTCCTCACCTCATGGACGGCCTGATGGCCGTCGCGTCTGTTGGATAGTCCCTCAGTGTCCCACACCGCCCGCCACCAGATGCCCGATGCCGCCAGTTGACCGAACATCCTGTCCAGGCGGCTTGGTCACGCCCTAGGAGTTGGGCAGTGAATCGCAGGTGGCAAGGTCACTCAGGTCGCCAGAGCGCATGGCGGAAAGGGCGTCCAGAGCGTCGTTGAGGGTGGCTACAGCGGCGACAGTCAGGCCGGGGGGGATCGATCCGAGGACTTGGGGACAGTTGTCGCGTGGAGCCAAGAAGAACTCCGCGCCGTCCCGCCGGGCACCGACCATCTTTTGTTGGATCCCCCCGATGGGCCCAATGTTCCCGTATGGGTCCACTGTGCCTGTGCCGGCCACTATCCGCCCGGCAGCAAGATCGACCTCGCCCAGCTTGTCGACAATCCCGAGGGCAAACATCGCACCTGCGCTCGATCCGCCGATTCCTTCGATGCCGAACTCAACGTCCACAGGCAACGCGAAGCCAACGGTGACGCCCATGCGGGAGCCGCCGGCGCCATCGTCCAGGGTGCGTAGGGTGACTTCCTCACTTTGGCCGGAACGGCGGATGGCCACGGTGATGGTGGACCCAGCCGGGATCGCTGACAGGACCCGCAACAGGTGCTCGAAGTCTCGAACCATGGTGCCGTCAATGCTGACCAGGACGTCATCGGGCTTCAGCACCTCGGCGGCGGGACCGGGGAGGGCATCGACTATTCGCAGCTCGACCCCAAGGCCCAGAGCGCCCAGGGCTGCCACGGAAGCTAGCTCTTGGGAGGAGACCATCTGCTGGGCTGAGCGTTCCTCGCGCTCCTGTTTTGTCGAGGCTTTCGGGTAGGCGGCATCGTAGGGAATCACCTGGTCAGCGGCAGAAATCCAGCTGACGGCAGCCTCGCCAACTGTCAGGTCGCGGTCGGAGCCGCGGGTGCGTACGGTGGTTAGGCGCAGCTGCCCGGTGACTGGATGGTCAGGTGCCTCGGGTACGCCAATCAGCTCGACGCCATCGGCGGATCCGAGCACGTCCAGGGTGGGTCCTGGCATCTCGACCACATACGGCACCGGCAGGAAGACTGCGGCCAGCGTCAGGGCGGCGGTGGTGACACCACCAATCGTCAATGTGCGTGCCCGGGCCAGGCCCAACTGATCGTTCACCTGACCAATCCTGCCTCACCTCGGTTGGGACGGGCTCACAATGTCCCGTAGCGTTGGGGGATGGACGGCGAGGGCACACCCGGCGATTTCCCACCTGAGTTCGTTGAATTCCTCAGATCTCTGGTCGGTGACCGGGCTGATGGGCTGATCGAGGCGATGCGAGCCACCAACTTCGATCCGCGCGCCGTGATGGAGAACGCGAACCTGCCGGACACGCCAGCCACCCGCGCCTTCCTCGTTGACAAACTGCGGCGAGCTTTGGCGACGATGTCGAGCAAGGACCCTGTCAACTGGGAATCCGCCCATGAGCTGGCTCGCCACGTTGCCAGCGCTGGCGGCGATCCGTCCGTTTCCGATGCGCAGGCCAAGCAGGTTCGCGATGCGCTTGGCGTGGCCGATCTGTGGTTGGACAGCGCCACGGCCTTTCCGGCATCGGGCGGGCAGGCGCTGGCGCTGAGCTCGGCCCAGTGGATCGAGACCACATGGGACGCGTGGCGGCGGATGGTTGGACCGGTGGCGACGAGCGTCGCAGATGTGCTGGCCAACGCCATCGTCCGCCATCAGGAACATGCGCCAGGCGAGGCGACGGATGAGCTGTTGTCCATGATGCGGGCCATGAGCGCTGCGGCGTTCGCGATGCAGATTGGCAAGTCCATTGGCGACATGTCGCGTGAGGTGATGGGGCTGACCGATGTGGGCCTGCCGCTGACGGACCCGCGCTCCACAGGCCTGCTGCCGGCCTCGATTGAGCGGTTTGCCGATGGGCTGGCGGCGAATCTGGATGAGGTTCGGCTGTTCTTGGCGGTCCGCGAGGCTGCCAGTGCGCGGCTGTTCACCCACGCCCGCTGGTTGGGGCCGCACCTGCTTGGCGCTGTGGCGGCCTATATAAACGAGGTCGATGTCGATATTGAGCGGATTGAGCGGGCGGTGGCTGACATTGACCCTTCCGATGAGTCCGCCCTGCGCGAGGCTTTGGCGAATGGTGCGATGGCTCTGAACCACACGCCAGCGCAAACGGCAGCGCTGGAGCGCCTGGAAACCGCGTTAGCCCTGGTGGAAGGCTGGGTTGATGAGGTCTCCCGGACTGCGGTCACTGACCGGTTGCCTCACGCTGCCGGGCTGGGAGAGATGATCCGCCGGCGCCGCGTGATGGGCAGTCCCGCCGAGCGCGCCTTTGGCACGTTGGTCGGCTTGACACTGCGCCCCCGCCGTGCGCGGGAAGCCGCCGCACTGTGGCGTTCAGTGGCCGATGCCGAGGGCCTGGAGGGCCGCGAGTCCATCTGGTCTCACCCCGACCTGCTCCCAACCTCAGCCGACCTAGAGGACGGCTCCACCTACGCCGCCAACCGAGCCTCCCCCGACACAGCCGAAGTAGACGCCGCCATAGCCCAACTCCTACACCCCCCACCCCCAGAACCCGACCCCGACCCCGAGGATGGTGGGGGCTGAGCACGGGGGGGTGGGGGGGTTGAGGGGTGGTTTTGGGTGTTGGTGCTGGTGGGCGGGGGATTCAGTTCTAAGCGAACACGCCCACTTCCCGGTGGAAATGCGCAGCACGGCGCCGCAGGGGAGTTAGAGTAGACGGCGAGTACCTATCCTGGCGGGTCCCTCCTGGGCTCGCCCTTTTTAATGAATGGAGTCAGGATGGCCGACACCTACGCGGGCGAGTTCTACTGCGTGAAGTGCAAGGACAAGCGAGAGGCCGAAGGACACGTTGTGGTTACCAACGGCCGGCGGATGGCCAAGGGCGTTTGCCCAGTCTGCAGCACCACCGTCAACCGGATCATCGGCAAGGCGTAGAGCGCTCAGCATCAAACCCCAAGCGGCCCGGCGACCCCTCGCCGGGCCGCTTCTTTGCACAGGGGCGGTTTTCCACAGGTGGGGACCGGTTGAGGTGACGTAAGGCCGCCGGACCATGCATGGTTGAAGGGCATCCCTTCGACAAAGGCGGACAAGGTGTACCTCAAGCGCGGACTGGCTGCCCTATGGCGCTCTGAGTCCCAGGCTCAGATTGGATTCGAGCCTCGGATCGCCCGCATGATCACGCTTGGCGGACCATCTGAGTTTTCGCTGATCGAGGCGCTATGCACCGACCATTCACTGCCTCAGCTGCGAGGAATCATGACACGTGCCCACGGCGATCTTGCCCGAGTTGACGAGCTAGTTGGAGAGCTGACCGATGGCGGTGCCCTGCTGAACCGGGCACGGCAATCCGATCACGCTCGGATCCCCGTCAACGCCCGAGAGTTCCTTGCACCATCAGCGGAGTCCCGTGCACTACTGCGGCCCGATGACGGATGGCCCGAACTGGCCCGCCTCAACGAGTCGACAGTGCACGTGATTGGACTGGGGCGCACCGGCGCGCGGATCGCCACCGTGCTCGCAACCTCGGGGGTGGGGCGTTTGCGGCTGACCGATTCAACGCTGGTCTCGCGCCGCGACTGCGGACTCGACTACGGGTTCGAGGATGTCGGCCGCCCACGCGATGTCGCGTTGAAGGAGCGGATCCGCTCCCTGCCCTGCTCGGGAATCACCTCAATCGGTCCGCCTATGGACGATGACGCGACCGTCCTGGTGGACCCGGACGTCTTCGACATCGTGCGGGCACGCGATCTGGTCTACAACGGTGTGCCGCACCTCTCAGTCATCTTGTCCGAGACCTCCATCACGGTCGGCCCGTGGGTCACCCCAGGTGACGGGCCATGCCTGCGCTGCATCGCGTTGCACCGGACGGACATGGACTCCGCGTGGCCGGCCATGGCAACGCAACTATCGGCATCGTCCGCGGTGGCTGGGAGGGGCGATGATTCGGTGCTTTCCGCGCTGGCCGGCGCGTATGCCGCTGGTCAGATCATCTCGGCGCTGACCAACCACACCCCTCCCTGCTCCGGCACAACCATCTCCTTCCACCTACCCGATTTCTCGACCAGCGCCACCAGCTGGCCGCCCCACCCCGAGTGCGGCTGCATAGCCCCCGCGCCCGATGACGCAGTACTGGACGCCGCGCAAGAACCTGCCCCGCTGCTCGCCTAGCCCTGCGGCCTGCCCACAGGCGGCGTTCGTTACGCCCACCGCTTCTAGCCGTTGGTCAAGGCGGCTAGAAGCGAGTCGGCGTAGCGGGCGATCTTCACTGGGCCGATGCCTCGGACCATCGCCAGTTCGCGGACGGTCCGGGGGTTGGCCCTGGCCAGTCCGCGCAGCGTCACATCGGGGACGATGGCGAATGCCGGCAAGCTGGCGGCGGCGGCTTCTCGCTCACGCCAGGCCACCAGACGGCGGTAGAGCTTCTCCTCGGCTTCGGTCAGCTCCGCTGGAGCAGGGGGCAGGCCGCGGCCCGTGATCTGTTGGCCGGGTGTGCGGGCGGAGGGAGGATCAGCGCCATCCTCAGGCCATAGCGACGTCAAGAACCGGCTGGGACGCCGGCTGGCTGCCCCACCCTGGTTTCGCGACGCCGCATATGAAAGTGTCAAATGCTCCCGCGCACGGGTCACTCCAACATAAAGCAACCGGCGTTCCTCAGCTACTTGTTCTGGGGTTTCAGCCAGCGAGATCGGTACCAAACCATCGGACAATCCGGCCAGGAATACTGCGTCCCATTCCAGCCCTTTTGCAGCGTGCAATGATGCCAATGTGACACCGGCGCCGGGCGGTGGATGGTCATGGGCTTGTCGCTGCAAAACAAGAGCCACTATGGCGTCCATTGTGGAGGCTCCGGCATCGTACATTTGTTGACATAGGCGGGCCAATGCGTCGAGTGACTCCCACTGTTCACGTTGCCGGCCGCGACCCGCGGGTGGCTCGGGAGTCCAGCCGGCGGCTCCCAAAGCGTCACGCACCCTTTGCGGTGTTGTCGCCTCCGATGGCGCCCTGGCCTCTGAGCGCAAGAACGCCACCGCTTGTCTGACCTCCGGGCGCGAGAAGAACCGCTGCCCGCCATGCACCCGATAGGCCAGCCGAGCTTGGGCGAGGGCGTGTTCCAGCGGCTCAGACTGCGAATTCGTCCTGAACAGGACAGCTACCTCTTGCGGCTCCACCCCACCGGCCACAGTCTGGGAGATGGCTGCGGCGATACCGGATGCCTCGGCGGCATCGTCGGGGAAGGATCGGTAGGAGACGGCTGGTCCGGAAGGCCGCTGGGCTACCAGCTCAACCCCGGCGGCCACCTCAGATTCCCCGCCGCTTCCCCGCCGGGCGCGGCGCAGCAGGGAGTTGGCAAGCCAAACAACCTGTGGTGTTGATCTATAGTCCCTCACCAGCCGGACAACCGTCGAATTTGGATACCGTTCCTGGAACGTGGTCAAATAGTGTGAAGTGGCGCCGGTGAAAGAATAGATGGTCTGGTTTGGATCACCCACCACGCACAATTCTTGCCGGGCTCCCAACCACAGGTCCAAGAGCTGTTGTTGAATCGGGGAGACATCCTGGTATTCATCGACAACGATGTGCCGGTATTGGTTGCGGATTTGATCCGCAACCTGCGGGTATTCGAGCATAAGCCCGGCCGCCCCGAGAAGCACATCCTCAAAGTCCATTGCGCCTGTCTGGCCCAAGATCTCCTCGTAGACCGATATCAGCCGGGCTATGGCCGTCGGGTGATGGCCGGCGGGGGTTCCTCGGCCGGCTGATGCGGCTTTGTGCTGGTAGTCCTCAGCGGTCCAGCGGTTGACCTTGGCCCACTCGATCTCGGCCGCCATGTCCCGAACGGCGGCCCTATCGACCTCCATCCCCAGGCGCGCTGCGGCCTGCGCCACCACCGGCGCTTTGTGCTCAATCAGCCTGGGAAGCTGGCGGTGGGCAACACGCGGCAGGAAGTAGGCCAGCTGGCGCAGCGCTGCAGCATGGAGCGTCCGGGCCTGAACCCCCGGGGCGCCCAGCGCGCGCAGGCGTTCACGCATCTCGCCAGCGGCGCGGGCCGTGAACGTGACCGCCAAGACCGCCGTCGGCGAGTAGGTGCCGGTACGCACCCCGTAGGCGATCCGGTGCGTGATGGCCCGTGTCTTGCCAGTGCCGGCGCCGGCGATGACGCAAACCGGTCCCAGCAGTGCCGTCGCCACCGCGCGCTGCTCAGGGTCCAGAGCATCCAGCAGCGCCTCCGCGGGCGCACCGGGCTCGGGTGCCGCTGGGGTCTCAGGCGCGGCCGCTGGCTCAGGCGCCGCCACAGGTTCCCCAGGCGCAGCGCTCCCGCCAACCGCCGCACCCTCACCCGCCTCGGCAGGCTCGGGCGGTGGAATCTGATCGGTCACGGCAGGTCCAGTCCCTGGCCGTACCAGCGCTCGATTTGGCTGCGCGCAATGGCTGAGCGTGGCGCAACCTTGACCGTGCCGTCAGCTATCGCACCAGCGAATTCGGCCCGGCTGAACCACCTCGCCTCGGCCAGCTCGGTGGGGTCCACCACCAGGTCAGTCGACTCGGCTCGCGCCTCAAACGCACACATCAGCGAAGCCGGGAACGGCCAAGCCTGCGATCCGAGGTAGCGGACACGACTCAGCCCAATCCCGACTTCCTCACCGATCTCCCGGCGCACCGCCGCCTCCAGCGACTCCCCCGCATCGACGTATCCGGCCAGAACCGAGAACCGCCCTGCCGCAAAGTGCCTGGCCCGGGCCAGCAACAACCGGTCCTCATCATCGGTCACAGCGACGATGACGGCCGGATCCATCCGCGGAAACACCTCGTGGCCTTGTGCTCGGCAGCGCCTGACCCAACCGGCCTGTTCCACGTCTGTTGGCGAGCCGCAGACCGCACAGAATCCGGCCTTGACGTGCCACTGACCCAGTGCCACCGCCGCCACCGCCAGGCCCGCGTCCAAATCGGGCAGGAGGGCTGCCACCTCTCGCAGCGACAGCCAGCTGACCTGGGGGTCTGGCTCGGATGGCGCCGTTGGGTCAACCAGTGCGCCCAGATAGTCGATGCCGTCGCCTGACCCTAGATAGAACTCGAGGTCTTGACCTGTCAGCAGGGCAGGTGAACAGTACGCGAGGCGAGGTGGGGCGGCATCGTCGGATGGAGCTAGGGGGACGCGGGGGCCGGCAACGCGCAGCACACGGGTGGTGGGCAGGGTCCTGAGGTGCTCCAACAGGCCGGGCTCGGTGCGGCGCGGCGCGTGGCGGTCCACAGCCGAACGGGCTAGCGGGGCATCGAAACGCACCCGGTCACATTACCGGCGCGGCTACCGTTCGCCTGATGGCCTGGCGGAGGACTTCCCATCATCTGACGGCTCGCCATCACCGGACGCCTTGGCTTCATCTGCTGGCGCAGACCGCTGTTTGGCATCCGCCGGCTTGGCCGGCTTGTCGCCTGAACCAGCGCCATCTTCGGGTTCGGTTCCGCGCATGATCTGGGCAAACGAGATGCGTGGGCTCTCGGGGATGACGGGTTCCTTGGCCGGCTTTGCTGGCTTCTCGGGCTCGTCCTGCTTGTCGGGTTTCGCGGGCTTGTCCGCCTTGTCAGCCTTGGGCGGCTTCGGTGGCTTGGGGGGCTTGGGCGGCTCGTCATCGGAGGCCGCGGGAATCTCGGTTTCCTCCCAGGTGGGCACGCGCTGACGCCGGCGGGGCCACACCCCAACCTTGCCGTCCGCCACCGACCTGCGTTCCGGGGCGCCGTCCGGACGGTCCTCCGACGATGCCGCAGGCACAGCTGGCACTGAAGGTGCAGGTGGCGTGGGTGGCGGGATCACGGGTGGGAGTGAGTTCTCCTCGGAATCGAGGTTGATGACCGAAGTCTGCGAAGCGTCCTGGATGGCGCGGCGTTCAGCGGTTTCGCGATCCGCCCGGGCGCTGGCGCGCTCGGCGGCGGCGTGGCGTTCGGCTGCTTCACGGGCTCGGCGCTCCGAGTCCAGGCGGGCCACTTCAGCCTGATGCTCCTGCTCAGCGACGGCCTTGTCCAGGTCAACCAGCATGGCGCGAGCGTCATCGACAATCGCCTCGTCATCGTGTCGGACCCCGTACAACAACCACCTGGCGACGGCAATCTCGGCAAGGAACTCGGCGCGGGCCGGCATGTGCGGATCATCCAGGCCGGAGCGGTTGGCCCTGTATCCCTCCAGGATCGATTCGGCCGCCTCGGGACTGGCTGCGGCCAGCATCGGCGCCAGGTCCTCGGCTGGATCGGACACCTGAACGGTCGAGAAGTCCAGAATCGCCGAGACGCGGCCGTGCTCGGTCAACATGTGGTCTGGCGCCATGTCGCCGTGAATGACAACGGGGGTGAACGCCCACAGTTCGTCCTGGTCAAGCCGGCCAAGCCACCTGTCCACCAGCCGTGAGGTCAGGTACCCGGTCCGGGCAGCATCCTCAACTTCGGAACGCAACCGCGTCCGGTACTCCTCAGGGGTGTAGGTGGGCAGCCCAACCTCTTCAACAAGCGACCTGGCCAGTTCATGCATAGCGGCCAACGCCCGGCCTATGCCGACAGCCAGCCCGGGCCCAGGTTCGAGCAGTTCCATCACCACCGGAACACCTGGCAACGCTGGGTAGACCATCGCGCGGCCACCATCCGCCATCGGCGCAAACCCTCGCGGCCTGGGCACCTCAAACGGCAAAGTTCCGCTGGCCGATGCCGCCGCCAAGGACCGCAGCAGCACCACCTCAGCCTCTTGGCCAGCACCAGCTGCCGCACTGTGGGGTGTGCGGATCACCCAAAAGCGCCCCTGGGCATCCTCAGCGACAGCGAAGGAGTAGTCCGCGCCGTCGCGGTCAGCCCTCACGCCGACGATGTCGAGCCCAGGCACCGCATAGGTCGCCAAGGCCGCCATGGCGAACGGAGTCAAAGGGGAAGCCACGCCTACACGTTAGGACTGAATTGGCCGCGCGCACGTATGCCGCGCGGGTCGCCGCCGGTTTCACCCAACCAGCGGCAAATGGCGTCTCGGTGGCCCAGCGGACGGTCCATCAGCCGGCCAGACGGTGCAGCTCGGCCAATTCGTCATCGCTCGGTGGCAGGTCAAGCCAGCGGATGGACTTGTCATGTGGCGAATCACCGGTGGTGTGCGGCACATAGTGGAAGGCTGCGCGCACCTTGGCCGGGTCTATGCCGAGCAGCCCTGCCAGGGCGCGGCGGTAGATCCGTAGCTGCAGGTCAGCCACCTGACGGTCCTTGTCGCTGGACGGTGGACGTCCTGTCTTCCAATCGACAATCACGTACCCCCCTTCCGCGTCGCGGAACACCGCATCGATCCGTCCTGGGGTGATCCCGCTGCCCAGCGGCATCGCAAAGTCCAGCTCAGTGCGGTGGATGGTCAGCCCGTTGTCGGGCCTGGCCCACCAGGAACGGGTGAAGGCTTCACGCAACTCGGCGATGCTGGCCTGCACATCAGCATCCGAGGTGTCGAGGAACTCCTCCTCATCTCCCAAGGCGGCTGGCGCACCGAAGAACCCCTCCACCCATTCGTGGAAAAGGGTGCCTGTGCGGGCCGCTCGCAGCGGGCGGCGTGGGACGGGCCGGCGCAGGTCCAGATCAAAGCGCTCAGGTGACCTGACACGCTGCATGATCTGCGATGGCGTCAACCGCTCTGGCAGCGCCACCTGGGGTGGACCGCTCGCCTCGGCAGCCTCGGCCAACAGCAGTTCAGCCAACCGTGCCAGCGGCGAATCGATCTGATCAAGCCTGTCCGCGCCGCGCGCGTCCCGCACCCGGTCCGCAGCAGCCTCCAACTCTGCGCGCCGCTCCCCCAACCGGTCTCCCACCGGCCAGGTCGCCTCAACGCGTTGCGCCACGGTCGGATTCTGCTCATTCTGAGGCGCGTCCGGCAGCCTGGGGCCTTCCACCAGCCCGAGCCCAACCAGCTCGGCGAGGAAAAGTGACGGCGGGGATGGTCTGGTGCCTGACCTCCACCACGATCCAGTCAGCAGCACCTTCGACTTCGCGCGAGTCAACGCCACATAGGCAAGGCGCCGTTCCTGGGCCAGATCATGCTCGCCGGCCCGCACCCGGAAATCGCGGTGGGCCCGCCCCAGCTCCGGCAGGGCATCGGCGGCGTAGGCAAACTCGGGAAGATCGGCTGCATCAGCCCGCAACGGCCATGGCAGTTCAGTGATGTCAGTCAGCCAGGCTGAGGCTGTCGGCGTGCCATCTTCGGAGCTGACAGCTGTGGTTGGGAACGTGCCGGCCTGCAGACCAGGTATCGCCACAACATCCCACTCCAAGCCCTTGGCTCCGTGGACTGTGAGCACTTGGACGGCTGCCGCAGAAGGGGCTGCCGGCGCCGGATCGAGCCCCCGCTCGTGGGCCTGAGCGAAATCGAGCCATTCCAGGAAGTCCCCCAGCGACGCCGAATCTGACTCGACGGAGAAGCTGTGCGCCACCGACACAAACGCCTCGACATTCGCTCGCCCCGGCGCACCAGCCCGAGCCATCAAATCGATGTCCAGGCCAAGCCGGCGCTCGGCCGCTATCACCTGCTCGGGCACGGGCAGGTGGGCCAGGGCCCGCAACTCGCGCAACGCCTTTGCCAGGTCAGCCAGCCGTTGCCGGGCGGGGGACGTCATCGTCTGACCGCTGCGCCTGGTGAAATCCTCAGGAGGTGGGTCATCAACGGCATCGACCAGGCTGTGGGTCACCTGTTCGTCATGGCCAACATCGCTCTTCTCCCCGACGATGACGGCCGTCAACCGCCGCGCCCACCGCGCCAACACGTCGAGGTCGGCTATCCCAAGGTTGAGCCGGGGCGATGTCAACAGCCGCATCATCACGTCGCCTCGACCCGGATCGTGTGCGGCGGTGAGGAAGGCGACGATGTCCTCGATCTCGGGTGCCGCCAGCAGCCCGCCCAACCCCACAACCTCGTGGGCGATGCCGGCTGCCCGCAGTGCCTCGACTATCGGGGCGAATTGGGAGCGTTTTCGACACAGCACAGCAGCGGTCAGCTGGCCGGGCGCATCACGCCAGTTCTCGGCCAGGAACTCGGCCACCACCTGCGCGGAGTCCGTCTCGGTCTCGGTGAACTTGTGGAGGATCTGGCCTGTGCCGGCTTCGGGCCTGGGTTTGAGCTGGGCAACTTTCAGGCGGGGGCTGTCCGGCGTCTCGCCGTCAGCCTGCCCGGTGAGCGGTTCAGCGATGGCGTTGGCGGCGTCGAGGATCGCAAGGTCGTTGCGCCATGCCACCCGCAGGCTGAGGACTGGGGTTGGTGCGGCATCGGCGGGCTTGAAGATGGTTGGGAAGCGGGCCATGCCGGCGGCTGAGGCGCCGCGCCAACCGTAGATCGACTGGTGCGGGTCCCCCACCGCCATGACCGGATGTCCGCCACCAAACAGCCCGGCCAACAGCCGTTCCTGGCCAGGTGAGGTGTCTTGGTATTCGTCCAACAGGACGGCAGCAAAGCGGGAACGTTCGGAGAGTCCAACGGCGGGATCGGCCTGGACTGCCCGCGTTGCCAACGCCACTTGGTCGGCGTAGTCGAGCAGGCCTCGCTCGGTCTTGATCGCAGCGAAAGCGCTGACCAGCTGCATGATTTCGGCTCTGGTGGTCAGTGATGCCGCTACAGCGGCCAGATCCTTGTTGAGCTTCTTGGACCGGCCAGCGGGAGGGGTGGAGGTGATCGTTTGGGCGATGGCGCGGATGCGTTCGGCTGCCTCGTCCGGTTCGAGTCCGTGTTCGGTGAGTTGATCGGCCAAGTGGGCCACCGCCTGAACGATGGTCGATGGCGCCGAGTCGGTTTCCAGTTCAGGCGCCCAACGGCCTATCAGCTGTTCCAGAATCTGCCAGCGCGAACCATCGCTCAGCAGCCGCGCATCTGGGTCCACTCCCAGGCGCAGACCGTGGTCCCGCACAACTGTTGCGGCGTAGGCGTTGTAGGTGGCGATGGTCGGTTGGGCCAGCCCGAAAGATGCATCCTCCCCGGTCAGACCGGCTTGGCGCAGTCTGCGCAGCCTGATCCGCATCCGGTCTGCCAGCTCGGCGGCTGCCTTTCGGGTGAACGTCAGGCCGAGAATCTGATCCGGGCGGACCAGCTTGTTGGCAACGAGGTACACCACCCGTGAGGCCATGGTTTCGGTCTTGCCGGACCCAGCTCCGGCCACCACAAGCGCCGGGCTGAGCGGCGCCTCGATCACCTCGATCTGCTCATCGGTTGGCCGTGGCAGTTCCAGGATCCTGGCTATGAATGCCGCGGAGTATTCGGCAGAGTTCTCAGGCATCAGACGGTCACCTGCTCTCCCAGCTCATCGGCAGGGCAGCTGGTCCTGACAGGACAGGTGCGGCATCCCGAGCCAGGCACTGCAACATATGACGGCCCAACTGCGGCAGCGCCACAGTCCGCCAGCATCGGTCTCACCCACTCTTCGCCGTCACCAACCGGTTGTTGTC
Source organism: Bifidobacteriaceae bacterium (assembly GCA_031255835.1). Classification (GTDB taxonomy): domain Bacteria; phylum Actinomycetota; class Actinomycetes; order Actinomycetales; family WQXJ01; genus JAIRRT01. The sequence goes on along the minus strand of JAIRRT010000145.1, from coordinate 27 downwards.
CGCGGATTGTTGGCCCGCTGCTTGAGG
>JAIRRT010000082.1 GCA_031255835.1 Bifidobacteriaceae bacterium | reverse complement strand
CACACCCCACCCCGCACCCCGAACCCCCGCCCAGCCCAACCCGACACACCCCGCACCCCACACCCCACCCCGCACCCCGAACCCCCGCCCAGCCCAACCCGGCACACCCACCCGGCCGACACTGGGGGGTGGGTGCTTCGTTGGGGGGGTTGGGTGTGGGAGGGTCTTACCTATGCGTGCGATCCAAGCCATCAAGCCCGGCCCCGCCCCTCGCTCCCTGCGCCTGACCGACATGCCAGATCCGCAGCCCGGCCCCGGCCAGCTCCTCGTCCGGCCGGCCGCCATCGGCGTCAACTACATCGACGTCTACCGCCGCAACGGCACCTACACCATGCCGTTCCCCCACATCCCGGGCTCGGAGGGTGCCGGTGAGGTCATCGCCGCCGCCGATGACGCAACCGAGATCTCAGGGTTCACCGTCGGTTCCCGCGTGGCTTGGGCACGCTCGGTCAGCGGGTCCTATGCCGACGCCGTGGTGGTGAACGCCGCCCAAGCCGTGCCCGTCCCCGATGACCTCGACCTGCCCACCGCGGCCGCCGTCACGCTCCAGGGCATGACGGCAGATTACCTTGTCAGATCCACTTTCCCGGTCAAACCAGACCACACAGTCGCACTTTACGCCGCCGCGGGTGGGGTCGGATTGCTGGCCGGCCAGATGATCCGCCGCATCGGTGCACACCTGATCGCGGTTGTCGGCAGCGCCCCCAAAGTCGAGCTGCTCCTGGACGATGGCGTCCCCCAAGTCGACATCGTGGTGCTCGGCACCATGCGCAACGTCACAACCGAGCTGGCCGAGGCGATCCGCCAGCGCACCGACGGACTGGGCGCCCACGCCGTGTTCGATTCCATCGGCCGCGACACGTTCGCCGCCTCGCTCGAGTCGGTCCGCCGCCGCGGCATGTTGGTGCTGTTCGGCGGATCTTCCGGCCCGGTGCCGGCATTCGACCCGCAGGAACTCAACGCCCACGGCTCCATCTTCCTGACCCGCCCCACGCTCGCTGACTACACCGCCACCCGCCAGGAGCTCCTGGAGCGCGCCGCCCGCGTATTTGGCGAGGTCAGCCGCGGTGAGCTCAAGGTCCGCATCGCCCACAGTTTCCCGCTCGCCGAGGCCGCCGCCGCCCACACCGCCCTTGAATCCCGCACCACCATGGGCAAGGTCCTACTAATCCCCTAGCCGCCGATGCCGTCCCTCACCTACTCCGCAGTGCGGGGGTGGGCGTTACTGAATCTCCACGCCGCGCGCCGGTAATCCTCCCAAGGAATGTCTTACCCCGTAGCTATAGTCAAAGGCGCCCGACCAAGCACCCAACCAACTCCTGGGAGGATTACCGTGCGTCGAATAGCCTCAACTTTCGCCACCATGACGGCCGCAATTGCTGTTGCCAGCGGGGGCGCCGTCATCGTCGGCACTCCTGGTGTGGCGATGGGCGGACAAGCCGCCCAAACTACCCAAGCTCTGGCTCCGGCCCTGGCACCGAAAACCCCGGCATCGGTTGGCGCGTGGCGGCCTATCAAACCGGTCAACGTGCTTGGCGGCACGTCTGGCCGCTCGGTCGCTGCATCGCGCGATGTGATTTTGACCCTGTCGCGGCCCGGGTCCATTCCGTCGAGCCGCAACTCATGGGTGGTGACCGTCGCGATCAGTGGCGCACCAGGCGTGGGGCAGCTTCAGATCTCCACGCCGGGACAAACCGCCACCGGCTCACCATCGATTTCCTACTCCAAAGGCGCCACCGTCGCCACCATGTTGATCCAGGTCAACGCTGAATCTCAGCTGCGTTTGCGCAGCTCAAAGGGCATTCGGGTCGCGATGACGGCCCAGGCCTACCTGACCGGAGCGGCCACCACTCCCGGACCTGGCGGCACAAAGACCATCCCGCACTACTCGCTGGTTCGCTCGGACAAGAAGCTCGGACCGGCCATCCCAGGCCCCGGCTCTCACGCTACCGTGCCTGTGCTCGGCTCGGGCGGTATCCCGACCTCCGGAGTGCGCGGGGTCTGGCTCTCGGTCCAAACCCACTCCAAGGGCGTCACCGGATCGCTCGGCTTCTCCAAGGCCGATGGCGGCGGCTCGCCTGGCACCCCCGTCGCCGAGGTCCGGCGCGGCTGGGCAACATCGCTGGTGCTGGCGCCAGTTTCGGCTGACGGCAAGATCCTGTACCGGGTGAATGGTGGGGCGCCAACAACGCTGAGGATTGTGGCTGTCGGGTACGTTCAGGCGTCATCGTCGACTGATGAAAAGACTGTTATCAACAATTCCCTAACCCTCAGCTCAAACCGTAAAGTCACCCCCAAACTGCGCGGGAATTACACCAAGAGCAAGGTAAAGCAGAAGATCTATTCGATGAAGGTGACCGGAACGTCGGTACCTTCGGCCACCACTCGGGTGATTGTCCGGCTAACTGTGGCCGGTGGATCGAAGGGCGGCGAGTTCAAGCATCAGCGCACCAAGAGTTCCGTGCGCAACGCCAAGCCGATCATGCTGCCCAAGGGGTCTGTAGCCAACATCGTGTTCAACCAGCTTGTGGGCGCAAACGGCACCATCTTCGTGTCCATCCCTCAGGGTGGATCGGTCCTCAACGGCGCTGTCATTGCCACCGTGCTGAAGGCCAAGAACCAGTCGGTGGATCCGGCGCCGCCCACAGGCACAATCAACCCGATCTCCGGTGGATCAATCGACCTGGCCAAGACGCCGCAGGTCACCATCACCGGCACAGCTCAGGACACCGTCTCCGGCATACGCTCGGTTGCCGTGTACAAGGGCCAGGCCTTCCTCGGATCTGCTGTGGTCGACACCACCAAAGCCACCCCGACCTGGAGTTTGACCACCAGCCTTGGGGCCGGGCCAGGCACCATTTGGGCTCGGATCAAGGACTTCTCAGCCAGGTACTTCGACACTCCTGGCCAAGCGGTCAACGTCACTGTGCCGCCACCGGCCACCGCGGTTGTCAACCCCGATGTCCAGGTGGTGCCGCAGGCAACCTGCGACACAGTGACATCCACCACCGCCACAACTGTCGTGTTCAGCGGCACGTTCGATGCCAAACCGGGGGCCGTGATCGTCTGCGACAAGGCGAGCAAGGTTCCTGGCGGGTTCATCCGGCGGGTCGCCTCGCTGCGCACGGTCTCAGGCAAGACAACAGTCACCACAACCGATGCTTCGCTGCTTGACGCGTTGGTGCAAGGCGAGTTCAGCATCGATGACGCCCCGCTGGGTGATCCAACTGCCGGGCGAACCATCAAGGCACCCCAGACCACCCTCACCGGCGTGTCGGTGGATGGGTCGCTCGGGCTTTCCGGCAGCGCTGACTTCAACCTTGCCCTTGCTACGGCTTGGCAGGACGGGCCGCTGGGCAAGCCCACGTTGAGCAGGCTGGCCTATGACATCGCGTTGAACGCCAGCACCGAGGCCACCGTGACCGGAGCAGCAGATGCGCCGGCAACAGCGGTAGCTGTCAAGACCCCGACATACACCCCGGCCAAGGTTGAGCTGGCTCCGGCCAGGTTCAATTTGGGGACTGTGCCAGTGGTCCTGACCGCAACGGCCGCGCCGACCATCGTGGTCGAGGGCACCGGACAGGTTGGCACCGACGCGACAGCTCAAGTCGACTTCGCCACCACCACCGGGGCAACGCTCACGGACGTGCGGACCTCAACTTGGGCCATGACCCACACTGAGGACGCCACCGGCACCTCGTCGGTGCGCGCTGGTGCTCCGGCAGTGATTGCCGGCACCTGGAAGACAGTGGTCGATGTCGGAATTGCAGGTCTGCCCGGACCGACCATCACGCTGGAGGCCGGTGTCGATGACACGGTTGCGCCAGATCCTGCTGGCACGCCGAGCCCAACTGCCTCGGCTACCCCAACGGTCACTCCGACCGATGGCGCCACGCCCGATCCAAGCGCAACACCCACCCCACCTGCGTCTGTGCCTGGTTGGGTCTCCACGTTGGTCGCCAAGGGCAGCGGGTCGATCTCGGCCCCCGCCCAATTCTTGGGGATTGCCGGGTTGACTCCGCTGGCCGGCCAGGTTCCAGCTTGGTCCAAACCGCTGTAGGCTCTTTGCGGTTCGCTGAGCCGCCGGGGTCGCAGGGGTTCTTTACTCCAATCTTGACCTGTTGCCCCGGCTAGCCGCTGGGACCGCGGAGGTAACCACCAAGCCGACTCACCGCCGTCCCAGCCTTCCGCTGGGACGGCGAGGTTCCTGCCCCTTCCTCGCCGTCCCAGCTTGGCGGATGAGGAGCGCGGGTGCACGGATAGGCCTGTGATATCCCACGCACCTACCCATTCTTTGAAGCCCTTTGAGACGTCCGGGCCGCGCGAGCAGCTTCACGCCTTGCGCGGCGCCGGGCTGTCCGTCCGCCCAGGGTCAGCTCATATACCGCATAGGCCAACAGCCCAGCCCCCAAACCGATCACAGCAACCCGCGATTCTCCGCCCATCCATTGCGCCGCAAAACCCAACTTGGGCAGGGAATATAGAAAGACCCCGCGCACTTGGTTGGGTCGGATCGGCTCGTCATCGGCGCTGTTTGCGTCACCCCGCGTGGTGTAGAACGTGCCGCCGTCCGCAGCGGAGCCTTGCCCAATTATGCGGTGTGTGATGAGCGTTGGATCATCCGGGTTGGGCATAAACGTGATGATCTGCCCAACCTGCAAGCTCTGCGGATCCTCCACCCCTTTGACCACAATCATGTCTCCGGGCAGGAACGTGGGCACCATCGATCCGCTCAACACCGTCAGCGCCTTGCCGTTGGTCACATAGGGCACCACCGCCACCGCTGCGGCCAACGCCATCCCGGCTATCAGAACCAGCCACACCACCACCGACGCAATGGTCCCCACCACTCCCCGCCGATGCCGGCCCACCTCCACCTGATCCGTCTGCGGTTCCGGAGGTGTTTCGGTTCCCTGTACGGGCCCAGGCCACGGTTCCGGCGCTGGACCTGGCCACCGCCCACTTCCAGGCGCCGCGTACCCGGGAGGCCCGGGGAACGCAGGCGGCCCCACTGGTGCTGCCTGCGGTTGTGGCACCGCTGGCGGCGGTGTCGCCTGCGGTTGCGGCCCCACCGGCGGCGCCACCGGCGGCCCCACCGGCGGCGCCAGTGGCCTCGCCTGCGGTTGTGGCACGGGTTCGAAGGCGGGGTGACGTCCCAGCTCCCAGTTGGCGTGCCGTGGGCTCATGTGCGCCGCTCCCCGAGGTGTGTTTGCGCCGGTCAGGGCCGGTCGCAGATGGTCAGGACGGGCCAGGGCGCGTCAAAGCCCCCGGCCCTACGCCATATATGACGCCCACCCCCGCGCAATCATGCCGCCCAAGCCGCGTCAGCTACGCAGTGTGGCGCCCACCTTGGTTGCAGCTGACTCGATGGCCGCTGCCCGAGCCACCATCACCTCCGCCGCGCTCAACGTGTGGTCCGGCGCCCGCAACCGCAGGGCCACCGCGACGGACTTGCGCCCCTCGCCCACCTGGCCTCCGGTGTAGACATCGAACACCTCAGCGCTTTCCACCAGGTCACCCGCCCCCGCGCGAACCGCCGCCACCACAGCGCTGGCGGGTACGTCATCGTGCACTATGAAGGCGAAGTCCTCCTTGGCAACGGGGTGCGTCGAGATTTCCGGCGCCTCAACCGTGCCGGCGCCCAGCTGGCCAATCACCTCCAGGTCCACCTCGAACGCCACCGCCCGGGCGGGCAGATCAACCGCAGCCAGCGCCCCAGGGTGCAACTCCCCCGCATACCCGACGATGACGTCCCCCACCACCAGCTCAGCAACTCGCCCTGGGTGCCAGGGCGGCCTGCGGGTGGGCCGGGCCTCGAGTTGCAGGTGGGCGGCCCGGGCGATTGCCCGCGCCGCCTCGATGGCATCAGCCCAATCGGCCGCTCTGGCCGGGCCGTGGACCCCGGCCGGGTGGCGTGCGCCCACCATCACACCGGCGCAATGGCGCGGCTGAGGCGGCACCGCGGCGTGAAGTGCGGCGAGGTCGGCATCGGAAGGTCGGCCGGTCACCGGCGGCAACCCCGCCGATGCCGGAGCGTCCGGATCCGGCAGAGTCACCTGGCCAATCTCGAACAGCCCAAAGTCGGTGAAGCCGCGGGCCACATTGCGCCGGACCGTGTCCAGCAGGGTCTGAATGATCTCGGTGCGCATGGCCGGTGCGCCGCGGTCCAGCGGGTTGGCCAGACGCAGCGCGCGGCGGCGCGGATCATCCTGCGCCATGCCCAGGCGGTCAAACACATCGAGCGAGACAAACGGGTAGGACAGCACCTCGACCAGCCCGAATCCGGCCAGCGCCCGGGCCACCGAGCGGCGCAAACGCTGCGCCGGGCTCAACCCATGGCCGGGCGGCGCGGTGGGCAGCACCGACGGGATGTGCTGGTAGCCGGCAATCCGCGCGATCTCCTCGATCAGATCAACCGGCCCAGTCAGATCCGGCCGCCACGACGGCGGCGTAACGGCCCACAGCTCCGCCTCAGCGCCACGCTCCGCCTCAGCCCCCCGCTCAACCTTGCAGCCGATGGCGGTCAGAATCTGTTCAACCTGCTCGGCGGGGTACTCCACGCCCACCAAAGCGCTCGCCGCAGCTGGCGCGATCTGGATCGCCACTCGGGCAGGAACGTTGTTGAGGTCGGTCACCTCCCGATCGGGCGTCCCGCCGCCGTATTCGATCAGCAGGTCAATCACTCGTTGGACGGCTCGCGGCGCGGCCTGAGGATCGACTCCCCGCTCAAACCGCCGGGCCGCCTCGGAGGAGAGCTTGTGCCGCCGCGACGTGCGCGAGACGCTGACCTGATCAAAGTGAGCAGCCTCAATCAGCAGATCGGTGGTGGCATCGGTCACCTCACTGGAGGCTCCCCCCATCACACCGGCCAGGCCGATAACCCGCGAGCCCTTCTGGCCGCCAGGTGAATCGGTGATCAGCAGATCCTCTGGGTCCAGGGCGCGGTCCACCTCGTCCAACGTGACAAGGCGTTCGTTCAAACGGGCTCGACGCACCACAATCGGACCAGCCACACCGGCCAGGTCATAGGCGTGGAGTGGTTGACCGAACTCGAGCATCACGTAGTTCGTCACATCGACAGCCAGGGAGATCGGCCGCATACCGGACTGGGTCAGCCGGCGTTGCATCCAGCGTGGCGATGGGCCGGCCGCGGCGCAGCCCCGCACAATCCGAGCCACAAACCTGTCGCAACCTGGCTGGCCGTGGATGGGTGCGGCATCGTCCACCTCAACTGGGAAACCGGCGGTGGTGGGCGCCGGAATCTCCAGAGCGGCCGGATCGCGGAACTCCACACCGGTTGCGTGGGCAAACTCCCGGGCCACCCCGCGCACCGAGAAGCAGTAGCCGCGGTCCGGGGTGACGTTGATCTCAACGGTTTGCTCGCCCAACCCGAGCAGTGCAATGGCGTCAGTGCCGATGTCCGGATCCAGGCCATACCGCTCCAACACGATGATCCCGGAATGGTCATCACCCAAACCCAATTCGCGTTCAGAGCAGATCATTCCATCAGACAAATGTCCGTATGTCTTTCGGGCTGAAATGGGGAATGGTCCAGGCAGCACGGCTCCTGCCAGTGCAACAACAACCTTGTCTCCAACCTCGAAGTTGTGGGCGCCGCACACAATTCCGCGCGGTACTGGCGGGTTGCCAGGCGTGTTGTATTCAGGCCCCACATCGACCTGACACCAGCGGATTGTCTTGCCGTTCTTCTGCGGTTCTGGTGTCAGCGACAACACCTGTCCCACAACAAGTGGTCCGTCCACACCGAACGAATGGACTCCCTCTTCCTCCAGGCCAACCGACACAAGCGCGGCCGCAACTGCGTGGCCGTCGCGGCCTTCCAAATCGACGTATTCACCCATCCAGGGCAAGGGAATCAACACCGTCAGATCTCCACTCCGAAGTGGGAGGAAAATCGCAGATCGCCCTCCACCAAGTCATGCATGTCCCGGACTGCATGGCGGAACATGGCCGTGCGCTCAATGCCCATCCCGAACGCGAATCCTGAGTAGACCGACGGGTCAATACCCGTCGCCACCAGCACATTCGGGTGGACCATCCCGCACCCACCCCATTCGATCCATCCGTTGCCACCGCATGTGCGGCAATGCGGATCAGTCCCGCGGCACACAAAACACTGCAAGTCCATCTCCGCGCTCGGCTCGGTGAACGGGAAGAAGCTGGGCCGCAGCCGAGTGGTGATTCCCTGGCCAAACATCGCCTCGGCCAGGTGGTCCAGGGTGCCGCGCAGATGGGCCATCGTGATGCCCTTATCGACAGCCAGCCCCTCCACCTGGTGGAACACCGGCGTGTGCGTGGCATCCAGCTCATCTGTCCGGAACGTCTTGCCGGGCACCGCCACATAGACCGGCACCCCCCGGGCCAGCAACGTCCGCGCCTGAACAGGGCTGGTATGCGTCCGCAAAACCAGATTCGACGATGCCGGATCAACATAGAACGTGTCCTGCATCTGCCTGGCAGGGTGGTCCGGTCCAAAGTTCAACGCATCGAAGTTGAACCATTCGGCCTCGACCTCGGGGCCCTCGGCAATGTCCCAGCCCATGGCGATGAACACATCGGCTATCCGCTCTGACAGCAGTTCGAGTGGATGCCTGGCACCAATGGTCTGCCGAGCTGTTGGAAGCGTCACATCGACACGTTCTGTGACCAGCACCTCCTCGGCGCGGGCCGCCTCCAACTCGGCCTGGCGCCCAGCTATCGCCTGTGCAAGGCGGCCTCGAGCCTGGCCCACCAACTTGCCGGCCGCCGCACGTTCAGACTTGTCGAGCGATTTGATGGCACGGTTTGCCGCCGCCAGGGCCGAGCGATCACCCGCATAGGCCAGCCGCACCTCCTTCAACGCCGCCAAATCCCCCGCACCGCAGATGGCTCGCATAGCCTCAGCCTCAGCCGCCGCAACCCCCGTCTCATCTAGCGGATGCGGTACGGCGAACTCAGACACGCCGGACATTGTTCCACAGCTCATCGCCAGCACCCTGCGCAGTGGCAGAGGCGTAGAGACACAGGGTTGCAGCCATGGCCAGGTTCAGCGATTCAGCCCGCCCATACATAGGAATGCCGACGATGCCGTCAGCCGCCTCGCGAGCTTGCGCAGACAGACCGTGTGCCTCGTTCCCGAAAAGCCAGGCCGTGGGTGCGTGCAGGTCCGGCGCCGCCTCACGCCCGGAGGGATGGGCAGCGAGCACCTGCAAGCCGGCGGCGCGGATGGCGGCGAGGGCCTCGGCCAACGTGGGGCCCTGGACCACTGGCAGGTGGAACAGTGAGCCTGCGCTGGCACGGATCACTTTGCCGCTGCGCACATCGACGCTAGCGGCGGTGAAGATCACGCCGGCGGCGCCAGCGGCATCGGCCGCTCGGATTATGGTCCCGGCGTTGCCCGGATCACGGCATTCCTCGACAACGGCAACCAGCGCTGGCTGTCCGTCGCCAAATACATCGTCCAGCCCCGGCTCGGGCCACCGGGCCACCGCCAGAACTCCCTGGGCCGCCCCACCTCGCGGCCCGTCGGCACTTGGCCCACCACGGGGCCCGCCACCCGGGCCGCCAGAGCCACCCGGGCCACCCAGGCCACCTGCCCCACCGGACGCCATGGCTGCAACCACATCGGCTGTGGCCGGGTGCACATAGCCGCCGGTGGCCTTTACGCGCTCCAGCACACCTGGCAGGCGCGCCATTTGGTCTGGGGTGATCCACAGGTCCAGGACGGCTGCGGCATCGGCGGCCTCTTTGACGGCTTGGGGACCTTCCACCACCAGACGGTCCGGTGGGCGTGAGCGCGCTGAACGCCCGGCCAGCTTCCGGACCGCCGTCACCCTGTCTGAGCGGGTGTTGGCGAAGACCGGTGCGGCCGGGCGTTCAGAGGTGGTCACGCGACAGCCGGGGCCGAGGTATCGGCCGGCAGGGCATCCTTCGCGCGGAGGACCAACGCGGCGAACGCCGGTGGGTCGCTGACGGCCAGTTCGGCCAGCATGCGGCGGTCAACTTCGATTCCCGCCAACCCGAGGCCCTGGATGAACCGGTTGTAAGTGAGGCCGTTGGCGCGGGCCGCAGCGTTGATCCGCTGTATCCACAGGCGCCTGAAATCGCCCTTGCGTGCCTTGCGGTCCCGGTAGGCGTACACGCCTGAGTGTTGGACCTGCTCCTTGGCTTTGCGGTAGAGCCGGGAACGCTGACCGCGATACCCCTTGGCTTGCTTAAGTACTGTCCGGCGCTTCTTCTGGGCGTTGATCGCCCGCTTGACGCGTGCCATTGCTGTGATTCTCCTTGAATTCTTGGGACCGGCGTGCGGTCACGGGGTCAATGAACGCGGCGGGGTTACGCCCGTCCGGACAGTAGACGGCGTACGCGACGGCGCTCCGCCTTGGCCAACACCTGGTCCTGCGATAGCCGCCGGGTGCGGCGCGAGGGCTTGGACTCGAAGTTGTGACGCATGCCCGGCTGCTCGTGCATGATCTTCTTCTTGCCCGTCACGCGGAACCGCTTCTTGGCCCCGCTGTGGGTCTTCATTTTTGGCATGTTCACTCTCTCCTTGTGTCTTCCGCCGGCTCGTCGGAGTCCGGGGTGGTTGCGGCCGGCTCATCTGCAGCCGGTGGGGTCGGTTTGGCCGGAGCCGCGGCTGGTGCAGCGGCGGGAGCCGAGCGGCGCGATGGCTTCATCTCGGACTTCTTGCGCAGTGGGGTCAGCACCATGGTCATGTTGCGGCCGTCCTGGCGGGGTTGCGCCTCCACCGTGCCCAGCTCCGCCACGTCCTGGGCCAGCCGGGCCAACAGACGCAGTCCAGCCTCGGGCCGGGACTGCTCACGGCCTCGGAACATGATCATCACCTTGACCTTGTCCCCGGCCCGCAAGAAGCGCTCCACATGCCCGCGCTTGGTGCCGTAGTCATGCGGGTCAATTTTCAACCGGAAGCGGATCTCCTTCAGCACAGCTCCGCCCTGGTTGCGCCGCGCGTCACGTGCCTTTTGGGCTGACTCGTACTTGAACTTGCCGTAGTCCATGAGCTTGGCGACCGGCGGGCGAGCGTCAGGCGCCACCTCAACCAGGTCCAGGTCCGCCTCGGCCGCCAGGCGCAGCGCGACATCGAGCCTTACGATGCCCACCTGCTCCCCGGCTGGGCCCACCAGCCGTACTTCAGGCACCCGAATGCGATCATTGATGCGAGGCTCGCTAATGTGTCCGCTCCTTAGATCTGGATGATCGGCCTTCCCGCCCGTCACAACAAAGCCCCCACGTGAAGTGGAGGCTCATCGCTCGCAGGGCGCCACACCAGCACGCCATCTCAAGCACCACCGACGATGCCGGAGCGAACCCAGCCCCTCCACCTCGCCTCTGGGCGCGGTGCTGCGGGACTCAGGTGGGAGGAACTCCACTTGCACGCGGCCCTCGCTGAGCCACGCGGTCAACCGCCCATGGTACTACACGGGCCCCCGCGCCGCCGTCCACCCCTAGGAAGAATCGATTCGAGGTGTTCGTCCGAAGGGTCACACGGCTACGTGACCATTTCGCCCCTTGACGTGGCTTGGGCGCCGATTCGTCTTGAGGATTCAAATCATGAGCCGACATGCTTCTCTGACCAGTCTTTCTCCAACGCTCCGAAGGCATACCCCCCGGTACGCCAGGGCAGTGGCACTGATGGCAGCCGCCGCACTGACTGTGGGCGGTGCTGGCCCTGCCCTGCCCGCGTGGGGCGCAGCCCAGGCGGGCCTGATCGCTGCGTCAGGGACGAACAGCGACTCCATATCCTTCGACATCCTGCGCTCTGCCGGGAATGGATCAACCATCATCTACAAGCTGACCAACATCGCCCTCACCCTGACCAGCACCTCTCCTGGTATCGCGTCGCTGTCCATCGCAGTCCCCACAGGCCTCGAGATCGCTCCTGGAACCCTAACCGCCCCGAGTGGTTGGGATTCTACAACCGCCGTCGAATCCACAAGTACGTCATACAATTACCAGGCAGTCACCGGTGCCCCGCTCAGCGCTGCCGCAACCAAAGACCTGCTTAGCAAGATCGACTTCACCACCACCAACGCCTACATAGCCGGCGAGATAACCGTCTCCTTCTCTGCCGATTCAGTGATCTCCTGGGTGGATGATGCCGGCTACAAGCACTTCTATCAGACATTCACGGTAGCCGATGAGGATTCTTATGGCGAAGCTTCATGGCCCAACGCGTACAACAGAGCACTCAACAAGACGTTCAACGGACTGAAAGGCTACCTTGTAACCATCTCCAGCAAGGCCGAAGCCGACGTCATGGCCAACTTCATATCCGGCTCTGGTGCGTGGGCAGGTGCTACTCGCATCTCAATCAAATGCGCGAGTCCAAATACATCAAGCCCGACGCCCAATTCAACTATGGAGGGATTCGACTCCTTCTACACCGGCCCAGGCATGGACAATTCCGGAGTCACCCGAGTCGGATTTGACTGCAA
>JAIRRT010000079.1 GCA_031255835.1 Bifidobacteriaceae bacterium | reverse complement strand
AAACGTCCACGCGGCGCAGATTCATGAGTGAGGGAGTTGGATGCGCACCTACGGGGTGGTTCTGGCCGGCGGAGTCGGCGAGAGAGCCGGGGTCGAGAGGCCCAAACAAATGGAGAAGGTGGCTGGCAAGTCGATCCTTGAGCACACCGTCGGAGTGATGGCGGCGTCCCAGAGCATCGATGAGGTCATCGTCATGATCACCCCGTCTCTTTTCGATGAGGTGACCGACCTTCTGGCCAATCATCCGAAGGTGACGCGCGTTCTACCAGGTGGGAAGGCCAGAACCGACACCACACGGCGCGTTGTCGATGCCATAGACGATGACGAGGCCAAGGTTGTCCTGCACGATGCCGTCCGTCCCCTTCTCGACGAGCGGATCATCTCCGACTGTGTCACCGCATTGGACAGATTCAAAGCCGTTGATGTGGTTATCCCATCATCCGACACGATTGTTCAAGTTGGCGCCGACAATACGATTGAATCGATTCCCGACAGGGCCCGCTTGCGCCGCGGCCAGACCCCACAAGCCTTCCACCTTTCAGTGCTGCGCAGGGCGTACGATGCCGCCGCCCAGGATCCCGACTTCAAGGCCACCGATGATTGTGGTGTCGTTATTGCCTACTGCCCCGACGTGCCCGTTGTTTGTGTCCACGGCTCTGAAGACAACATCAAGATCACTCACCCGATCGATTTCGCAATAGCCGACAAACTCTTCCAAGTGCGGACTGAAAAGACAGAGGGCAGGAGCCCCAGCCAACCCGCTGCCGCGCTCAAAGGGAAAGTCATTGTGGTCATTGGCGGCAGTTATGGGATTGGTGAGCATATTGTGCGCGGCGCAAGAGACGCCGGCGCCAAGGTGCTGGCACACTCGAGGTCAACCACCGGACTGCGGGTCGAGGACTCCTCCGCTGTCGATAGGGCGCTGACGGCGGCCTACCGCGAACACGGGCGGATCGACGCTGTTGTCGTGACAGCAGGGCTGTTGAAAATGGGCCGCCTGGATGAAATGAGCGAGGAACAAGTCAACGAGTTGATCGCCGTCAACTATGCCGGGCCAGTCAACGTTGCCCGCTCGGCCCACCGGTATCTGGCCGAATCCCACGGCCACCTGCTGCTGTTCACGTCATCGTCCTATACCCGGGGGCGTGAAGGCTACGCCCTGTATTCCTCGTCCAAGGCGGCCGTTGTCAACCTGACACAGGCGCTTTCTGCTGAATGGTCGGCCGAAGGCATCAAGGTCAACGTTCTCAACCCAGAACGGGCTCAAACCCCGATGCGACTGGCAGCGTTTGGCCCTGAGGACCCCAAGAGTCTGCTGCAGCCGGAAAGGGCTGCCCAGGCCGCCTTGAATGTCCTGGCTTCCAATATGACAGGCAGCGTGGTTGACGTGCGCCGCCCGCATTCCAGCACCAGCCAAACGAAGGCATCATGAACGCCCCGCCGGCCAGCCAGACTCCGCGCGCGTTCTTGGACCGCACTCGGTTCCCCGTGGATGAGTGGAACCTTCGCGAGATCAGCTATTCGGAAGCTGGACTTGGCGCCAGCGAGAGTGTTTTCGCTGTTGCCAACGGATATTTGGGAATGCGCGCCAACCCCGAGGAGGGACGCCCAGCGCTGGCTCATGGCACGTTCATCAACGGCTTCCATGAAACGAGCCGAATCCGGCACGCTGAGGATGCGTACGGTTTCGCGACCGTGGGGCAGACAATCGTCTCGGTCCCGGACACGTCCGTCATTCGACTCTACGTTGATGACGAGCCCTTGCTGTTGTCTGTGGCTGATCTAGAATCCTATGAGCGGCGGCTTGACTTCCGCTCCGGGCTGCTGGAAAGGAATCTGGTGTGGCGGACGCTTTCCGGCAAGCAGATTCATATCCGTTCCACCCGCATGGTTTCCTTTGCCGAGCGCCATCTTGCGGTGATGACATACGAGTTCACGATGATGGATTCAGGGGCGCCGGTGGCCATCTCCTCCCAGATCCTGAACCGCCAAGACGGGGCGAACGAGTACTCCGACGGAACGTCCTTTGAGCCCCTTGACCAGCCAAGCCGTTCAGAGTTGGACGATGCCGGCCCAGGCGGATTCGACCCCAGGCGGGCCGACGCTCTTGTTGGCCGAGTCTTTGTGCCCCAAGTGCAGCGGCGCTCCGGCGGCCGGTATGCACTGGGCTACGCAGTGGCCAACTCGCAGATGACAGTCGCGGTGGCAGCCGACCATTCAATCGAGACATCCCAACCGGTGGATATCGAGGAAACAGGCGTGGTCCGGCCTGATGCAGCAGAGCATATGTACCGGGCATACATCCCGCAGGGCTGCACAGTCAGAATCGTCAAACTGGTGGCGTACCACACCTCCCGCAGCGCGCCTGCTGCGGAATTGGCCGATAGATGCAGCCGGACCCTGGACCGAGCCAGGGCGGCCGGCGTGGCAGCCCTTTGGACGGACCAGTGCGAATGGTTGGACGGTTTTTGGGAACGCAGCGACGTGGTGATACACGGCAAGCCAGATGTACAGCAGGCCGTGCGGTGGTGCCTATTCCAGCTGGCTCAAGCCGTAGGACGGGCCGAAGGGTCCGGAATCCCCGCCAAAGGCGTGACCGGCTCGGGCTATGGCGGGCACTATTTTTGGGATTCAGAGATCTATGTCCTGCCGTTCTGCACATACACCACACCACGGTTCGCCCGCAACGCCCTACGCTTCAGATACACCATGTTGCCGGCAGCCCGCAGCCGTGCCCGTGAGCTTTCCTCCGATGGCGCTCTCTACCCATGGCGCACCATCAACGGTGAAGAAGCATCGGCTTACTATGCGGCCGGCACAGCTCAGTACCACATCAACGCAGACATTTCCTATGCGCTGTGCCAGTATCTAGCCGCCACTAAGGACACATCGTTCCTGGAACGCGCCGGGATTGACGTCCTGGTGGAAACCGCCCGAATGTGGGCCGATCTTGGCTTTTGGCGGGCCGGCGGAGATGAGCAGTTCCACATCCACGGCGTCACCGGACCAGATGAGTACACCACAGTTGTCAACGACAACGTCTTCACAAATGTGATGGCACGGTTCAACCTGCGAGCCGCAGCCCGGGCGCTGAAACAGATCAAGCAAGCCGATCCACAGGTATACGAGCGAGTGGTTGCTCGCCTCGAATTGGATGAATCCGAGCCAGAGGAATGGCTGCGGGCGGCCGAGGCAATGGCCATCCCATATGATTCCAGACTCCACATCCATCCCCAAGATGACCAGTTCTTGGAAAAGGAAGTGTGGAACCTCGCAGAAACACCCCCGGACAAGTTCCCACTCCTGCTGCACTATCACCCTCTCGTGATCTACCGCTTCCAGGTCCTCAAACAAGCCGATGTTGTACTGGCCGAGTATCTGAGAGGCGATGACTTCACTCCAGAGGAGAAAGCCGCAGACTTCGACTACTACGATCCGCTGACAACCGGGGATTCATCGCTGTCCGGCGTCACCCAGGCCGTGATGGCAGCCGAAGTCGGCTACCAAGAACTGGCCCAAAGCTACTTCCGAGGCTCGCTCTTCTTGGACCTGGCCGATTTGCATGACAACACGGCCGAGGGCATTCACATCGCGGCCGCCGGGGGCGTCTGGAGCACCCTGGTATTCGGATTTGGCGGAATGCGCGATGGCGATGCCGGCATCTCCTTCGATCCGCGCCTTCCGGAGCTGTGGTCTGGCCTGAGCTTCAAAGTGACATTGCGCGGCACCCGGGTCCGGGTTGAACTCGGCCAGCGCGAGGTCACCTTCACCGTGGAGCAAGGCGAGGCGGCCGAGTTCACCGTCCGCGGAGAGCCAGTCGCTGTGCGAGCCGGCCGGCCGGTCACCGTGGCGTTGAAGCAACAGGATCAACCGCGCCTGCTGGGCGCCCCAACCGTCCGGGATCTGGCCGGCGCCCGCCTGGCCGACGGCACGGTGCTGACCACGTACACCCCCCAACCGTCGGACGCCATCGGCCGGGTTACGGACGAGCCGACGCCCTAACCGCAAGTCTCAGCGGCGCGGCGAGGTGGAGCTGGTTGGGTCCAGAGCCTCATTCTCGGGGTTGGTAGCCCCATCCGTCGGTTCTGCTTCTGGCGAGCCACTGACCGTCGGGGTGTCCGGGGTGGCCGAGGGGCTTGGTGGCGTAGGAGTTGGCGTGGTTGGCGGCGCGCTGGATGGCGGAGGTGGCTCGGGCTCCGGCGCCGTAGTCGTCTCGGTCGGCTCAGCAGGTGGGGCCGGCTCCGTCTCGGTCACAGGTGGCGGCGCCGGCTCGGTGACCGTTGGAGTTGGGCTGGTCTCACGCGGCGTGTTGCTCGGTGTCGTTTCCGGCCGCCGCTTGTCGCTGGGTGATTCAGAGGTGTCCGATGGCGCAGGGGCAGGCGTGGCCGTCTTGGTTGGAGCATTGGTGGGCGGACGGTTTGTGACAGAGCGCAACCAGGGCACTCGCGAGTCGGAGTGGTGGGACGGCGCACCGCCGGTCAACTCGCCCAAGGACCTGCCCGAGGCCAGCTCCACGGCTGTGACTATCCCGAGTATCAGCAGGAACGTGGCCACAATCGTTCCGGCAAAGACCCAGCCGAAGCCGAACCGGGCGGTCAGCCTGTTCCAAAGTGCCACCAGCCGGCGGTCCGGTTCATCGGCATCGTCCGTTGCACCATCTGCCGCATCACTTGGTGGCTCGCCACCGTCCCCACCTTCAGGCTCGTCCGGAGGGCTCTTCGCGGCCTCACCTTCTCCCTTGTCGGCACTTTCTCCCGCCGGCTCGCCACCCTCTTCCGCGCCTTTGTCCTCCTCTTCGCCGTGGGTCGAGGAGAACGGTTTGATTGTCGGCAACGCAGCCTGGGCGCGCTTCGCCAAAGCGACAGCCGTGTGGTGAGTGCGCATCAACCAGCGGGTGTAGATGTAGTTGCCCACCACGGTGATTGCGGCCGCCAAGGCAGCGCCATACACAGTGCCGGCAGCGCCAAGGCGCGAAAGCGCCGCAGTGGAGGAGACCGCCGCTAGGACCGTGGCCAGCAATTGGATGAGCGAGAGACTCGGCTTGGGCCTGCTGCCGGTCCGCGCCTCAGACGCCTCATCGTCCACCTTGCCAAGCACAGTGGTCTCGTCGCCCCTGCCAAGTACGGCAGTCTCGTCAGCCTTGTCAGCACCACCTACGTCGCCGGGTTCTCCAACCTCACCAGCCGCGCCAACCTCGCCTGCCGCACCAGCCGCGCCAACCGCACTACCCGCACCAACCCCACCAACCTCATCCACCTTGCCGGCGGTCTCGTCGGGTTCCGGCCGGGCCGGCTTGCTGTTGCTATCAGAACCGTCGTTCATGCAATGGGTCGCTTCGTGCCCGCTTCAGGAGCTGGAGGGGCCAAACGTCGGGCTGAAACGCTCGCTGAGGTGCTCAAACAACTGCACCGATGTCGAGATCGCGCAGGTGATGGTGAGCATGAGCTGATCAGTGGTGATGCCGTGTTCCCAGTCCACAACGTGCTCGGCATGGACCCACAGCCGGCCGTCATCGTCCACATGGACATAGCCTTTGGGCCACAGGCGGCGCTGGTGCCATTCATTGATCGCCAACAGGACATCGGACCGCAACTCGATGGGCAGATCCTGACGCCACCTGGCCTGGACCTGCAAAATCTCCTTCTCATTGCCTGTGACAAAGAAGTAGAACCGGTTGTGATCCCAGGTCCCGGTCAAGTCGCCATCGGAGTCGATTGAATAGCTCCACCCCTTCAGACGCATCACCTCTTCGATGCGGTCGCGGCTGAGTGGAGCCAACACCTGCTCGCCGCCAGAGTTCGACATGAACCTTCCCCCCACTGTGTCGGATTCGCTTGGGACCGCACGATGCTATCGCGCGCCGGGCCCCTCGGCGGCAAGTTTCATGCTCGGCCTAGAGCTTCTTGCCCCTTAGCGTCCGTTTGGCGGCCTTGAGTTGCTTGGCGGTGCACTTTCCGCCGTACCCGAGGTATCCCTTGGGCTGGCGAACCATCGCGATGCAGTCAGCCCAGTGCTCCAGCGGGTCGGAGTGGTTGGTGCCGAACACCCGCTGAGCCGCCTTAACGGCCGCGGAGTGCTTCTTGTAGGCGGTTTCCTGGAGCCGATGCCCACATTCGTGATGAGCAATCGACTGGACATGCTCTAACGGCATACGATCATCGATGGCAGGGGACAAAATGACAATTTTGTTCCTTCCCCACGAGTAGTACCCCGCCGCCTTGGTCCTGTCCTTCGGGAACTTCTTCTTGAAATAGACCTTCGTAGTAGGGCAATCGCGCACGACGGCGGCCCTCACCACCGCCCGAGCGTTGAAGTACCCGACGGTCAAGGGTTTGGAGAACGTAGTGGCGACGGTGGGCGTCTCCACCGAGGCAAACCGGTAGGCGACGCTGACCGCCTTCTGTTTGGTGCTGCCCGAAAGACGCGGAACATCAGCGCGCAAATCAAACACAGAAGAGGACGTAGCGGTGGGCATCGCCTTGACCCCAACCCCCGGCAACGCCGTCCACGGCCCGCCAGCAACACTGCGCTGCACCACGATGTCGCTGACCTGCAGTGTTCCAAGAGTCTCGGCGCGCGTGCTGCCCACCAACGTCAGGTTGGAACGAGTCGAAGCCGTCATGGAAGGCCCAGATGAGGTCACCTCCATGGTCGGGTTGAAGGTGTATTGCGCTTTGCGGAACGCCATGACGAACGGGGCAGAGGTGACCTGCGTGCACACGCCGGCCGGCGCCATCGTCACCCTCATGGATTGGGAGCCTTGGGCAACGTCCGGGGGGTATGCCAGGTCAACGAGCGTCCAGCCGCGCGAACCGTCGGGGGAAGGCGCCACGGCGGCCGTTGAGACGGTTGTCCAGGTACCGGATGAGGAAACCTCCAAGGCGACAGTTCGTGACTCGGCGTTGGAGTAGGCGAGACCCGTGATGGTGCCTGGCGTCGCAGCCAGCCTGTGAGTGTTGGACCCAGGCAGGCGATAGTTGACCTGCGAGGAGCAGGGATCGAGCGGATCATCAGCGCTGGCCGGAGCGCCCTGCGGCGCCGCAACCAAACTGACGCCCAACGCGGCGGCCACCCCGACCGCCAACCAGCGCAACCAGTCAATCGAGCGCTTGGCACGACAGTGGACCTGGGGCAAGGTCACTGGCATTGGTTCCTCCGGGGCAGTGGTCGCAGCAGTGAGACGTAGGAGAAAAGGCTAACCCGCGCGCAGCCCCGCGCGCAGCACCATCACCAAGCTCTCAGCAAAACCCGCACAAATCCGCCGATGCCGTCCCCCAAGTACCCCAGTCCTGCCCACCGCGACCGCAGGGCGACCCAGTCCTGCCCGCCTCAGGCGGCCGCGGCGCCACCCATGCGTTCCAGGGCAAGGTCGATGGCGGCATCGTCGATGTCGCGGTGGGTCACCAGGCGCACGCCCACCCCCATCGCGAAACACCCCACCCCCGCCTGGTTCCAGCGTTCGGCCAGGTCAACCGGGTCAGGCGCGTTGACCATCAAGATGTTGGTCTCAGGTGCGGGCGCATCGAATCCCAGGTCCCGCAGCCCACTGGCCAGCCGGACCGCGCGCACACGGTCCTGATCAATCCGCGGCAGCTCCTGGTCCAACGCCACCAGCCCGGCGGCCGCCACCACGCCACCTTGGCGGACCCCGCCGCCCAGCATCTTGCGGATCCGCCGGGCCTGTTTGATCAGATCGGCCGGCCCCGCCAAGATCGAACCCATCGGCGCACCCAGCCCTTTGGACAGGCAGACCGACACCGTGTCCGCCTCGCCCACAACCTCCGCCGGCGTGCGGCCCTGCGCGGCCGCCGCATGCCACAGCCGCGCCCCATCGAGGTGCACCGTCAACCCCGCACCGTGCGCTACCGCAACCAGTTCGCTGTAGATGGCAGGCGGAATGATGGTCCCACCAGCCTCGTTGTGCGTGTTCTCCAGCACCAGCACCCTGGGCTGCAGGTCGTAGTAGGCCGGCTCGGCCCCCCCGAGAATGCCGGCCAGCTCCTCTGGCGAGGGCACCCCCGGTTTCACGCTCCAAGCCAGTTCACGCGGCATGCCTCCCGCCAGCCAGGCAACCGTGCCCAGCTCATGCCCGATGACGTGCGCGGCTTTCGGTGCCAGCAGGCTGTCCCCGGGGCGCAGGTACGCCATCAGTGCCGTCAGGTTGGACATGCACCCGGAGGGCATCCAGATTGCTGCTTGGCGGCCGGTGATTTCAGCCACCCGCTCCTCCAGCGCGCCCATGGTCGGGTCATGGTCCAAAACGTCATCGCCAACGTCGGCTTGCGCCATCGCCTGGCGCATGGCATCGGATGGGCGAGTGACAGTGTCTGAGCGAAGATCCACATCGAGTTTCACGAGGCACCATTCAAGCGCTTGACAGCCCGCACCATCCAGATGACGCGCCAAGAATCTGCCAGACACCGGCCGGAAGGCCTATAGTCAAGCCCGAGCGCCAGCGTAGGCTCAGCGGGCGCGATGGAAAAGGGGCGAATATGTTTCAAATTGTCATCCATGGCCGTGGGGGCCAAGGTGTGGTGACGGCGTCGGAGATGCTGGCCAGAGCCGGTTTTGCCGGCGGCTTCCAAGCCCAGGCGATGCCGAGCTTCGGCTCCGAGCGCACCGGCGCACCGGTTGTCGGCTACACCCGGTTCTCCAAGGAGCGAATCCTGACAAGACAGCCGATTTTGGCGCCGAACGCCGTGATCGTGTTGGACCCGACTCTGCTGCGGGCAATGAACCCGTTCGGTGGTCTTGTCGAGGGCGGTTGGGCGGTGGTCAACACCCGTGAATCGCCCAACGGGGTGCGCCGCATCTCACCGGACGCACCCAGCGGGCCTGGACTGCTGGCGACGGTCCCTGCTGATGACATAGTCCGCGAGTACCTGGGCCGGCCCATCCCATCAGCTGCCTTGCTGGGCGCTTTTGCGGCTCTGACCGGCATAATCACCCTAGGTTCCGTGTCCGATGCCGTCCGTCAGCTCTTCTCCGGAAAGGTCGCCGCCGGAAACATCGCCTCCGCAGAGGTGGCCCACCAGTGGGTCACCGACCACTCCGGCGACCCCGACGCCGGGGCACCAGACGGGATAGGCCCGGTGCAGGCCGACAGGCCCACCGAGGCTGAACTGCCAAACACCCTGATCGGAGCACCGGAGGTGTCAAATGCATGAGCTGATCGAAGGCTCGAAGGCCGTTGCAAGGGCGGTGGCGCTGTGCCGGCCCGATGTTGTGTGCGCCTACCCGATTTCGCCTCAAACCCACATTGTGGAAGCGCTTTCTGGCATGGTGCGGACCGGCGGGTTGGTGGACTGCGATTACATCAACGTCGAATCGGAATTCGCGGCCATGTCGGTGGCCATCGGCGCCTCAGCCGCCGGCGGGCGGGTCTACACCGCGACAGCATCACAAGGTCTGCTCTATATGGCTGAGGCCGTCTACAACGCCTCTGGTCTGGGGTTGCCAATAGTGATGACGGTGGCCAACCGGGCGATAGGCGCCCCAATCAACATTTGGAATGATCAGTCAGATTCGCTTTCGCAACGCGACTCAGGCTGGCTACAGCTCTTCGCCATCGATAATCAAGACGCGGTTGATCTACACATCATCGCCTACCGGTTGGCTGAAGAGATTTCGATACCGATTATGGTGTGCATGGACGGATTCGTTCTGACACACGCCACCGACGTGGTGGACATGCCGACCCAAGAGATGGTGGATGCATTCTTGCCGCCGTTCACTCCGCGGGCCGCACTGGACATTGAGCATCCGTCATCGATGGGCATGATGGCTGGACCCGACATTTTCACCGAAACGAAGTATCTGGCGCACCGTGCGATGCTCGGGGCGATTGACCGCCTGGAGGCCGCGTCCAAGGAGTTTGCGGAGGTATTCGGCCGCCGCGCCGGCCTGCCGGTGCGAGTCCTCGGTACGGACGATGACGCAGCGCCAGGCCGCCACGGCCAGATCGCGGTCATCGCCATGGGTTCGGTGCTCGGCACCCTGGAAGCTGTGCTTCCATCGCTGCGTGAAGAGGGAGTGGATGTGCACCTGATCGCTTTGGGTGCTTTCAGGCCGTTCCCCTCCGAGGCGTTGGCCAGGGCCATCGGCCAGGCATCGCGGGTGGTGGTGATCGACAGGGCGATTCAAGTGGGCATAGGCGGGGTACTTTCCGGTGCGGTGCGCAGGGCGATGAAGGGCTCGCCCGCGCCGCTTCATTCGGTGGCCGCCGGGCTTGGAGGGCGGCCCATCACGCAAGACTCTTTGGCCGGCATCGTACGCCGAGCACATGCTGGAAATCTGGGGGACTTGACGTTTATGGATTTGCGTGACGACGTGATCGAGAAGGTGAGTTGAAATGGCGAAAATGAATGTGCCATTCCTCCAAACCGGCGCACTTGTGGTGGGCAACCGGCTATTGGAGGAATCTGATCGCAGCGTTCAGGCATGGCAAGACCGGCCCAGCTGCCTGACAAGGGGACACCGGGCATGCCAAGGCTGTGCAGAAGCGTTGGCGGCCCGTTGGGTTCTCGACACGGCGATGGAAGTGACAGACGGCCAACTTATGGTCGCCAACGCCACGGGTTGTCTGGAAGTGTTTTCCACCCTCTACCCGGAAAGCGCGTGGAAAGTGCCGTGGATACACTCGCTGTTCGCCAATTCGGCCTCGGTGGCAACCGGTATTGCGGCGGTCAACCGGGCTCGGGGGCGCAGCGATATCCGTGTCATTGCCCAGGGTGGAGACGGCGGCACAGCCGACATCGGGCTGGCGTGCCTTTCAGGCATGTTTGAGCGCAACGATGACGTGCTCTACGTCTGCTACGACAACCAGGGCTACATGAACACCGGCGCCCAACGCTCATCAGCCACACCGCCGGCCACCCGCACCGCAACCACCCCGGCAGTCGGGCGTGATCCGGGAGCGCCATTTGGGCAAGGCAAGTCTGTTCCCCGCATCGCCATGGCCCATGACATCCCCTACGTCGCAACCGCCACGGTGGCTGACCTGCGTGACCTGGAAGCCAAGGTGCGCACAGCCATGTCCCACCGCGGCGCCCGCTACCTGCACGTCTTGGTGACCTGCCCGCTGGGTTGGGGCACCAAGTCATCTGAGTCGATCCGGATGGCCCGCCTGGCGGTGCGCTGCGGCCTGTTCCCCGTCTTCGAGGCGGAATACGGGCAGGTCACAGCCACAACCCCAATCCGTGATCGCGTACCTGTTGAGGACTACCTCAAACCGCAGCGGCGCTTTGCTCACCTGTTTGGGCCGCGCGGTGATGAGGTTGCACTCGAACGCATCCGCCGGATGGCGGAACGCAACATCCGCACCTACGACTTGTGCCGCGAAGGGGCCTGAGCCATGACAGTTGTTCCTCCTGGATTGAGCGCCCCTGCTGGTACGTCCGCCGCCTATCTGACTGGGTCTTGGCGCACCGAACGGCCGGTCTACGTCAACCTGCTGCCGCCGTGCTCCGCTGCCTGCCCGGCGGGTGAGAACATCCAAGCCTGGCTCTATCAGGCCCAAGCTGGGGCCGATGGTTACGAGGCAGCCTGGCGAGCTTTGACCGCCGAGAACCCGCTGCCCGCCGTGATGGGCCGGGTTTGCTACCACCCATGCCAAGCCGCCTGCAACCGCGGCGGGCTCGATGAGACCGTCGGCATCAACGCTGTGGAACGGTTCTTGGGCGATGAAGCGATCCGTCAGGGCTGGCAGTTCGAGGCGCCCAAGGAGACCTCCGGCAAGACTGTGCTGGTGATCGGATCGGGCCCAGCCGGCCTTTCCGCCGCCTACCACCTGCGCCGCGCCGGCCATGACGTGGTGATCCGCGAATCACAAGAAGCACCCGGCGGGATGCTGCGCTTCGGCATTCCGGCCTACCGCCTTCCCCGTGACGTGCTCGATGCCGAGATCAGCCGGCTCGAAGCGATGGGGATCCGGATCGAGTGCCTAGCCAGGGTGGGTGACCTGGACGCAGAGGCTGCCCGCCATGACGCCATCGTGCTGGCTGTCGGGGCCGGCGTGGCAGCTCACGTGGACATTCCCGCTGGTCACGCGGCCAAAGTGCTGGACGCAGTCAACATGCTGCACGGAGCGGCCACAGGTGATGCGCCGATGCTGGGCCGCAGGGTGGCCGTCTACGGCGGCGGCAACACGGCCATCGACGCGGCCAGGACAGCGGTCCGTTTGGGAGCGGAGGACGCCGTCATCGTCTACCGCCGCACACGCGACCAGATGCCCGCGCACGAGTCCGAGTACCGCGACGCCGTTGATGAAGGCATCCGCGTCAAGTGGCTCTCAACCATCGCGGAGGTGGCAGATGGCCGCGTGGTGATCGAGCGTATGGAGCTGGACGATGCCGGCCGCCCCAGTCCCACAGGGCAGTTCGACGAGGTAGAGGCGGACACAGTTGTGCTCGCCCTTGGGCAGGAGACGGACCTTTCCGTCCTGGACGGAGTTGAAGGCATCGAATCGAGCGGCGGGGTGATCGCCGTCGATGAGCAGCTGATGACCGGCCGGCCAGGGATCTTCGCCGCAGGTGACGCAGCGCCGGGGGATAGGACCGCAACGGTTGCTGTTGGGCAGGGCAAACTGGCGGCCCGCCAGGTTGACGCCTATCTGCGCGGCACCTCATATGAGCCGCCGTCACGGGTGGCGCAAGCCACGTTCGACCGGCTCAACACCTGGTACTACTCCGACGCCCCGCTGCAACACCGCTCAGAGCTGGAAGCAGCAAGGCGGGTGTCAGGCTTCGAAGAAGTGGTCCGGGGTCTGGATGCCGATTCGGCCCTGTTTGAGGCCCGTCGCTGCATGTCCTGCGGCAACTGCTTCGAGTGCGACAACTGCTACGGCCTGTGCCCAGATGATGTGATTGTCAAACTAGGCCCAGGCAAGCGCTACGACATCGACTACGACTACTGCAAAGGCTGCGGCGTCTGCGCAGCAGAATGCCCCTGCGGAGCAATAACAATGCTCCCCGAAGAACGCTAACCCACCACCAGCACCAGGGTGGCAGAGCCCGGGTCAGGCGATGCCTGACTCCGCCTCGGGGTCGGCGGGTAGTCGCCGCCGTGCCAGGCGCTCCTTGGCGTCGCGGAGGATGATCGCCAGACGCTCCTCCAACTCTTTCTTGGGAGGCAGGTCAGTCCAATACTCGGCGACGGCGATGCCCTCCTTGTCCAACTCCATCAACTCGACCTGCTCCCGGCTTGCCTTAGTGCACAGGATGAGACCGATGGGGGAGTCCTCGCCGGGCATACGGTCGTATCGGTCGAGCCATTTCAAATAGAGGCGCATTTGTCCTTCGTAGGCTGGTTTGAACTTGCCGAGTTTGAGTTCCACGGCTACCAAACGGCGCAGAGGTCGAGAAAAGAACAGGAGATCCAGGTAGAAATCATCGCTGTCGAACGACATGCGTTTCTGCCGCTCCACGAACGCAAATCCTCTTCCGAATTCCAGCAAGAATCTCTCCAACTCTCGAAGGATGGCCTCCTCCAGGTCTGACTCTTCGTATGCCTCCTCCAGTCCAAGGAAGTCCAGGAGGTACGGGTCCTTGAACGCGTCCATCGGTACCGCCGAGCCGGGAACGATGCGGGAGCCAGCGATCTCCCTGCGCTCGAACGCTTTGCGCGAGATGGCGTGACGCAACTCGCGGACGCTGAGGTGCTGCTCGACGGCTTGCTGTGCGTAGAAGGCTCGGGCGTCGTCCGACCTGATGGGGAGGATCTCCACGATGTGGGTCCACGTCAATTGTCGCGCCAGTGACGCGACAATCTGCCTCCCATACTCAGCTCGCTCCTGTCTGAGGATCGTCTCCGATACCAGCCGCCCGACGAACCAGTGCGTCATCGTGAGGGCGGCGTTGGTTTGCATGGCTGCGACGCGCCTTCCACTCTCGATCAGCTCGGTGACACGCCGGAACAGGTCATCGGCGGGTGGCGCTCCGGTAGGAGTCAGGTCGGTCATAGCTGCTCACAATCCTCTCCGAAACCAGAGTGTCTCGGGCGCCTTCGACTGTACAGCCAGCCTATGACCCTGCGCGTTGGAGCCGCTCCGCAAGAAGGCCGACGCCTCGAGCAGGACCGCTTCCCGCCCATCGCCCGGGTGGCATAGCTCGTTGCCTTGGGCGCTGCTAGGGTCGTTGCGTGCTTGGACCCAATAGAGCGTTGGGCCAGGCCGAGCTGCGATCCTCTGCCTGGGCACAGCGGGGTCTCACGGCTAGTGGGGTTCTTGCTGTGGCCACGCTGGGCGCACTGGTCATAACCTATGCAGGGCTCGAAGTCGGCGACTCAGGGAACGGTGAGATTGTCATCAACCTGGTGGAGTCAGAGCCAAGTCAGACAAGCGAATCGCTCACGATTCACCACACCATAGCCGAACGCCATCAGTCGGTTGCGATACGGTTTTCCGATCCGGTGCCTCTCGATAGAGTGGAGATAGGCCTGAGCCAGGAATTGGTGGACGGTGACGCATTCTGTGCGTCTTACAGCCGAGAGGGAGACCCCCTTGTCTTCTCTTCTAACGTAGTAGACGAGGACTGGTCTGACGAGAATCCGGACACTCTCCGTGGTGCCGTAGAGCCGTTGAGGATGTGGCATGTTCCAACAAAGAAGGTTCGTCGAGCCTGGCGTTCACCAAGCTTGGATTCGCGTGCGGTCCGCGAGATCGGCTGCAGCTTCATGGATACCAGGTTTGCACGAAGAACTGATGCGACCGTAGCTTTGGGGCCTGTTCTTGTGATCATCGGTGAGGCGTCCAAGAACGGATCGGACGAGGTGGCTGAGGTCAGGAATGACTGGACTGTGTCAATCAGCCGAGCGTGGCAGTGGATCTCAGGATCTGCACGGTACACCTCGCCTGGCGCAGTGGATGGGTGACTCTGCCGACGCAAGACATCGCGCGCTTGCGCGGTGTCTTCGGCTTGGCGTAGTTCTTGTTGTAGCCGCGTGCGCGGCGCATCGAATACGAACGGGCGTCTGCGTGCGGGACAAGACGCGGTGCCAGGTGTGACGCTGGGAGGCACCGCAACCCCTCAGCCTGAACCAACCCAACTGAGGCACGCCGCCGCGCCGACGGTCCCGTGCAGTTCCTGACCGAGTGGTTGCGTTGGGGCGGGCATGAGGAAACCCCGGCCGTTTGATCGGCCCCCACGGGCGGGGACTACAGGGACGGTTCCGGGGTGTATGAGCGCAACCGTACATGAGGAGGCGACAACGGCCGCACTCCAGGACGATTCCATCCACCCGACACGCTCATCGCCTTCCTCGAATCACACTGACAACCAACCCAGCCGAGATTATGCCGAACCAGCGCCAACCCCGCCGAGAGTCCGGCCCTCAACCCCGAAACACGCACCACCTCGGTCAACAAAGCACCGCCCGCCAAAGATACCGAACGTGACTTCCCGGCCACCGCCCGGACCTTGGGACAAAACGACGTAGACTTTACTTCGCAAGTGCTCCTTCATCTAGTCACAATCGGCTCTTTCTAACCCCAATTCTCCCAGGTGAGGAGCACTTTCCACATCAGGCACACCGACACCACCCCGCCGCGCTCCAACGAAATCGCGAGATTTGTCTCAAGCACGGTCGCTGGGCCAGGTTCTCGGGATGAACCTGGTGGATGCCGGCCGCGCAATTCTAAAGTGGTGCTTGCTGCAGCGTCTCCAACTTCTCCTGTCCCGCGCGGAAGAGGAGAGGCCATTTTCGACGGTGGGACTTGTGTTTCTGATGTTACCGTCACCCAGGTACTACATCACACTTGTGCCTATTCAGTCAATACCTTTGAGATACCTGTTGCACTTTCTCGACGAGTGTGGTATGATCGTGGTGTGGGCATCTAGTGACGCGCAAGGAGAATCATCATTATGGTAGAACGAAGCACAAACCAAGGCGAAGAAGCCAGGGAGCGCAAGAGCCTATCGCTAGCGCAAGCTTTTGGGGCCGGGATTTTGGCTTTGGGTATCGTGACTAGTGCGACCGGGTGCGGTGATAACGGGAGCGCAAGAGTGCCAGTATCAGTAGCCTCGACAGCTCAAACGGATCAGCCGGGCGGTCCAGAGCCGGATACAAGCGAGAAAGCATCGACCCCCGCCGTGGCGCCGGGGGATTCTATTGACTCAACACAGTCAGAAGAATTTGCTCCACCTTCAAACAGCTGGAAGGGTATTCAGGTGGCTTGGGCAGACAACCTAGATTGGAGTGATAGCGAGGTCCAGGCGGCCTACAGCAGAGTAAGCGAGGCGGCATTTAGCCAGGCTGACTATTTCTTGGAAACCGGAGTTTGTGAGGAGATGGTTGCCATAACTATAGTCGGAATACCGCCGACCGGCTATATCCTTACTTACAAAGTCGAAGGAGACGACGAGCCGAAACACGAGGAATGGAGCGTCTAGATGAGACTCCTTGAGTTTGTATTACTCTTATGATACAATTGTTCTTGGGCAACCATGGAGGGTAATAGGCGGCGTGGGGATATAAGTCAACCGTTGATGACGAACCGGAGACGTCCAGCACCACTGAACCGGCCACCCGACGATGGCGGCGCTGGCGACCCCAGGCTGCAGGTGCGCAAGAACGTCGCGTAACCTGACCACTGTCAAACCCACCGAATTCATGAAGACCTGCTAACACACACCAATCCCGAGAAGATTTCGGTGACCGTCTTCAAAAGGTATGCCGCCAGCGGCATCGAACCCCTACCCAACGCCCGCACCACAACACGAACACCGAAGGCTTGAACGCCATCGGCGGACGGGTGGCTGCGGGGGCGACCGGAAGTGCTCAGAAAGGGACGGGAAGCCGCGGGTGAAATGGTGTTTTGGGCAGTTGCGGCCGGGGGGTGATGGGGGGTGGGGGCGGATTCGTGCTCAGCTAGCGGGCGGTGGGGGTGGTGGGGCGACCGGAAGTGCCCAAAACGGGGGGGAAGATACCCAGGTGAGGTGGTGATTCGGGCAGTTGGGGTCGGCATCGTGCAGTCGGCACCGTACGGGGGTGTGGGTGGGGTTGTGCTCTGGGGGCGGGGTCTGGGGGAAACCGGGCGACCGGGAGTGATCAAGACGAGTGAGGTTGTCTTGGGGGCGGGCATTGGGAAACCCCGGCCGTTTGATCGGGCCCCAGGGGTGGGGACTACAGGGACGGTTCCGGGGTGTATGAGGTGCAACCGTACATGAGGAGGCGACACCGCGCCCGCACGACAACACGAACACCCAACCCTTGAACGCCATCGGCGGGTGGGTGACGGCGACTACTGCAACTGGGTCAGGGGTGGGGGCGGGTTGGGTGGCCGGAGGCTTGGGTTGTTGCTTCTACTAGGGCGGCTTGGGCCTGGGGGTTGTGGCCGGTCTTTTGGTGGGCGCCGGGGCCCCATAGGCCGCAGTAGGCCTCGAATTGGGTGGTTGGGGGAGTTGCGGCATCGGCGGGATTGGTTTGCAGGGGGGCCATCCAGATCGGTAGGCCGGGAGCGATGGTGGCCACGGACTCAGCGAACTGGGCAAACTTGTCCAGCGGCACTGCCACCTCGCAAAACACTCGGGGGGTCCGGCTGCGTTGGCGAATCAGCTGGTCAAGGCCTTGGCCGGGTCCGTCCCAGAACCTGTCCAGGCGGTCATAGATGCTGCGTCCGCGCAGGCGGGCGGGCCAGATCTTGCGGACCAGGAGGGCACGCAGCCCGTAGCGGGCCGAGCGCCAATACCCGTCGGGTTCCCAGCGGGTCAGGTAGTCGCTCAACGTCAGCAGGTCAGTCGAACCGGGCGTCAGGCTGTCGGCGTAGGTCGGTCCGCTGCCGCAGTAGCGCGACGGGGTGACGGCATGGTGCGGGGCCTCTGCCAGCCCCACCAGGCGTCCCAGCGACATGACCGGCCCGGTTGCGGGCGCGCAGACCGCCTCGATGAAATCGACCGGCTCACCGTCCAGCCCGCCGGATTGGATGACCGAGCCCATCGCCTCTTGCAGTTCCGCAGGGGAGGCGAACCCGATCTGCCGGGTGGCAACAAAAGCCGGGACAGCGCGCACGGCAAGACGCGCAGAGATGATCACATGGTCGCCAGGTCCATCCCCCCGCACGATGCCGGCAAACACCTCTTGGTTTGGACCGTCCGGTTTTGCGTCGATCACGTCCCCAGACGGGGCCAGCAGCTCCATTTCCAGCACAGAATTGCCCACCTGGCCCACCCGGAATGCGGCCGAGCCGACCGAGGTGCGGCTGATTGCACCGCCCAGCGTCCGCCCGGCTGTGGCTGGGACATCCAGCGGCATCAGCCCACGGGCAGCCAGCACTTTGACCACCTGGGTGAACGGGCAGCGGGCCTGCACCAGCGCGGTGCCAGCGGACTCGTCGATGCTCACCACACCGCACAGCCGCCGGGTGGCGAGCGATTCGAGGTGGGGCGGCAAAGGACCGAGGCCAGGCGAAGAATCGGCGGGCCTCTCGCTGGGTGGGGTGATGGTGTAGGCCGAGTGGACAAGATCACCGATGGCAGCGTTGTGCGCACCAAACCCGACCACGCGCACAGAGCGGTCTGACGGCATGTCGATAAACCATAGTCGGCCCGGTGGGCTCGGTGGGTTGGGCATCGGCCTGTCGGTTCGGCACAATGTGCCGGTGAATCCGAACTCGCCGCGCCGCCAGCCTGCCGGGCGGCCCGGTGATCAGGCGGCCAGGCGGCTGCGGGCCAGGTCTGAGGTCACGCTGCCTCAGATCATCTATCCGGCCGATCTACCTGTCAGCCAGCGCCGATCTGAGATAGCCGCCGCGATTGAGGCGAACCAGGTTGTGATTGTTGCTGGCGAGACCGGCTCAGGCAAGACAACCCAGCTGCCGAAGATCCTGCTGGAGCTCGGCCGCGGCCGGACCGGTCAGATAGGGCACACCCAACCGAGGCGAATCGCTGCCCGCACTGTTGCCGAACGTATCGCAGCAGAATTGCAGAGCCCACTTGGCGAGATTGTCGGATATCAGGTTCGGTTCACCGATGAATCGAGTGATACGACCCTTGTCAAAGTGATGACGGACGGCATCCTACTGGCGGAAATCCAACGCGACCCTATGCTGTGGGCCTATGACTCGATCATTATCGATGAGGCCCATGAACGCTCCCTCAACATCGACTTCCTGTTAGGATATCTGACCCAGCTGCTACCAAACCGCCCTGACCTGAAACTGGTGATCACGTCCGCCACCATAGATTCAGACCTTTTCGCCACCCATTTCGCCGCCGATGCCGCACCCGCCCCAGTCATCCAAGTCACCGGCCGCACGTATCCAGTTGAGATCCGCTACCACCCATTGGAGGAAGGCGATACCGATCAGCCGGCCGGAATAGTGACGGCGGCGCGCGAGTTGATGGCTGAGGGGCCAGGGGACATTCTGGTGTTCTGCTCAGGTGAAAGAGAAATCCGTGACGCGGCTGATGCACTCGTTGAAGAATTCAATGCCCAAGTGATTACTGGCAAGGCGGCCGTAGCCAACCGGCCGGCGGCACCGCGTGGCAGGCATGGGCTGATCGAAGTCTTGCCGCTGTATGCCAGGTTGTCGGCTGCTGAACAGCATCGAGTGTTCGAGGCGCACAGCGCCCGGCGCATCGTTTTGGCCACGAACATCGCTGAAACGTCCCTGACGGTGCCGGGTATTCACTATGTGATAGACCCTGGGACAGCTAGGATTTCACGGTATTCCAAGGCGACTAAAGTTCAGCGCCTACCAATTGAGCCGATCTCCCAGGCCAGCGCCGATCAGCGTGCCGGGCGTTGCGGCCGCATCGCGGAGGGCGTCTGCATCCGGCTGTATTCGGACCAGGACTACGCCTCCCGGCCGCAGTACACCGAACCGGAGATCCTCAGGACATCGTTGGCGTCGGTCATCTTGCGGATGATCGCTGTCGGGGTGGCTTCATCGCCCAGCGACATCACAGCCTTCCCGTTTGTGCAACCACCCGATCCGCGCGGCGTGCGGGACGGGATCGCACTGCTGACCGAGCTTGGGGCCATCACCCAATCCACCAACAAGAAGAAGCCAGGCAAGACGGTGTTGACCGAGACCGGCCGCAAGATGGCCGAGATCCCGGTGGACCCGCGCCTTGCCCGAATGATCGTTGAAGCTGGCAGATTCGGAGTGGTCCGCGAGCTGACCATCTTGGCAGCCGCGCTGTCCATCCAAGATGTCCGGGAAAGACCGCTCGACCGCCGCGATGAGGCCGATGCCGCCCACGCCCGGTTCACGGACCCGACCTCGGACTTCCTGACCCATCTGAATCTGTGGCAGTACCTTCGCCAAGCCCGGCGTGACCAATCATCCTCAGCGTTCCGGCGCACTGTCCGGGCAGAGTTCTTGAACTATCTGCGGATACGCGAATGGCAAGACCTGGTGGCTCAACTCAGGCGGATAGTCAAACCGCTGGGTTTGGTGCCAGTGCGCCGCGATGATCCGACATGGGATGCGGCCAGCATCCACCGGGCCCTGCTGGCTGGGTTGCTGTCGCAGATCGGGATGCGGGCCGACACCGACGTGGGAGCCAAGGCGTCAACAGGCCGCAGCGGGCAAGAGAGGACCGGCCGGCGCGGGCCCCGCAACGACTACATCGGGGCACGGGGCACGCGGTTCGCCATCTTCCCCGGCTCGGCCCTGTCCGCCAATCCGCCAGCATGGATAGTGGCGGCCGAGTTGGTCGAGACATCGCGTCTGTGGGCGAGGGACGTTGCCGGTATCGATCCGGCTTGGGCGGAGAGTGTTGCCGGGGATTTGGTGCGGCGGGTCTATGCCGAGCCGCGTTGGTCGGCAAAGCGAGGCGCCGCCATAGTCGATGAAAAGGTCTTGTTGTATGGGCTGCCTATCATCGCGGCCCGGACCGTCCAATTGGACCGGACGGACAGGGCGTTGGCCCGCGAACTATTCATTCGCCACGCGCTGGTGGACGGTGAATGGCAGACCCGACACAAGTTCTTTCACGCCAACCGGCAGCTCATAGCCCAAGCCGATGATCTGGTCCACAGGACACGCGATAGATCATTCTCCGTAGATCCGGCCGATCTATTTGACTTCTACGATGCGCGAATAGCCGAATCGGTTACATCGGCCCGGCGCTTCGACGCCTGGTGGAAGAAGATCAGCGCCAAGGCCCCTGACATGTTGACTTTGACTGAGGATGAAATTGGCCTCGATTCCACAGCAGGCGCTGATGAAGGATTCCCCAACACCTGGCAGGCAGGGGATTTTGAACTGGAGATGACATATGAGTTTTCGCCAGGTTCACCCGCCGATGGCGCCACGGTACACATCCCGATTGCCATCGCCAACCAAATCCCAACCGACGGTTTCGATTGGCAGGTTCCAGGCTTGCGCGTAGAGCTGGTGACCGCGTTGATCAAAGGCCTACCCAAAAAGGAGCGGGTCAACCTGGTGCCCGCCCCCGATACAGCCAGGGCAGCCGTCGGCCGCCTAGGCGACATGAACGAATGGCGTGATGCCACAGGCCGAATCCCACCCCTAACTGAAGCCTTGGCAACGGTGTTCCGCCAGACGCGAGACGTGATTGTTCCGCCAGAAGCATGGAACACCGAACGCCTGCCGGAACACCTGAAGATGCGATTCTCAGTGGACAACCGCAAAGGCGTGTCGATGTCGAGTGGCACGGACCTGGCGAGCGTGGTCCACCAGGCCGACCCAGGCATCCGCGAAGCCATCGCAGCTGTGGTCGAGGCAAGCACCGTCCCCGGCGGCGACCAACCCGGTGTGGACCAGCCGGCATCGCCGCTGCTGGCAGGCTGGGCCGGCGAGCGTGACAACGTCGAGACCTGGGACTTCGGCGATCTGCCAGCCGAGATCAGCCTGCCACTCCAAGGCGGGCTGGTGGTTCGCGGATACCCGGCCGTTGTTGTCGAACCGGCCGCAGGCCAACCAGCAGGCAAGAACGCCGGCGCAACCGAGCAACAGACCGTTTCGGTCCGGCTGATGACCGACCAGACTGGCGCAGCCCAAGCCCACCAGGCAGGGGTGCGGGCACTGCTGTTGAACCAGCTTCGGCTGCCCACGGGCAGGGTGACCAGTCGGTTGAGCGAACCGGCCAAGCTGGCGCTGGCATCCTGGCGGTCCGGGAACGTTGCCCAGCTCATAGAGGACATCCAGGCGGCGGCCGTGGACGTGTTGGTGACCGAGCACGGAGGTGTGCCGCGCACTCAGGCGGGGTACGCCATCGTGCGGGATAGGTTGCTGGACTTGCTGGAGGACCGGGTGTACCGGATCGCCTTGACGGTGGTTGACCTGCTGAAACAGGCCCACCAGGTTGATGTCAGGCTCGCCGATCTGACCGATCTGGCCACAATCAACACCGCGGCTGACATTCGCCGGCACCTGGACAGCCTGCTGGCCCCCGGGTTTGTGCTGCGTGCAGGCGAGCGGCGCCTTGCCGATCTGCGCCGCTATGTGGCCGGGGATGCCTACCGGATTGAGCGAGCCAAGACCGCTCGCCAGCGCGAGCAACAGGGCATTTGGCTTGCCGAACAGATGCGGCTGGCACACCGCGAGGCGGTAGAGGGCCTGCCGCCCGGCGCCACCATCCCGCGAGGGCTCAGCGATGTCGAGTGGATGATCGAGGAGTTCCGGATCTCGCTGTTCGCCCAGACCCTTGGCACGGCCCGTCCGGTCTCCGAACAGCGCATCCGCAAAGCCATCGCCGCCGCCCTGCGTCCCGCGGCCACGCCCTAGGCGACCCACCAACCCAGGGCGCCGCCCCCACGGACTGAGACAGGGCGGGCAGTTCCGCCTACCCGGCCACCGCGCGGCGGACGATCAGCTCAGTGTGATCGAGGGGGGCACAAAACATGAAGCGAGTCATCACGGTTGCGGTGCTCGGATGCTTGGTCTTGGTGGTGGCGGCGCTTCAGGCGGCCGGCCGCGGCGACGCGCCCAGCCGAGCCGATCAGGCCGACCAATCCGCCCAGGTGGGAGCCGCGATCTCCCAGTTCTCCAACCGTGTGCCGGACATCCCGATAGGCCGCGGGATCGTCTCAGCGGTCACCATGCGCAGCGCCACCACCGACCCAGGCAGCCAAGTCTCCGCGAACGGAACCCTGACCATGCCTCCGGGCGAGGCCGGCGATGTTGCCATCTCGGTCTCGTGGATAGACCCGCTGACATCCTCGGTCTACGCTCGCGGGCTGGTGACGTTGCGAGATGTGCGGCCAGCTGAGCAGCGCAACTGGCAGGTCCTAGCCGATCTCCCCGCCGATGCCGCAGGCACCACCACAGTCCTGGGTGCCGTCATCGTCGACACCACCAGCTAGCCGGCAAGAAACAGCCGGCAAGACCCAGCCGCAAGGCCGGCAAACCAGCCGGACCCCAAGCGACCCCGCCTACTCGGCCCCCAGGGCAGCTGACACCACCTCGCGCGCGGCGGTCTGGACCTCATGCAGGTGGGCCTGGGACAGGGCCGATTCGGCATAGATCTTGTACACATCCTCGGTGCCGGACGGGCGGGCAGCGAACCAGGCATCGCGCGTGGTCACCTTCAATCCGCCGATGGCGGCCCCGTTACCTGGCGCTTTGGTCAACTTGGCCGTGATCGGCTGGCCAGCCAACTCGGTGGCGCTGACCTGCTCTGGGCTCAAAGCCGCCAGGCGGGCCTTGGCTTCACGCCCGGCCGGAGCATCGATTCGGGCATACCAGGACGGGCCAAACACACTGACCAACTCCTGATGCACCTGGCTCGGTGTCTTGCCGCTGGTCGCCATGATCTCCGAGGCCGCCAAAGCCATCAGCAGGCCGTCCTTGTCGGTGGTCCAAACCCCGCCATCGCGCCGCAAGAAGCTCGCGCCGGCAGACTCTTCGCCACCAAACGCCACCGTGCCGTGCCTCAGCCCCTCAACAAACCACTTGAAACCGACGGGCACCTCCATCAACGCCCGCCCCTGGGCTCCGGCCACCTTGTCGATCAGACTGGAGGAGACCAACGTTTTGCCGACCGCACCATCAATCGGCCAGCCCGGCCGCGCACCGCCAAACAGATAGGCGATGGCCGCCGCCAGATAGTGGTTCGGGTTCATCAACCCGTCAGGGGTCACAATCCCGTGCCTGTCGGCATCGGCGTCGTTCCCGGTGGCGATGTCATACGGCGCCTTGCCGTTGGCGTCCCGGCCCTCCATGACACGGGTCAGCGAGGCCATCGCGTAGGGGGAGGAGCAGTCCATGCGGATCTTGCCGTCCCAGTCGAGCGTCATGAAATACCAGGTCGGGTCCACTTTGTCGTTGACCACCGTCAGGTCCAACCCATACCGCTCGCCGATGGCGCCCCAATAGTCCACCGAAGCCCCACCAAGCGGATCAGCACCGATTCTGATGCCAGCAGACCGGATGGCTTCTATGTCGATGGCGCTGCCCAACTCCCTGACGTACGTGTCGAGGAAGTCGAACCGGCCGGTGGTGGGAGCCCCAAGCGCCAACTCCAGGCTGATGCGTTTGACCTGCCGCACTTGGCCAGAGCGGATCAACTCGTTTGCCCGCTTGGCTATCTGACTGGTGGTCTCGGCATCGGCGGGCCCACCGGAAGGCGGGTTGTACTTGAACCCGCCATCACGGGGCGGGTTGTGCGATGGCGTCACCACAATTCCGTCCGCCAGGCCAGGCCCAGCCGCCCCAGCCATCAAGATGGCCAGCGAGACAGCCGGGGTGGGTGTGTAGCCGTCGCGGGCGTCAATCCGCACCTCGACACCGGCCGCTGCCAGCACCTCCAGGGCGGTCTGCCAGGCAGGCATCGACAAAGCGTGCGGGTCCCTGCCAATGAAAAGCGGTCCATCGATCCCAGCTGCGCGGCGGTGCTCAATGATGGCCGCCGTGATCGCCACGATGTGTGTCTCATTGAACGTGCCGTCCAAGGAGGATCCGCGGTGCCCGGACGTTCCAAAGACAACCTGCTGGTCAGGATTGTCAGGCTCGGGTGTTATGTCGTAGTAGGCCGCCAACAATGACGGGACATTGATCAGGTCTTCTGGGCGTGCCAGGGTGCCGGCTCTCGCGTGCATAGTGACTATCCTGGCACGCTGCTAGGCGCCCGGTGGTTTGGGGTGGGGCCGGTGACCCCTAGGCTTGGCGGCATGTCTGAGACACAACCCGACTATGAGGTCCGTCCGTTTGCCGGTTTGCCATCCGAGGCTGACTGGGTGGCACTGCGCAAACTGGTGCCAGCAGCCACAGCTACAGCCCAGCTCAACGCCGCCCATTCCGCCAAGCCGGTGCAGGTGGTGACACTGCTGCCGGACCTGCATCCAGCCTGGCAGCGGGCAGATGGCCAGCCGGTCCTCGCCTTGCAATCGGCCTACGCCTCTGCTGATCCGGGGCTGGATCTGGGCCAGGCGCTGGAGTTGGCGTTGAAGGCTGAACCGGGCAATCCGGTCACCTCAATCGATCCCGGCGCCCCCAGTCCGCGCCTGCAGGACATGCTCGATTTGGATTTCGACTTCACCGTCACCGTCCACCAGACCTTCGAGTATTGGAAAGACCTGGACCCGGACGATGCCGATATGACCCAAGCGATCGAAGATGCCTCCAAAGCCATTGACCCGACCGATGCCGTACCGGACACTCCTTCCGCGTACTGGACAAAGCTGGGTGGGCGGCCCTATCTGCGCTGGTCGCTCGGAATCGAAGAAACAGAACTGCTGGATGCCCTGGCCCGCCTGCAAGCCAAACGACAGGCCGGTGTTGTAGATGGCGCCAAGTACGTTGGCGCGTTCCGATCCCTCGGAATGATCATCCCCGTGTGGGAGCTTCCAACCGGCACCGAAGCGGCCGATTTGACCGACCCGCTGGGCTCGTTCCGTGAACGTTTGAACAAGGCACTGGCCGTTGGGGACGATTTGAGCGTGGCAGAGCGCCGCGCACGGGCAGGATTGGTGGCCCGTTCGGTCACTTTGCGTTGACGGGCGGTCCGGCCTACTAGGCTGGATCCGTGCCTCCCAGAGCGCGCCGTGACGCCCCCCAGCAACACGTGGCCGTGATCATCCCAGCGAAGAATGAAGCGGGCAGGATCGCGGCCACGATTCGTGCCACCGCTGCATTGCCGGCTGTCGATCTTGTCCTAGTGGTCGATGACGGATCGGCCGATTCGACAGGGCAAATCGCCCGCGAGGCTGGCGCCGTTGTGGTACGTCACCCCCACAATCGGGGCAAGGCTGAGGCCATGGAAACGGGCGCCGCCGTTGTTGCCATGCGTGACACCGACCAAGATCCCGCCCGCCATCTGCTGTTCCTGGACGGCGATTTGGGTGATTCAGCCGCAAACGCTGCCCCGCTGATAGCGCCCGTAATGGCAGGCGAGGCCGATTTGACGATAGCCATCCTGCCTCCCCAGGCAGGGGCTGCCGGGCACGGACTGGTGGTGAACCTGGCTCGCCGAGCGATCTTCCGTGCTGCCGGCTGGGAGCCGAAGGCCCCACTTTCCGGAATCAGGTGCCTGACGCGGGAGGCGTTTGAGGCGGCCACCCCCCTCGCACACGGATGGGGCGTCGAGACTGCCATGACAATCGACCTGGTGCGGGAGGGCTACGACATCGTCGAAGTGCCCTGTGACCTGCGTCATCGTGCAACTGGGAAGGATCTAGGGTCCCAACTGCACCGGGCTGCCCAGTACCGGGATGTCTTGTTCGCTGTCGGTTCCCGCGGCGTCAAAATCGCCGCCAAGGACTCCTCCAGGTCCCGTCAGGCTCGCCGGCGGCGGGGCCGCAGCCAGCAGAAGTAGCAGCCCCAGCCCCAGCCCCATGGCGATTCCCGCCATGCCGGCATCGTTCAGCAGCGCGCCCAGCACGGCCAGCGGGATCTGCCCCGCCAGGCACGCCCCAGCCAGCGGCACGGCCTTGCGGTAGGCAGCCATATCGGCTGTCCCCTTGATCCGCCGCCACGTCCACACCCCAACCAGCACCAGGCCACCCACAAGGGGAGCGAACAGGACAGTCAAGAACACACTGTTCAACCCCTTGCGTACGATGACGTCCATCACCCCTCCCTGCACCAGGTCCTGCCCAAAGGCGCCGGCGTGGGTCCACTGATCCGGACCGCGCAGCCAGTCGAAAAACGTCACGGCCGCGAACGCGACCACGCCCAGGGCGGCGGATGCCAGTAGCGGCTTGACCCCCAACCGCCGGCCGGATGCGATGAAGCCGAACAGCGCGAATGCCGGCAGGATCACTGGGCTGCCGCCCAGGTCAGCGCCGAATTGTGGGGCTGAATCGATCACGGTGAGCCCGCAGCCCATCACGCCCGTGGCCAGCCAAGCCCAGCGGTTCCAGCGTTTGAACCAGGCGCCCAGCACAAGGGCCGTCAGCACTAGCGCGGCCGCGGTCAGGAAGGCGAACTCGACGTTGGGGATTCCGAAGAACCGGCCGCCGTGGATCGGATTCGGACCGAACGGGGCTCCCCACCCCAGGAAGCTGGAGCTTGTGGCGTCCAGCACAATCACCCCCACCACCACTGCCGCAACGCCGGCCGGGGGGCCAATGGGACGCCAGCGGCGCAGCAAGAGGGTCGCAGCCACCGTGATGATGGCCGCCAGTGTGTAGGAGATCGCAGCGAACGTTAGGAGAACCGGAAGGCTGCCGGGGGGTCCGGCCCGCCACCACGGGAACAGGTTGACCAGGAAAACTGCGGGGGCTGTGGCAGCGATGAACAAGCAGGCGCGCGCCCAGGCGACGGGCCAGCGCCGGCGCTTGGTCAGGGCAAACGCTGCGGCTGGCAGGAACGCCAGTAGGGAACTGGCGATGAGGGCGATGTATGAGGGGCCCATCATGTAGGCGGCTGACCAGGCGTGGTTGGCATCATCCACCAGCAGGTCAGCCCATGGGGCGCCGGGCGGGGCTGGTGAGACGGAGACCTTACCGGTGGCGCCGAGCTTTCCGGCGGCCAGATCCGCCAGGTCACCAACTGTGATCAGCCCGCGGTGGCGAGTGGTTGGCGAGGACAGCAGCGACCAGCCGTCAGGGTTGGACTGCGCGCCCGCTTGGGCTGGGTCTATGTAGGCGCTCATGCCGAACTGCCGTGGCGGCGGGTGGCAGACCGTCACCACCATGACTCGAGCTGAGCCGGCCGCCGCTACGGCTGCGATGCGCTGATCTATCAGCTCAAGTGGAGTATCAGGCTCAGACCCGGCGTCCACCACAACCAGCGATGCACCGGAGTTCAGATTGTCATCCACCAGGTTGGCCAGTTCCTCCGCGCTTGCCGGCATCTGAGCCTTGACAGGAGCACTGGCCAGCCCGTCAGCAGCAATCCAAGCCCCGGCCCCCACCGCCAATACGCCCTCAGGGCCGGCGGTCTGGGCAGGGCCTTCGGTTTGGGCCTGCATGGTGGTCTGGCTGGGGATTTGGGTGGGCCCCTCGATGGTGTCTTCGGCGGCGGCCTGGCTGGGGGTTTGGATGGCCGCCCCCTCGGGTTTCGGATCCCCGGACTGTGTGGCGGCCCCAGTGATTGGCCTGAGCAGTTGCCAGGTGTCCACACCGCAGGGGTGCTCCTGGCGTGTCCGGGTCGACATGTTGGCCAACCAGGCGCCGCGCTCGCGCAGAACGGCGGTTGTGTCAGGCAGGCTTTCGGTCCAAGAAATCCCGACAGCGCCTACAACCACCAGCGGTGTCGAATCCCCA
This sequence comes from Bifidobacteriaceae bacterium, assembly GCA_031255835.1. GTDB lineage: Bacteria > Actinomycetota > Actinomycetes > Actinomycetales > WQXJ01 > JAIRRT01. The sequence goes on along the minus strand of JAIRRT010000079.1, from coordinate 20,649 downwards.
GGCGGCTCAGCGGCCGCCGCCGGAACATGGGACGCAAAGCAAAACGCGCCAAGAAGCACCGCTGCCCAGATCCCGCGCACGCCCCAGAGCCTACAGACCCCACCCCTCCCAACACGCCCACCAACAGCAGACTCGGGCCGGAGAAGAACCCCGCACCTTCACCTGCGGCGCCCCAGTCAGTTGGCCAGGGGTTGGGTGGCTGCTGGGCGGGTGGTTTGGGACCACTGGGACCAGGAGCCGGCGTATAGGGCTGCGTCGAATCCTGCCAGGCGTAGTGCGAACACCTCGTGGGCTGCGGTCACCCCAGAGCCGCAGTAGGCGGCTGTAGGGGCGCCTTCGCGCACACCCAAGTTCTCAAAGCGCTGGCGCAACACATCTGGCGGCAAGAAGCGGCCGTCATCGTCCACGTTTTCACCTGTGGGGGCGCTTACTGCTCCGGGAATGTGACCTGCCCGCGGATCAATGGGTTCGCTCAGGCCCAGGTAGCGCTCGGTTGAGCGGGCATCAAGCAGGACCCCGTGGGCCGGCAGGGCAGCAGCGCGTTCGATGGCGATGACAGCCAACCGGTTGGTTGCATCCAGGGTGGCTGTGCCGGGAACAGGCGCCACTTGGCCCGATTCGAGGGGCAGCCCGGCCGCCCGCCAAGCAGGCAGCGCGCCATCGAGCAGCTGGACCCGCGGCAGGCCCGCATTGGTCAGCACCCACCAGGCGCGCGCCGCGCAGAGGTTGGAATCGCCATCGTAGGCAATCACTCTGTCACCTGCGTCTATACCCCAGCGGCGGACAGCTGCGGCCAGCCGTTCATGGCTGGGAAGAGGGTGGCGGCCAGCGGCGGGACTGGGTGGATCAGCCAATTCGGTGTCGAGATCTACATAGACGGCCCCAGGAATGTGGGCGGTCAAGTAGTCATCGCGGCCGGTGGCGTCACCCAAACTCCAGCGAACATCAAGCAGGCGGATCGGCGCAGCCACCGCAGACCGGCTGCCGAACATCGCATCGGCTAACTCATCGACTCCGATAAGCAGCGGACTGGCGGCAGAACCTGGTGTGTAAGCCATGGCGGCCTCCAGGTCAGGTGGCGGACAGTGACACACCGCCTCGTCATAGAGGCGAACGGCGTCAGCCTAGTACCGCTGTTGCGCGGCAAAGAGGGACCTCTGGCCCACTTCGTCGCACGCTAAGCTGCGCCCGTGCCGAATCGCTATGCCTACCTCGGACCTGCCGGGACGTTCACCGAAGCTGCTCTGCGCCAGGTGGTGCCCCCAGAAAGCGCCATCTACCTGCCGCAAATCGATGTGGTTTCCGCCATCGATGCCGTGCGTGAAGGGGAGGCGGATTTCGCCGTTGTCGCCATCGAGAATTCGGTGGAAGGCGGCGTGACGACGGTACTGGATACCCTGGCCAGCGGATCGCCACTGGTCATCTTGCGTGAAATGCTGGTTCCGGTCTCGTTCACCCTGGCCGGAGCGCCGGGCCAAACGCTCGGCTCGGTCCGCCGGATTGCCGCCCACCCCCACGCTTGGGCCCAGTGCCGCAACTGGATTCACCGCAACCTTCCCGAGGCAACCCACGTGCCGGCATCGTCCAACACCGCCTCTGCGGCTTCGCTTGCCGGCGCTCTCGCGGCCCACGATGCCGTCCCATCCCCTGGCAGCCAGGACCTCACCTCCCTCGGGTTTGACGCCGCGCTGGCTCCGCCAACTGCGGTGGAGCACTACGGGCTCGCTGTGTTGGCTGAGCATGTGGCGGACAACCCTGACGCAGTGACACGGTTTGTGCTGGTTGGAGCACCTGGGCAGACGCCACCACCAACCGGGGCCGATAAGACCACGCTGCAGGTGCATCTGCCTGCTGAGCGTGCCGGCGCCCTGCTGGAGTTGCTGGAGCACTTTGCGACCCGCGGCATCAACCTGACCCGCATCGAATCGCGGCCCAGCGGTGTGGCTCTGGGCCGGTACTCGTTCTCAATCGATGCGGAGGGCCATGTGGCCGATTCCCGCGTGGCAGAGGCGCTGATAGGGCTGCACCGGTTCTCTCCGCTTGTGCGATACCTCGGCTCCTACCCGATGGCCGGCGCCCACGTCTCAGCGTTGAAGGAAGGCACCTCAGATAAAGACTTCGCCGCGGCGAAGGCCTGGGTTGAGGCCGTTCGCCGCGGCGAATCTGTCTAGCGTCGCTTCTCCCGCCTAGCCCCGGCTACCAGCGCCGGGTCCCGGCTGGGGGTGAAGGCTCAGCCGCGCTCGCGGCGGCGCCTTCGCCCAAGGGCCAGCACCAGGCCGAGCACCAGCAGACCGCAAGCGGTGACTGTCAGCGCCATGACGCCTTGGGCACCTGTCTTGGCCAGCTCCACCTTGAGCGGAGGTTCGGGCGTTGGGGTCGGAGGCGTCGGCGGAGCAGCCTGCGGAGTGATGACCGGATCGGGATCCCGAACCAGAACCGTCGGGTTCTCGCTGCGGTTGTTGGCCGGTGTCAGATCGGCACCGTGAACGCCATCGTCCTTGACTGTTGCCACAAACTCGATTGCTTCACCAGCTTGGGCGGTCTCGGAAACCACCACACCGATCTGCCGTTCCAGCGACTCGCCAATCGGCAGGTCAAATGGCGGCCAGGTGACTTCGTAGCCGCCGTTCGGCAGGGCCACGAACGTCCCGCCATGGGACACCGAGACCACCTGGAGCGGGCCGGTCACCGTGACTGTGAGTGCGCTGCCCTGGGCGTCGACTCGACCCTCGTTGGTGACCGTGACGGTGGCCACGGCCGGCTGACCAGGCCTGATCACATCCATGCCGTCATCGATCTTGACCACTAGGTCGGGTTGATCGAACACCAGGGTCTTATCGGTCGCCTCATTGTTCGCTGGGACCAGGTCATCGCCGTGGGCGCCATCCTCGGTCACATTCGCGGTGTAGTTGATGTTGGAATCGATCTTGGCGTCACCCTTGGTGTGCAGGTCAACGTACCTGGCGACCTCGCCGGCAATGGCCAGATCGAACACCGGCCACGTCACCTCGAAGCCGCCACTGATCGCGCGGGAAGTGCCGCCGTCTGAGATCGACTTGATCTCGACATCGCCGGTGATCTTCAGGGTCACGGTGGTGCCGGTTGTGGCGACCCGGCCGCGGTTGTTGACGCGCACCGTGGCCGTGAGCTGCTGATCTGGCCGGATCTCCTCGATGCCGTCACTCACGGTGATGGCCAGATCGGGCTGATCAAACACCTCGGTGGTGTCCACGGACAGGTTGTTGTCCGGGTTCAGATCCCCGCCGTGTGCGCCATCGTCGCCGACGGTGGCTGTGTAGGTGACGGTCGAATCGACCCTGGCTGCCCTGGTTGCGGACAGAGAGATGGTCCTGACTGTGGTCTGCCCGATTTCCAGGCGGAAGGCCGGCCAGCTGACCTCTTGCCAGCCGCCAGGAACCCGCCTTGTAGTTCCGCCGTCCGAGATTCCGGTGATCACAACATCGCCGGCCACCGTGACAGTCACAGCGGTTCCGGTTGTCGCCACGCGCCCTACGTTGCTGATGCTCACCGTGGCGGTGGCAGCCTGCTCGGGGCGGATCTGGTCGATTCCGTCGCTCACCGTGATGGTCAGGTCGGGTTGATCGAACACCTCGGTGGTGTCAACTGAGCGGTTGTTCTCGGGCGTCAGGTCCGCGCCGTGGGAGCCATCCTCGGTCACGTTGGCCGTGTAGGTGATGATCGAATCGACCGGTGCTGTGGCCGGGGCCGCGACCAGAATCTGCCGCGTGACGGACTGCCGCAGGTCCATATCGAATGCCGGCCAGGTCACCTCGTAGCCGCCGGCTATCGGGGTGGCGGTTCCGCCATCGGACACGGAGGTCACGGTTACGGCGCCGTCAATGGTGACGCTCAGGGCTGTGCCGGTCGCGGCGACGCGCCCTTCGTTGTTGACGGTCACCGTCGCGGTCGCGGTGCCCTCAGGGCGGATCTGGTCGATTCCGTCACTCACCGTCACCGTCAGGTCTGGCTGATCGAAAACCTCGGTGGTGTCCACCGCCTGGTTGTTGGCGGGGGTCAGGTCCGGGCCGTGGGCGCCATCGTCTGTGACGTTGGCGGTGTAGGTGATTGTCGAATCAACGCGCGCCGCCGGGATGGCCTCCACCTCGATCTGCCGGGTGATGATGTGGCCAAGTGGCAGCTGGATCTCCGGCCAGGTCACGCGGTGGCCGCCGTTTGGAGCGGGCGCGAACGTTCCGCCATCGGACACCGAGGTGATGGTGACATCCCCCTGGACGATGACGCTGATGGCGGTTCCGTAGGTATCGACCCTTCCCGCGTTGTGGACGGTGACCGTCGCCGTGGCGGTGCCTTCGGGGCGGATCTGGTCGATTCCGTCGCTCACCGTGACGGTCAGGTCCGGCTGGTCCAGGATCTGCGTTGTATCCGAGGACTCGTTGTTGGCCGGGTCGAGGTCCTGGCCGTGGGCGCCATCATCGGTGACGCTGGCGGTGTAGGTGATGAACGAATCGACACGCGCTGTCACGATGGTTGCCAGCTCGATTTGCCTGGTGGTGGACTCGTCGCGGTCCAGGCGGAAGGCCGGCCATGTGACCTGGTATCCACCCGTTATCGGCGTGGCGCGGCCGGCGTCGGATACCGAAGTGATCTCGACGTCACCCATGACCGTGACGGTCAGCGCGGTGCCGGAGGTGTAGACCCGGCCGACGTTGCTGACGTTCACCGTTGCGGTAGCCGTGGCTTGGGGGCGGATCTCGTCGATTCCGTCGCTGACGGTGACGGCCAGGTCGGGCTGGTCAAACACCTCGGTGGTGTCGATGGAGGTGTTGTTGGCCGGGTTGAGGTCTTGGCCGTGTGTGCCGTCATCGGTGACTGTGGCGGTGTAGGTGATGATCGAATCGACCATTGCCCTTGGATCGGCGCGCACCTCGAACTGCCGAGTGGTGGCCTCGCCCAGGTCCAGCCGGAAGGCCGGCCAGACAACCTCGTGCCCGCCGGGCACGGGGCGGGAGGTGCCGCCATCGGACACCGAGGTGATCTCGACTTCACCGTCAACCGCGACAACCAGGTCGGTGCCGGAGGTGTAGACCCGGCCGACGTTGCTGACGTTCACCGTTGCGGTTGCGGCGCTTCCGGGCCTGATCTGGTCGATGCCGTCGGTGACGGTCACAGCCAGGTCGGGTTGGTCGAATATGCCGGTGGTGTCGATGGAGGTGTTGTTGGCTGGGTTCAGGTCTGCGCCGTGGGCTCCGTCATCGCCGACCGTTGCTGTGTAGGAGATGGTTGTATCGACACGGGCGTTCGGTGTGGCGGCCAGTTGGATTTGCCTGGTGATTGTGTCGCCTAGCGGTAGGCGGAACACCGGCCAGGTGACCTCGAACCATCCACCTGGAACAGACCTGACCTGCCCACCGTCGGTTGCCACGATGTTCTCGACATCTCCAGCAATCGTGACGGTCAACAAGGTGCCAGTGGTATCGACCCTGCCCAGGTTGGTGACCGTCACCGTGGCGGTGGCGGTGCCCTCTGGGCGGATCTGGTCGATGCCGTCAGTCACTGTGACAGCCAGGTCCGGCTGATCGAACACCTCAGTGGTGTCCACTGACCGGTTGTTGGCCTGGTTCAGATCAACGCCGTGTGCGCCATCGTCGGTGACGGTGGCCGTATAGGTGATGATCGAATCAACACGCGCTGTCGGTATGGCAGCCAGGTCGATTCGCTTGGTGGTGGATGCACCCAGGTCCAGCCGGAAAGCCGGCCACGTAACCCGGTACCCACCGGGCACGGCAGTGGCTGTGCCGCCATCGGACACTGACGTGACCTGGATGTCGCCGTCTATCTCAACCACGAGGTCGGTGCCGGACGTGAATACCCGGCCCAGGTTCTCAACTGTCACCGTGGCGGTGGCTGTGCCTCTTGGCCTGATTTGGTCGATTCCGTCCGAGACGGTTACTGACAGATCCGGCTGATCGAACACCTCGGTGGTGTCAACCGAGCGGTTGTTGGCCTGGTTCAGATCAACGCCGTGAGCGCCATCATCGGTGACCGTGGCGGTGTAGGTGATGATCGAATCCACACGCGCAGTTGGGGTGGCAGCCAGCTCGATTGTCCGCGTTGTTGTTTGGCCGCGATCCAGCCGGAAAGCCGGCCAAACCACCCGGTACCCGCCGGTCACGGCAGTGGCCGTGCCGCCATCGGACACCGAAGTGACCTGGATGTCGCCATCGATCTCCACAACCAGGTCAGTTCCGGAAGCAAACACACGGCCTAGGTTCTCGACGTTCACTGTTGCGGTGGCCGTGCCCCCTGGCCGGATTTGGTCGATGCCGTCAGTCACCGTGACGGCCAGGTCAGGCTCGCCGAACACCTCGGTGGTGTCTGTGGCGCGGTTGTTCGCTGGCGTCAGCTCCACTCCGTGTGAACCGTCATCGGTCACCCGGGCGGTGTAGGTGATGATCGAATCGACTGCGGCTGTGTCCAGCACGGTTAGTTCGATCTCCCGTGAAGTGTCAGCTCCAGCGGCCAGATTGAACGCCGGCCAGACAACCCGCCACACGCCGCCACTTTGGGTGAACGTGCCGCCGTTGGATGCAGAGGTGATCTCGACGCCGCCGTCAACCTCAAGTGTCACCTCGGTGCCGGTTGTATCGACCAAGCCAGCGTTGCTGATATCCACCACTGCAGTGGCGTCCTCGGATAGATGGAGCCGTTGGGCACCATCGGTCACGTCCACGGTCAAATCGGGCCGGTTCCGGACCTCGGTTGTGTCCTCTGCGCGGTTGTTGGCGGGGGCGAGGTCCGGCCCGTTCGCGCCATCGTCGGCAATGGTGGCCACATAGCGCAGCTGATCTGGCGGCCCTGCACCCTCATCAACAGCTATCTGGATTTCGAATTGGACGCTCTCACCAGAATCCAACTCGTATAGGGGCCACGTCACCTTGATGCCGCCGTCCGTCGCCAACCTGGCGGTTCCGCCGTGCGAGACAGAAACCACTGACAGTGGGGCGTACAGCCTCACCTCAGTCGTGATGTCATCAACAGTGTCCAGGCCGTCGTTTCGGTTAGTCACAACAACTGTTTCGCGGGACTCCGAAGTGGTCCACTCCTTGTTGTCGGTGATCTCAACAGCCAAATCCGGACGGAGGGCCACAGCTGCAACGCACGTGGTGAGCATGGCGTCAAGCACGGGCTGGGGGTTGGTTTGGAACGCGTCGATGTCGAAGAACTGCCCGCCGCTGTTCGTTGCCATGTTGCGATAGGTCGCCGCGCTGGGGAGCGTTGACTTCACAATCGAAAACAGGGTGGCACCTCTGTCGCTCATGGCCTGCATGGCCTGGGCTTCGGTCCACTGGGAGCTCTGCGTACCCTCATCAGTGATCATGACGATGCACTCAGCTGCGTTGGACCGCAGGCCAACGCGTGCCTTGGTCGCCTCTCCGACGGCATCGATGCCCGGCTCCTGTGAACCGTTAATCCGCAACCCCTCGACGGCTGTCTTGAAGTGTTCAAGGTTGTTTGTGGCCGGTTGAAGGATCACCGGCGGTGAGGGGTTGGCCCCAAAGCCCATCAGGCCAATCTGAAAGTCGAGGTCAGCAGCCAAGGTCTCTGCCATGAACGGCAGGTTGCTGGTCAGCGCGTCCTTGATCCAGTCCATCGACCCAGATTCATCGACCGTGAAGACCACGTCAGCAGGCGCTTTGCCCAGGTTGGCCAAGTCGTGGGAGGCGCTGACTTCCCTGTGGACAGCGGTCTCAGCAAAGCTCGCCACCACCGGTTCTCCGGCAACCCGACTGACCCTGGCCTCCGCTACGCCATCGGGCCCCGTCACCGCAGTGACAGACTGTCCGTCAACGGTGAAGGTGATGGTCTCGCCATCCAACTCGGTCCAGCCGGCGGTCTTGTCCCACAACTTGGCCTGCATGGTCACCTCGGTGGCCGTCTGGGTTCCAGCCACGGGGTAGACCGATAGGTACGCCACGTTGGTGGCGGCGGCAGCCTCCTGCTGAGGCAAGACCGTGCTTGCCTGACCAGCCACGGCCACAGCCAACCCGACGGCAACCGCAACGAGTCTGCCTCGAATGGGGTGGGGGCGGGAATGCGAGGATCGGCGTAGCGAACGACGAGAGGGGGATGACATAGTCATTGGGGCCAATCTTTCAGTTTTGTCACCCGGTGTCAGGGGCGACGACAGCAATGTCCTCCGGGCATCATACCGGCCTTTAGGCCTAGGTCCTTGGAACCTCAGCGGACCTTAATCAGCAGGCCCTTCGGAATCACACGAGCAGATAGCTCTGTGACCTGGCCTATGGCTTCACCATCGATCTGTAACAGCGGATCGCCATCGGCCACCACGCGGACACGTCGTGCTTGTTCATGCAGTAGCCGACCAATCGCGAATCTAGGTAGGTTCCGTACACCTATGCCCTGCAGCCCGATTTGGGCGGCAAGCGAGGCCCACCCAACAATCCCAGCGCGCGCATCCACCATGGCGATATCGAGCAGGCCATCGTCTATGCGTGCGTTGGGCAGCAGCCGCACGCCGGCCGGCAGCCGTCCACAGTTGCCGATCATGATGGACCGTGCACGCACCGAGCGGACCGCACCATCAATGTCGATGGCCGCCTTGATTCGCGGCCCCTTGAGGTTCTGCACGCCGGACATGAAGTATGCCGGCCAGCCCACCCGCCGCTTCAGGTGCGCTTTGGTGTCAGAGACCATCGCCGCGTCAAAACCCAGCCCGGTGATGACTAGGAAAACCTCGTCCTCCACCACCGGACCGCCTGGGCCGGCCGCACTGATCCGCCCCACGTCAACGGCTCGGTCCCGCCCATCGAACGCCACCCGCAGCATTGGCGAGAGACCAAACAGCGGCAGAGCCAGATTGCGCGCCAACAGGTTGCCCGTGCCGGTTGGCACAATTCCCAGCGGGATCCGCGTGCCCACCAGCGCCCCAGCCACAGCCCGGACAGTCCCATCCCCGCCGGCCGCCACCACAAGCGATGCGCCAGAATCGACCGCCGATGCCGCCTGATCGGTGCCAGGTGAGTCCGGCGCTGTCAGCCACCAGGTGGGCGGCTCGTAGCCATACTCGCGGGCGGCGGCCTCCGCCAAAGGGCGGAACGTGGCCATATCGACCTTTGTCGGGTTGACAACTATCCCGACGGTCGGTTCGGTGTTGCGCCGCTGACTGCGCCTGCGCCTGGATGCCTCACGCCGGTCTCCGCGCAGGGTCCGGTGAGCGCGGATGGCGGCGCCAATTCCGCCGGCACCCACAGCCAACCCGCCGATGGCGGTCCAAGTCTCCGGCCCCATCGCACCATTGTCCCGTTCCCGGCCACAATCGGCCAAAGGCCCGGTATCCTCGCCCATGTGATCGACCTGAAAACCCTGCGCGAAGACCCGGGCGCCGCCAAAGACTCGCAGCGGGCTCGAGGCGAGGATCCAGCTTTGGTGGACCAAATTCTGGAGGCTGACCGACGGCATCGTGCGGCTTTGGGGGCTTTTGAGGAACAGAGGGCATCCCAGCGTGAACTGGGGAAACAGGTCGCCAAGGCGCAAGGTCAAGACAAGGCGGCGCTGGTGGCGCAGGCCAAGGCGCTGGCTGAAGATGTCAAGTCGCGCCAAGCCGAGGCCGATGTCGCAGATGACAGATTGACTTCCCTCATCTTGCGTTTACCGAACTTGGTTGAGCCGGGCGCGCCGTCCGGGCAGGAGAACCAATTTGAGGTGATTCGCACGGTTGGCGAGCCGCGCGATTTTGCGGCCGAAGGGTTCGCGCCGCGCGGTCATGACGAAATCGGTCAGGGGATTGGGGCGTTCGATACCGAGCGCGGCGCCAAGGTGGCCGGGTCGCGCTTTTACTACCTAACCGGGGTGGGCACGCTGCTGGAACTGGCGCTGCTAAACCTGGCGATGCGCCGGGCTACCGATCTGGGTTTCAACCCGATGATTACCCCGACACTGGTCAAACCGGAGATCATGCGGGGCACCGGTTTCCTGGGTGATCATGCCGATGAGGTCTACTACCTGCCCTCAGATGAGCTGTACCTGACCGGCACCTCTGAGGTGGCGCTGGCCGGCTATAGGGCAGGGGAGATTATCGATTTGGCGGACGGTCCGCAGCGTCTGGCGGGATGGTCGGCGTGCTACCGGCGCGAGGCTGGTTCCTATGGCAAAGACACTCGCGGGATCTTCCGGGTTCACCAGTTCCACAAGGTGGAGATGTTCTCCTTCACTCGTCAGGAAGATGCCCACGCTGAGCACCTCCGCCTTCTTGCCTTTGAGGAGGAGATGCTGCAGCTGATGGAGCTGCCTTACCGGGTTATCGATGTGGCGGCTGGAGATCTGGGAACCTCGGCGGCTCGCAAGTATGACTGTGAGGCCTGGATTCCCAGCCAAGAGCGCTTCCGGGAGATGACATCGACATCGAACTGCACCACGTTCCAGGCCCGCCGGCTGGGGATACGCGAACGCGATCCTGCCGGTGATGGGACAACAACCCGGGCTGTGGCCACGTTGAACGGAACGCTGGCAACCACCCGTTGGATTGTCGCTTTGCTCGAAAACCACCAGTTGGAGGACGGATCAGTCAGACTGCCACAAGCACTTAGGACCGAGCTTGGCCGCGATGTACTTACGACGTTGGCGGGTCATGCTGCATGAATACCTGGCAGACGATAGAGTGGGCGTTTTGAGGTTTCGTCAGCGATTGGCAACTGATGGGACTAGGCTCCCATGGTGTCGCGTGGTGCTCCGCTGTCGGGGTGGCCGCGCGTCAGTCGCTACGCCCTGCCGTTGGAACGTGAGGAATCCACAACGATGACGGACACGTGGGCCGATCTTGGCCGTGCGAGACGCGCCGTTGAGGACCCATCAACCACTCCGGCAGATTTGGCCGCCATCGCTCATTTGCACGCTGATCTTCGCGTCCGGGTTGCATGGCACGCCGCGGCATATCCGGCATTGCTGGAGTGGCTGGTCAAGTACGGCGGCCCAGGTGTGGCGGCGGCCGTTATGGCTCGTCAAAACGCTGATCAGGCCATGCTTACCCAGACTTTGTCCTTCCCCGATGCCTATGCGGCTCGTTCCACCGCGTCCGATGCCGCAACCCCACCCAGCACCCCGTCGGGTTCCCCTGCAGCCCCGTCCGTAAGTGCCGGCGCAGCTGGTGGTGGAGGTGCGGCGAGCGGTGCGGCGCCTGCGGGTGCGGCGCCTGCGGGTGCGGCTGGTGCGCCTGGTGTTGGTGCCGGTGCGTTGCCTCCTACGTCCCGTTGGCGCCCGTCTGTCGGAACAAGGTTCGCTTCTTCGATGCGAACCCCGCCGAGTTCAGCAGGGGAGACCGGATCAACCGGGAAGATTCCACCGGCGGCGGCGGACCCAGCAACCAAGCCAGCGCAGCAAGCTGGAACGCCGGCGCCCGAGGCCAAACCGGATCCCAAATCGCCATCCGCGGCCGCGCCAACATCCGCGCCCGCTCCTGTGGCCGCGCCGACCGCCGCTCCCGCGGCTACCCCCCCGGCCGCGCCTGAACCCAAACCGGCGGCCAAGGCAGCTCCTGAGTCGGAGACCAAGCCGGCGCCCGAGCCGCAGGCCAAGCCCGAGGCCGCCCCTGATGAACCGAAGGCCGTTCCTGGCCAAGCGCCCAGGGTCGCACCCAAGGCGGCGCCCAGGCAGGTGCCCCTATCTGAGCCGGTGTCCGAGCCAGCTGCCAGGCCGGTATCCGCTGCCAAACTCGAGCCAACCCCCGCTCCAGCCCCATCTCCCACCCCGGCCCCCACACCAGCTCCCGCCCCCACAGCCAAACCCGACCTCCCCGATCCGGCCAAGTCATCTACTTCGGCACCCACCTTGGCGGCGCCATCCACTTCAGGGGTTTCTACTTCAGCGCCCACTCTGGCCACACCCCCCGCACAGACAGGGCCGGCCACGCTGGTTTCGACCCAGGCGCCCGGTTCAGCTGGCGATTCGCAGACTACGCGTTTGGAGAACCCGGTCGCTGCGCCTGTGCTTGCCCCGATCACCGAGCCGGTTGCGCTGCAGCGAATTGAATCGGCTGGCGGAACCAAGGTGGTCCCCAAGCCCGCACCCAAGATCGATCAACCCGGCAGCGCTAAGCAGTCCAAGCGCGGCCAAGACTCAGCACCGGCCCGGCCAATGAAGGCCAACCGGGCTCAGCCGAGTAGACGAACCAAGGCGGTTGTTGTGGCCGGGTTCCTGCTTGCGCTGGCAGCGGTGGCGGCGGGGATCTTCCTGTTGGTGACCGATCCGGCATCGGGCACTGCAATGATCCTCAACCCCTGACGGAACCCAGCCGGCCCTGACGGGACCCGACCGGCTTCAGCCAACCCCAACTCACCCCGTCTAGCGGGGGCGCCAGACAACTATGGCTCTTGAGGTACCTGGTGGGCGGCGCGGGGGCGCCGGGCGGCCACCTTGCGGCACTGGGGTGGCCTCGCCGGAGGGGCCTACCGCGAAGAAGCGGCTGTCGGCCTCGACCTGGGCGCTGAGACGTTCAACCAGCCGGCGCAGCGCACGGTTCTCGGTCTCGAGTTCGAGGATGCGTTTGATCCCGGCCAAATTGACGCCGTCCTGAGCCGACAGCCGCTGGACCTCGCGCAGTATCTCGATGTCGCGGAGGGAGTAGCGCCGGCCCCGGCCTCGCGTCCGCCCGGGCACCACGAGGCCGAGCCTGTCGTACTGGCGCAGGGTTTGCGGGTGCATCGCCGCCAACCGAGCCGCCACCGAGATCGCGTAGATCGGTGCGTCCTCCTGCCAGCCGGCGTCGCTCATCTACCCGCCGCTCCTACGTGGCCGCCTGGCGGAACAGGTCCGCTCGGACTGATTCGTTCGCGGTTGCCTCGCGGAAAGCCTCGACCGCCTGCTTGGCCTCGCCAGACAGCCGGGACGGCACAGCCACCTGGATGGTGATCAGCATGTCGCCAGTTCCCTTCGCGGTGGCGATGCCGCGACCCTTTGCCCGCAAGACCCTGCCCGATGGCGTCCCGGCCGGCACCTTGACCGACACCTTTGCGCCATCGAGCGTGGGCACTTCGATGCGGGCGCCCAGGGCGGCCTCGGCAAACGTAACAGGCACGGTCAGCCGCAGGTTCTTGCCGTCGAGGGCAAACACCGGATGCGGCGTGACGTGGACGGTCAGGATGATGTCCCCCGGGTTGCCGCCGGCCGGGCCTGGCTCGCCCTTGCCCTTGATCCGGATCTTGGCGCCATCGCTGACACCAGGCGGAATGCGAGTGTTGACGGTGCGCCCGCTCACGCTGAGTGACACCGTGGCGCCCTCGGCAGCCTGGCGGAACGGCAACGTGGCCGATGCCGGAACATCCCTTCCGGACATGGCGCTCGGCCCGCCTGGGTAGGCACCAAAACCGCCCCGCCCGGGCCTGCCGCCCATGCCGCCGAGTCCGGACAGCAGATCATCCAGGTCGATCCCGCCGGCGGAGCTGGAGTAGCGAACTCGCTGACCTCCGAACATCCCTGAGAAGACATCCTCAAACCCGCCGGCGCCGCCAGCCCCACCTGGCCCGGCGGAGAACCGGGCGCCGCCGCCGGCCATCGCCCTGACGGCGTCATACTGCTGGCGCTGCTGTGGATCGGACAGGACGGCATAGGCTTCACCGACGTCCTTGAAACGCTCCTCAGCTGCGGCATTGTCCGGATTGGCGTCCGGGTGCAGCTTGCGGGCAAGGCGCCTGTAGGCCTTCTTTATGGCGCCCTCATCAGCGTCCTTTGGCACGCCGAGGGTCTTGTAGAAGTCCTTCTCAAACCAGTCTTGACCGGCCATATCACCGACCTTTCGCGCCGAGCTGGCCTGTTCGCATCAGCCGGCCTCGACCACGCCGACCCGCGCGGCTCGGATGACCCGCTGGCCAATCCGATAGCCAGGCTGCATGACAAGCGAGACTGTCGGGCCGGCATCGGACTCCTCTGAGGCGCCAGCAGGGGGCTCGGGTGAGACCTCGTGCATCAGTGCCTCATGGATTGTCGGATCGAAGGCGTCACCGACCTCGCCGTAGCGCTCCATGCCGAACCTCCCGGTGGTGGCCTCAAGCTTCTCGGCCACGGCCGCGAACGGCCCGGTCAGCTCGCCAGCCGTCCTGGCCGCGTCGATGTCATCCAGCACCGAGATAAGCGCCGCAAGCACCTCCCCGCGGCCCAGCTCGCCGGCCACAGCCCGGTCGCGGTCAACCCGCTTTCGGTAGTTGACGTAGTCAGCCTGGACCCGCTGGAGGTCTTGGGTCCGCTCAGCCAACTCCGCCCTGGCCGTGATCAACTCGGCCGCCGCTATGACGGCATCGCCCTCCAACTCGGCGGCTGGCAGCTCGGTTTGGCTGGTTTCGATCGCCTCATCGAGTTCATCCTTGCCGGGGTCCGGAGCCGGATCGTGGCCCTTCGGAGTGCCGCTCACTGGGCCTCGTCCTCGTCGATGATCTCGGCGTCGACAATGTCCTCGTCGCTGGACGGCGTGCTCTCCGGCTCAGGTGTGGCAGCCTGTTCGGTGGACTGAGCGTAAACAGCCTGCCCAATCCGCTGCGCGCCTTCCGCCAAGGCGGTCTGCTTTGCTTTGACCTGATCGAGGTCGGTGCCCTCAAGGGCGGTCTTGAGATCCGCGATCTGCTTGCCTACCTCGGACTTGATGTCCTCAGGCAGCTTCTCCTCGTTCTCGCGCAGCGCCTTCTCGGTCGAATAGACCATCGCCTCGGCGCTGTTGCGGACCTCGGCCTCCTCGCGGCGGGTGCGGTCCTCCGCGGCGTGCGCCTCGGCATCGCGCACCATCCTGTCGATCTCATCCTTTGGCAAGGCAGAGCCGCCGGTGATGGTCATGGACTGCTCCTTGCCGGTGCCGCGGTCCTTGGCAGAGACATGGACGATGCCGTTCGCATCGATATCGAACGTCACCTCAATCTGTGGGATGCCTCGTGGAGCAGGGGCGATGCCGGTCAACTCGAACGTGCCCAGCGCCTTGTTGTCGCGCGCAAAGTCGCGTTCTCCCTGGTAGACCTGGATGAGCACCGATGGCTGGTTGTCCTCCGCCGTGGAGAAGACCTCCGAGCGTTTGGTCGGGATGGCGGTGTTGCGCTCAATGAGCTTTGTCATGACGCCGCCCTTGGTCTCGATGCCGAGCGAGAGCGGCGTGACGTCGATCAACAGCACGTCCTTGCGCTCGCCCATGATCACGCCAGCCTGCAGGGCCGCGCCGATGGCCACTACCTCGTCCGGGTTGACACCCTTGTTGGGCTCTTTTCCGCCGGTGAGGGTCTTGACCATGTCGCTGACTGCGGGCATGCGGGTAGAGCCGCCCACCAGGATGACGTGATCGATGTCCGCAACCTTGATTCCGGCATCGGCGATGACTGATTCGAAGGGGCGGCGGGTGCGGTCAAGCAGGTCACGGGTCATTTCCTCGAACTGGGCGCGGGTGAGCTTGACGTCCAGGTGGATTGGTCCGTTCTCCGTCATCGATAGGTACTGCAGCGAGATGGTGGTGCTCATCGCTGTGGACAGTTCCTTCTTGGCCTGCTCAGATGCCTCGCGCAGGCGCTGCAACGCGATCTTGTCCTTGGACAGGTCCACGCCATTGGCCTTCTTGACCTCTGCAACCAGCCAATCGACAATCCGGGCGTCCCAGTCATCGCCGCCCAGCTTGTTGTCACCGGAGGTGGCGCGGACCTGGATGGTCGAGAAGCCGTCCTCCTCCTTGCCCACCTCGAGCAGGGAGACGTCAAACGTGCCGCCGCCCAAGTCGAAAACCAAGATCAGCTCATCCTGCTTGGACTTGTCCAGCCCATAGGCGAGCGCGGCGGCGGTTGGCTCGTTGACAATCCGCAGCACCTTCAGCCCGGCAATCTCGCCCGCCTCCTTGGTGGCCTGGCGCTGGGCATCGTTGAAGTAGGCCGGCACGGTGATGACGGCCTCGGTGATCTTGTCACCCAGATAGGCCTCGGCGTCAGTCTTGAGCTTGGTCAGGATGCGGGCCGAGATCTCCTGGGCGGTGTACCGCTTGCCATCAATGTCGACGGTCCAGTCCGTTCCCATGTGCCGCTTGACTGAAGAAACCGTGCGGTCAACGTTGGTGACCGCTTGCCGTTTGGCGATCTCACCAACAAGCACCTCGCCGCTCTTGGAGAACGCCACCACTGACGGTGTGGTGCGCTGCCCCTCTGCGTTGGGGATGACTGTGGGTTCTCCACCTTCCAAAGTGGCGACCACCGAGTTGGTGGTTCCCAGATCGATGCCGACGGCCTTGGCCATGTGTTCCTCCTGCTAGTTGTGTCAGCCGGGGGTCAGCGTTGGCCAGCTACTCGCACGAGTTCGAACGAGACGCGCTAAGAAGCCGCCGATGGCGTCCCACGGCAAAGTTGAGTGTGTTCCGCTCAAGTTTGGTGCCGAGCAGGCGTCTTGTCAAGGCACGGGGCGCAAAGTTGAGTCGACCTAGCTAAAGTTCCGTGCAAAATTCTTACGTTCCCCGAAAATGCGCGCCCCGTGCCGTGAGGCGGGCAAGACTGCCCGCATCACATTGTTGACGCCCCAGCCGGAGCGCGCCTTCCCGCAGGTGGACGTCTCACGTGCCGGTCGCGGTCTGTCCACCCGACCCCTCCACACGGCCGGCGATGACGGCTACCGTGGCCGGATCGAGGGTGAAGTCGGCTTCATCGCCGCCGGATTTGGGGCGCACGCGGACCTCGATTGGGCCGAGTTTGCCGATTGGGATGCAGGCCATAGCCCCCGAGGTTGTCGCTTTGACCTGCGCGTTTGCAAGACTCGGGTTAGATTCTGCAACGGTCAGTGTGCCGGGCCGCAATCCGACCTGCACCTGTGTGCCGGGCGGTGGCCCGGCCGGCCAACCCGGCAGCAGGACAGAGCCGAACTCGGTGTGCACAAGGGGACGGGCTACACCGTCGGTGTGAGATAGGCGACCTTTTGTGAACCAGCGGCATCCCAGAAAGCGGGCAACCTGCTCGCTGGCCGGGTAGTGCCACAGCGTGGTTGCCTGGTCGAGTTGGGCGATCCGCCCATCCAGCATGACCGCCACGTGATCAGCGATGGCGAATGCCTCGTCTTGGTCATGGGTCACGAAGATCGCTGTCACATGCTCGGCGGCCAGGATTTGGCGGATCTGGCTGGCCAGGTGGCGGCGCAGGCTGGCATCCAGCCCGGACAGCGGCTCATCCAGCAGCAGCAGTCGGGGCCTGGGGGCGAGCGCCCGCGCCAGTGCAACCCGCTGCTGCTCGCCGCCGGACAGGGTGCGCACGTCCCGGCGGTCGAATCCGGGCAGGTCCACCAGCCGCAGCATGGCGGCCGTGCGCTCGCGGCGGTCCGGGCCGCGCGGCAGTCCATACGCCACGTTGGCGGCCACGTTGAGGTGCGCAAACAGTTGGGCGTCCTGAAACAGCAGCCCGAACCCGCGCTTGTGGACGGGGACGCCCACCATGTCCTGGCCATCCCACCTAACCTGCCCGCCCTCCCCGCTCTCCAATCCGACGATGACGCGCAGCAACGTGGACTTGCCGCTTCCGGATGGTCCGAGCACGGCAAGCACCTGCCCCGGGTCCATCTGAAGCGACGCGCCGTCCACCGCGAGCGCCTGCCCGAACCGCACAGTCACGCCGCGTACGTCCAGGCCGCGGCCGGTGGGCGCGGGGTTGGCGGGGCTTGGTTCGCTCATAGGTCGGCTCCTGCGGTTGGGGGGCGGGACCGCTCGGCCAGCATCACTGCGGCAGCGGTGACGGCCGCCAGCAGCACGCAGCCGGCCAGGGCTGTGCCGAAGTTGTCCAGCCCGGGCCTGTCCAGCAGCCGGAACACGGCCACTGGCAGGGTGGCCGTCTCGGGTCTGGCCAGGAAGGCGGTGGCGCCAAACTCGCCCATGGCCACGGCGAAAGCCAGCCCGGCAGCCAGTCCCAACGCTCGCCCGGCAACCGGCAGATCGATGGTCGCTGCAACCCGGGCCGGCCCGGCCCCCAGCGCTGCCGCCGCCTCGCGTTGGCGCGGATCTATGCCGCGCAGCACCGGCAGGAGTGCCCGGACCACAATCGGCGCGGCCACCACAGCCTGGGCGAGCGGCACCATCACCGCTGAGCCGCGAAGATCGAACGGCGGCCGGTTCAACGCGATCAGGAAGCCGAACCCGACTGTCACGCCAGATACGCCGAGCGGTGCCATCGCCAGGGCGTCGAGCAGATTCGCTGCCCGCCGGCCCGTTGCGCTGCGCGGACGCCGGGCAAGAGCGCTGGCCAGGAGCGAGCCGATGATCAGCGCGATCAGCGTTGCGCAGGCAGCAACACGCACCGAGGTCCAGGTGGCATCGAGCAGGGACGTTGGCAATCCAGAGGTGTGACCCGAGACGGCCAGCCGGGCGTAGTTGTCCAGCCCCCAGCCGCC
Source organism: Bifidobacteriaceae bacterium (assembly GCA_031255835.1). Taxonomy (GTDB): domain Bacteria; phylum Actinomycetota; class Actinomycetes; order Actinomycetales; family WQXJ01; genus JAIRRT01. The sequence goes on along the minus strand of JAIRRT010000079.1, from coordinate 2,277 downwards.
GGGCGTGCGCAGTGATCGAACTATCAGTGTTGCGAGGGGCCCGGCTATCCCCAGGGCGGCGATTCCGGTCACAACCAGCGGTCCGGCATCGGCCCGCCCCAACCGGGGAAGGCGGCCAGGTGCTGCCTGGACGGACAGGTGAGCCGAAAGCTCGCGCCGCCGCCTGGCGCGGGCCGCGACAATCAGCACGCCTGCAACCACGGCCAGCTGGACAATCGACAAGACGGCGGCGGCCCGCAGGTTGAGCAGCTGGGTGGTTTGGACCCAGATCTCGGTCTCGATTGTGCCGGTGCGCGCGCCGCCCAGAATCAGCACCGTGCCAAAGGCCGTCGCGCTGAACAGGAAAACCAGGGATCCGGACGCCGCCATGGCGGGGGCGAGGGCCGGCATCGTCACTGTCCACCAGACCCGGCGGCTGCTGGCGCCCAGGGTTCGGGCGGCCTGCGCGGGGCGGGGGTCAAGGCCCGCCCACACCGTCCCGACCGAACGGATGAACAGACCAAGGTTGAAGAACACCAGCGCAGCCACAACGGCCGTCATCGTCCGGTCTATGCCGAGGGCGCCGAGCGGTCCAGATGGGCCTATCAGCGAGCGGAAGGCGACGGCCACCACCACGGCCGGCAGCACAAACGGCACGGTGAACAGCAGCCTCAGGGCGCCACGCCCAGCAAACCGACGCCGGTAAAGCAGGTGGGCGGCCGGCAGTCCGAGCAGGCCAACGCACACCGTGGCGGCGCTGGCCTGTCCAATGGTCTGTGCGATCACGCGCCACGTCCGCGGCCGGCCAAACACCTCGGCAAACCCGGACAGGTCCAGGTGCCCTGCGCTGGTGAAGCCGCGAGCGATCATCGCCGCCACCGGCCAAGCGAACAACACCCCGAAAAACCCGCAGACAGCCACCGCGCCCACCCCAACCAGCACCCCGCGCCCAACCCCCCAAGGGCGCGCGGTACCCCAGCGCAGTAGGTGCGCGATCACGCGGCTGTTCCTCCCGTGAAGTGCCTTGCGGAAGGGGCCCGGCCGCCTAGCCCGGAAAGAGACGAACTCGACTTCCTTCGCCGGCGTTACCCGGATCAGGTTCCGAGGGTCTGCGCTGATGCGCACTCTCAGCCGAACCGCAGCCCAGCTCCCCTGTCGTGCCGCCCCAGCATAATCCCCCACCCCACCCCTACCCAGCGAAGTGGTCACTTTGATCACAGGGTCAGTCGCCATCGGACAGGGGCGAGAGGGGTTTGCATGGCGAGTGGGCTGGCGAGGCTGGCGATGACATCAGCCCTGGCGAGCCAGGCGGCCGCCAGAACGTGCCGGTCATTCTGATCTGGCAACTCAAGCTCGTTCTCGAGCCCCTGCCAGGCATCCACGCATGCTTCTGGAAACGACCTATTCATGGACCGCAGGCGCGCGTCGATCCTGGCTGGGGGAAGATCTGGATGCAGACCCATCACAGCCAAGCGGACTTCTTGCAGCACACGGTCAGACCATCGCGGCTGGAATACTCCTGCTTCGGCAACTCGCAGGACGGTGTCCGTCAGTGCAGCCGGGACCAGGACATTGGCGTCGAGGAAGGCAATGAACACTATTAGGCTCCTGCAGCGTCCCGGCGGGCGGCCTTGAGGTGCTTGGCGTAGTCCTCGATTCGGTCCTCGTAGAGCCCGTCTGCGGCGGCCTGACGGGTGGCCTCGGCCAGCTCTGCCCGCTGGTCGGCGCGGCGGCGGTTCTGGAATGCCAGGAGATCGTCCAGGCGAATCAGACGATGACGTCTGGGCTGTTCGAACGGTATGGCACCATCGGCCAGCAATCGGACCAGCGTGGGCCGCGAGATTCCGAGCATGTCCGCGGCCTGACTGGTCGTCAGCCGCATTGATACCGGCGCGACAGTCACTGCGGACCCTTGGGACATTGCCATGATGACGTGGCGCAATACCTCGTACACCTCTTGGGGAAGGGCGATTGACAGGCCGTCCGGTCCAGTCAGCTTTGCCTGATCCTCATGCTCGGCAACGAACGCGCTCAGCGATGTGAGGGTGGCGCCATCGTGTGGGGGCAGCACGGTCTCGGACCGGGGCGGCGAAGAAGCAATGGCAGTGGTATCCATGCCACAGACGCTATCACTTGCCGGCCAAAACGGCCATACCGGCCAAAACGAACATCACAACGATGGCAGGCTGCGGGTTGGTGAGGACGGTGACAGGGGTGCTGGGGGGGGGGGGACTCAGGGCAGGGTGGTCTGAGTTATCCACAGGTTGGGGGTTGGGTGAGGCGGGGGGTGGTGCGATT
>JAIRRT010000070.1 GCA_031255835.1 Bifidobacteriaceae bacterium | reverse complement strand
ACGTATACGGCGAGGGTGACCTCGACTGTTGCTGGCGCGTTCACTGTGACCGTGACCCTGGATGATGGTGGTCCGGGCCTGGAAGACGTCCCAGCCACAGGCAACACCCTCGCCCGGTTCGTGCCAGGTTCCCCCGACCCCGGAACGTCAACGCTGAGCGTGAGCCGGATCGAAATGCTGGCCGGCGAGACCACAACCGCCACGGTTAGGGTCCTGGACGCCAATCGAAGCCCAATTCTGGGAGCGTCGGTGCATTTGTGGACCGATGAGCCAATGCCATCGGGCGGTGACTGGGACCTGACAACCGGCGCCGGCGGCGTGGTTGTCCAAGACATCTCCACCACCCAGGCCGGAACATACAACCTGCACGCCAGCGTCGGAACCTCAACTGCCGACATCTCCGGCTCGCCTGTTGCCATTACGTTCAAGCCGCGCGATGTAGATCCTGACGAATCGAGCTTCTCGGTTTCACAGCATCCGGACATAGTGGCCGATGGCGAGCACTATCAGACCGTCACAGTCACACTGAAGGACGAGTTCGGCAATGCGGTTGTCCCGCTGGTCGGAACAATCTCGGTTGTCGCGATGCTGGGAGAGATTCCCGCCACGGTGGCGCCGGTGGTGCCCAGTGAGGTTCCGGGTGACTATCTGGTGGACTTGTCCGCGATGACCGCTGGCACCTACGCAGTCGGTGTTCAGTACACCAGGCCAGGCGGGCCCGGATCGCAGACCATTGAGCATGGCACCAACAACCGCTTTGCTCTGTTTGTGCCGGGCCGGCCCTCGACAACCACGTCGAGCCTGGCATCATCGCGGCAGTTCGTTGAGGCGAACGGCACAGATTCGAGCCGGCTGACGGTCACGTTGGCTGACGAGAACGGCAACCCCATTGGCCAAGGTGGTGACGACATCGGACTGCGCACCAGCGTGGGTCAGGTTGGGCCGGTCACAGATCATGGCGACGGCACGTACACCGCGGAGGTGACCTCAACGTCGGCTGGCCGGGCGACCATCTCCTTCACCATTGAGGGTGTCCCCTCCTCTGGGCCGCCGCCGCGCACACAGGTGGTGGAGTTCATTGCCACCCCGGCCACCCCGGTGCCGTACTACGCCACTGCCAACAAGGTTGTTGCTACGGCACAGCCGGGCACTGTGGTATCGGTCTATGCGCCGGATGGGCTGGAGATTTGCCACGTTGCCACGCTGCCTACAGGTGTTGTCGAATGCCAGCCGCTTCAGCCGGCTCAGGCACACGAGGCCCGCCTGACGCTGACGGCCAGCGAGCCGCACGGCTTCACCTCTGCGCCAGCCGGCGTGGTGGTGGACGCCTTGCCGCCCGATCCGCCAAACCTCGATCCGTCCGATGGCTCGGTTATCTACGGTGACTCCGAGCCTGGATCGCACATTGTGGTCACGGACGAGGACGGGGAGGTTCTGTGCGAGGCCGATGCCGATGCGGATGACGGCACATGGTCCTGCGAGCCGAACCGCCACGTCAACGATGGCGAGGAACTGGAAGCGGTTGCTGTTGACCCAGTGGGCAACACCTCGACCCAGACCATCATCGTGGCTGATCAGTCCCGGCCGGCAGCGCCCACCGTGGATCCTTCCAACGGCACCACGATCTCCGGCAAGGGACTGCCCGGATACCTGGTGACCGTGGTCTTCCCCGATGGCCAATCGGTCACAACCAGGGTTGGTCAGGACGGCAACTGGTCGCTCAAGCCGCCGCCCAACTACAACCCGGCCCACGCCCACGAGTTGCAGATCAGCCAAGAGACTGAGTTCAACCGCGTCCAGGTCAAGACCTCGTTTGAGACGCCGCTGATCCTTGACCGGATGGCGCCGGACAAGGCCCAGCCAGCCCCGACAGGTGGAACCACGTTGACCGGCAAGGGAGAGGCCGGCGCCGCCGTCCGGGTCACCGCACCCAACGGCATCGAACTGGCCACCGGCACGGTTGATGCCGCCGGTAACTGGTCGGTCACCCTGCCACCCTCCGTGGCTGTTGGCGACATGGTCCGTATCACGCTAACCGATGCCGCAGGCAACGTCTCCGATGCCTTCGATCTGCGCGTCGGGTTGATCGCTGTGGCTGTGGACCGCCCGACGGTCACGGTTGGCGAGACGGTCACGTTCACGGTCAGCAACCTGCAGCCGGCCGAGCGGGCCACCGGCATAGTCCATTCGACGCCGCTCACCTTGGGCGCGGCACTTGCCGACATCAACGGCGCAACCGTCTACTCCTGGACCGTGGGTCCGGAGGCTGAGCTGGGCGTGCACACCTTCCAGGTTGTGGGCGACTTCTCCGGTGAGGCTGTCACCACGCCGTTCACGGTCATCGCACCGCCGCCGGTACTCGATGAGCCAATGCCGACACCCGAACCGGAGCCGACACCGCTTGCCAAGACCGGCCTGAGTGCCTCAGCAATCACAGTCGGTTGGTGGACGATGGCGGTCCTCGCCCTGGGTATTGCCCTGGTGCTGTTGGCCGCGCGTCGCCGCCGCCGCTCCGAACGCAGCTGAGAGTTCCAGCAGAGCGTATGCGCTGGTGGCAGGGCCGCAGGTAGGGCCCTGCCGGCGGTGTGGTGCTGCTTGTGCGCGTGTTGGCCGGGTGCCGCGGTTTGTGGTGCGCGGCTGGCGCGGACTGGCGGGAGGGCGCCTGCTGGTGCGTGAAGTCTGGTGCGGGTTGGCGGTCAGCCGGGTAGGTAGCTGCGGCGCCAGGCTCCTGGTGAGGCTGACGGCGCGGCGTGCAACAGGCGGCAACGGTCAGACCAGGCCGAACGCTCTGTGGCAGGCGAGGTGACGGCATCGGCGGTGGAGGCTGTCAGGGCGGTCAATGCGGCCACCAAGGCGACCAGTTCGGCTTCGCTCGGCTCGCCTTTGGCGACAATCACGGCGGGCGGGTTCATAGCGGGATGTTCCCGTGTTTGCGTGGCGCGCGGGTGGCGCGTTTGGTGCGCAGGGCGCGCAGTGCCACGGCGATTTGTGCCCGGGTGGCCGAGGGCTGGATGACTGCGTCGACGTAGCCGCGCTCGGCGGCAACATACGGTCCAATCAGCGCTGATGTGTACTCGTCAGCCAGCCTTGTCTCTTCGGCTTTGGCTTGGTCTGGCGGCAGGTCCTTCAGGGCGCGGCGGTGCAGAATCCTGACTGCACCCTCGGCGCCCATGACGGCGATCTGGGCTGTGGGCCAGGCCAGCGCGACATCTGCGCACAGCATCTTGGAGCCCATGACTATGTACGCACCGCCGTACGCCTTGCGGGTGATGACGGTGACCAGCGGGGTTGTGGCCTCGGCGTAGGCGTAGAGCAGTTTGGCGCCGTGGCGGATGATCCCGCCCCACTCTTGGTCTACGCCCGGCAGGAAGCCGGGGGTATCGACAAGGGTGATGATGGGCAGGCCAAAGGCGTCGCATGTGCGCACAAACCGGGCGGCCTTGGCGGAGGAGTTGATGTCAAGCACTCCGGCCGAGGCGTTGGGTTGGTTGGCCACCAGCCCAACGGCGTGGCCCTCGATCCTGGCGAACCCAACCACGATGGTCGGGGCGAACAGCGGCTGGATTTCGCAGAACTCGGCGTCATCGACAATCGCCTCGATCACGCAGGCCATGTTGTATGGCACCGAATCGGAGTCCGGGACCAGCACGTCCAGGGCGGCCTCGGCATCGCGCAGCACCGCGGGGCGGCCCAGGGAATCGAGTTGCGCGGGCGTGGCGTGCTCCGGGAACGTCGGTTCAACCACGGGTGGATCGGACAGGTTGTTGGAGGGCAGGTATGTGAGCAGCGTCTTTACGTACTCGATGGCCTCTTCCTCGGTGGCGGCCAGATGGTGAGCCACCCCGGAAACTACGGCGTGGGTGTGCCCGCCGCCCAGCTTCTCGAAGCCGATCTCCTCACCGGTGACGGCCTTGATGACGTCCGGGCCTGTGATGAACATCTGGCTGGTGCCATCCGCCATGACTATGAAGTCGGTCATGGCGGGGGAGTAGACCGCGCCGCCTGCCGATGGCCCCAGGATTAGTGCGATCTGCGGGACGATGCCGGATGCCTCGACATTGCGCCTGAAGATTTCGGCGAACTGGGCCAGAGACGCGACGCCCTCTTGGATGCGTGCTCCGCCGCCGTCCCAGATACCCACAATGGGCGCGCCGATCCGTATGGCGAGGTCATGGATCTGGGCGATCTTGCGGCCGTGAGCCTCACCCAGGGAGCCGCCGAGCACCGAGAAGTCCTGGGAGAACAGGCAAACTGGCCGGCCATCCACGGTTCCGTGACCTGTGATGACGCCATCGCCCTCCGGCCGGTTGGCGTCCAGGCCGAACGCGGTGGTTTGGTGGCGCACGAGCGCCCCGGTCTCGACAAAGCTGCCCGGGTCCAGCAGGGAATCGATGCGCTGGCGCGCTGTTGCCTTGCCCTTTGGCTCCTGGCGCTTGCGGGCTCTTTCCTCCCCGCTGGTGATAGCCCGCTCGATGCGCGTGTGGTATTCCGCCAAGGCGCGCGCGGTAGGGCTGAGCAGCACGCCAAGAGACTAGGCCCGGGGGTGGGGTGGAACCCGGCCGGAAGGGGCAGGTTGGCGCAACGTTGTACCCATGCGACAAGCCGGACCCCCAGCCCTTGGCCGCTACCATCGACTCCGTGGCCAAATCCGACCGCCGGGCAACCGACAAACTCATCCCAGACCGCCCGGACTCCGAGCGCGACGAGGCCTGGGGCGACCCCCCCAACACCAACGACGCCCGCCTAGAAAACGACATCCCACCCCACTGGAGCTGACGGCCCCGCTGGCTGGCGGGTCACTTGACTACTACTGCGCTTAGGGTGGACCAGGCTGCTGCTCCGCCGATCATTGTGGCTTCGGTTGGGGTGACGGCCAGGACTACTAGGCCGGGTTCGGCTCGTTCTCCTGTTGGGATGGCCAGGACCAGCGCGCTGGCTGCGACTCGCTGAGCAGGGGTTACGGCGCCGGCGGCCGTGGTTCCGGCGGCCGCCAACACGTCGACTTGGTCCCCGGGGCTGAGCACGCCCACGGCCGCACCATCGCTCAGCCGCACCGGGATGGCCACGGTCCCCGGCGGCGCGCCGGCCAATGCGCCGGCCGGACTGATCAGGCTGGGCGCAAGCGGATAGCCGGCCGGCAGGTTGGCCGCCGAACGGGCACCCAAAGCCTCATCGGGTGAGGTGAGTGCGCCATCGGGCACACCGTTCCGGTCCAGTTTGACCAGGCGAAGTGAGCCGTCCTCGAACACCTCCCCAGCCGCCACCTGACGGGCGGTGACTAGCACCGGCATCGTCGGTCGCAGGAATCCGGCTATGCCGGGCACTATCACCGGCATCCCCAGCAGCACCACGATTCCCCAGGCCAACCACTTGTGCCGCCAGGCGACAGCGCGGAATTCGGCAAGCGTCGAGCGAGCCACCCGGACAGTTCCGGGCGGGGAGTTCAGTTCAGCGATTGAGTCGATCTGTCGAGCCATGACCCCAACCGTAGAGCCGCCCCCCGACATCGAACGCCCGGACTGTGGATAAGCCCCCTAGCTTGGCGAACGCCCCCCAATTCGGTCCGTTGGCAGTGTGCTCCGCTGTCCATCTGGGGGCGCTAGGCGGCTCGCGAGGCTCAGCCCTGTGGGCGAGCCGCGGCGGGCGTGATCAAACTGACCACTTTCCTCATGGGGCGGCCGGTTTCATGCAGAAGTGGTCACTTTGGGCTGTTGGGCGGGCTGGATTTGGCCGGGC